>JAJZDM010000070.1 GCA_021806005.1 Acidobacteriota bacterium | reverse complement strand
ATCGACGCGAGAAAACCACCGTCTATTACCGGTTGCTGACCCCGTGCGTCTGCAGCCTGTTTACGTGCGCGACACAGGCTCTGAAGGAGAGAGGGCGGTCAGGCACATAAGGTCACCAGACGGTCCC
Source organism: Acidobacteriota bacterium (assembly GCA_021806005.1). Lineage (GTDB taxonomy): Bacteria > Acidobacteriota > Terriglobia > Terriglobales > Acidobacteriaceae > Granulicella. Next base: position 21,513 of record JAJZDM010000070.1, on the reverse strand, counting down.
GGAGATAGCGCAGTTTGCGAGAGGAACACGATGATGAAGATTCACATTCTAGGCACCGGATGCACGCGTTGCAAGCAGTTGACGGCGAATGCCGAAAAGGCCGTTCAAAGCCTGCGCGTCGCGGTGGAGATGGAGAAGGTGACGGAGATCAAAGATATTCTCAAGTTCCAGATTTTGATGACTCCGGGATTGGCGATCAATGGGAAGGTGAAATCGGCTGGTCGCATACCGTCTCCGGAAGAGATTCGCGAGATGCTGATCGAGGAAGGAGGCAACTAAATGGCGGAGCAGCTTCCAGGTTTATTGATGTGTGTCTGTACGGGTAAGTGTCCCGGCTTCGAAAAGATGGACATCTGGGATTTCATCAACCGGGCGCGCGTGGAACTCCCCGTGGAGTACGGCGCCATCCATCCGCAACTCTGCGAGGTCGATGGAGATCGTTTCCTTGGCGATTTTCTTGAAGCCAAGCGCCCGCTGGTGATCGCCGCCTGCGCTCCCAACATGCAGTACAAGATGTTCCGAGATGCCTTTGCCGCAAAAGGGCTGGATGCGAAGCAGGATATGACGCCGATTGACATCCGCGACCTGACGACCGATGAAGCCATCGAGAAGGTTTCGGCAAAGCTCGCCGGGATGGGAGGGCATTGCGATGACTGAGGCGACATTCATGGGCGTACCCAGGGAGAAGATCATGTGGCATCCGACAATCGACTACGCGAAGTGCACATTCTGCATGGAGTGCGCTGCCTTCTGTCCGCACCGGGTCTTCGAGCAGCGCGAGGGCGACCGCAGGCTGGTTGTGGCCAACCCGAACAACTGCGTGGTCTTTTGCCGAGCCTGCTCCAAGACCTGCGGCCCGGATGCCCTTTCGTTCCCTGAGAAGCAGGCGACGATTGCTGCGATCAAACAGATACGCGAACAGGAGAGCGTCCAATGAAAACGGCAGTCCTCTCTTGTACCGGCCTCGACAAACCCGAAGGGTCGGTCGCGCGCGAAGTCGCCATCCGCATGGCGGCAGTCGCCGACAGCGAGATTGTTTGCCCGGTGTTATTGAATCGCTCTCTGGCCCGCTACAAGAAAGTGTTCGCCGAAAGCTCTTTGATTGTTGTGGACGGGTGCTCGACGCGCTGCGCCAGCAAGCTCGCGGAAAGTCTGGATCTCAAGATCGACCGGAAGGTTCTGATAGCGGGCGCGCTGAAGTCTTCCGGGATGACGCTGGAGCCTACATTGCGTCTTGCCTCCAACGGCGAGGCGCTGGCGAAAACCATCGCCGAAGGCCTGGCGCAAAGCTTTTTGGCCCCGGCTCCAGCTCTACCCTCAGGCGCCAGTTCCACGGAGTTCCCGCTGCCAGGCGACTACATGGTCGTGACACACGACAAGTTCGAGTTTCGAATTCCCGCTGCAGGCTACTGGTTCAACGAGAACGATGTCTGGGTGCGCCCAATAGGTGATGTGGCGCGGATCGGGATCTCCGATTACATGCAGCAGAGTCTGACGGACATTAACTTCGTCGATGCCCCAGCGATAGCCCAGGCAGTGGAGCAGTTCGGCGAGCTGGGCACGTTAGAGTCCTCCAAAGCGGTCTTTGAAGTCGTGGCTCCGGTTGCGGGTACCGTCGTCGCGGTGAACCCGGAGGTTATTTCCAACCCCACGCTGATTAACGAAGACCCCTACGGGAAGGGATGGATCCTGGAGTTGAAGCTGAGCAACTGGCCCGGAGATCAGGAGTTACTGCTGAACTCGGACGCCTATGCAAAAACAGTGAAGCACAAAGCGGAAGAAGCGTGAAAGGGACTGACGGATGGCGCACACACTGAAAGAAGGAGATATATTGGTGATCCCCTGCAGCGGGATCGGCAAGGTGCATGGGCTGATCGGCCGCGAAGCCACTTATAGGGTGACGGACGGCCTGGCCTATGACAAGACAGCCACACTCTGTCTGGCGCTGCTGGTCAAGGGCGACCCGGAGGCGGTTGAAGCCGTGCAGCGCCATCGTTGCATTACGATCGACGGCTGCGCCAAGGCCTGCGCCCAGAAGAACGTGGAGATGTCTGGCGGCCGGGTCGCCAAAGCGATTCAGGTGGCCGAGGCCTTCCGCAACTTCCGCGGGGCCAGGCCCGGAACAGCGACGGCGCTGACCGAAGACGGATGGAAGATTTCCGAAGCGATTGCCCAGAGCGTCCACTGCGAGGCCGCAGAGTTGCTGGGAGTGGAGGGAACAGTCCGATGAACGCAGATGCGACAAAGGTTGGCATCATTTCATGCAGCGGCGAGGCGCTTGCCGGTGGAACCATTTCACGCCTGGCGACACGCAGAGTTCTGGAACTGTTGCGTCCAGACCGAACCGTGACGCTCTGTCTACCGCTGTTTCTGGCCGGCAACGAAGGCGAGCGGAACTTCGCGCGGACACATCCGACGATCACCGTGGATGGCTGTGAGAAGCAGTGCGCAAAGTGGGGCACGGAAACGCACAGCGGACCTGTCAGCATAGCCCTCGTGGTGCCGGAGATTCTGGGCCACGCGGCTGAGGGCTGCATCCGCTCCACGAAGGCCCTTACGCAGGACGACACCGAGGCCGTATGGGCGGTTGCCGAGCGGATCGCAGCCGCAGTGGACACGGTGCTGGCCTCCGCGACATCCGCAGGCGCAGAGAGCACGCCGGTGGGCGCAGGCAAGGCGCAGTGCGCCTGTTCGAGCCCACTACCAGGCGCAAGCCTCAGCATTGGCGGCAAGACGGTGGAGATTCCGGGCCTGCCGCTGATCTTTGCACATTTTGCCGAAAGAGCAGCCAAAGCCGATGGATCTCCTGCCGCGGCGCTGCTGGCGCTGGTCAGGATCTATCATCCGGTCCCACCCGCGGAACAGGATGCGTATAAAGACGCTCTTCTGGCGGAATATCAAAGGTTCGCAGGCATGCAGGCGGCAAAGTAATGGAAGTCCTACTCTGGTCGGCTCCGAACGTAGCCGAAAATCTCGCGCTCGATGAGAGCATGGCCCGCACGGCTTTCTCCACGGGCCGGCGCTTGGTGCGCTTCTGGTGGGGCGGCCCGCCCGCCGTCGTGATGGGATCCAGCGAACGGGTCGAACAATCAGTGAACTCAGACGCGTGCGCGGAACTTGGCGTAGTGGTGCTCAAGCGTTGCACAGGCGGCGGCACAGTGCTCCAGACGAGCGGAGTACTGAACTATTCGCTGATAACGCCGGCGCCCGATCGCCTCGACCTGATGGCTGGCTTCCGTCAGGGTACAGACCTGATCTGTGCTCTGCTTGACGCTTTCGGCATCGCTGGCGTAGTGGAGGGAACCTCGGATGTTGCGGTCGCTGGGCGGAAGATCTCCGGCAATGCCCAGGCCCGCCGGTGGAGGTCTCTGCTGGTGCATGGAACACTCCTGGTCGATTTCGATTTCGATCTTGCGGAGAAGGTTCTTCTGCATCCGCTGCGTGAGCCTGAGTATCGCCGCGCGCGGCGGCACCTCGATTTTCTTGTGACGCTGCGCGCACTCGGCATCCAGGCGGATCGCGAAACTATCCAGAACGTAGCTCTCCAGGTTGGCCGAAGGCTTTTTCAGCACCACTTCACTCCAGGGGTGCCGGAAACACACTCACTTCAGGGGTGTTTCCTTGCCGCTTTGCAGGAAAGTTCCGCCGGCTCGCCGGCCCCACAAGGAGGCGCGCTATGAATGCGAAGACCTTCTTCAGAACGGTACTCCTGCTCTTCATCGCTGCTTGCCTCTTCTTTTTTGTCCGCAATCCTTCTTACGATCGGCCAGGTCAAACGGTGGGGGATTCAGGCCCATCCTTCACAACCCAAACCGCTACCGTCGAACCAACGTCAATGCCGGCAAACACGCGCGTCGTAGTGTACTTCTTTCACGGCCATCATCAATGCCCGTCCTGCCGTCATCTTGAGGCAGTCTCCCGGGGCGCGATTGCGGCTGGGTTCCCCCATGCGATCAGCAGTGGGGAAGTTCTATGGCGTGCCGTGGACATCGAAAACCCGGCCAATCGGCACTTTACAACCGACTATCAAATCTACTGGAGTTCGCTGGTCATGGTGAATGTCATGACGGGACGCCAGGTATCTTACAAAAATCTCGCATATGTGCGGCAGATCCAGCAAGATGATCAGACGCTGCGGAGCTACGTCCAGGCCCAGGTGCGCTCTTCCTTAGGGGCTAGCTGAAATGAATTCGTATTGGATCGCAGGGACGACTGCCTTATGGCTTGGGACTCTGACCTCCGTCAGCCCATGCCCGCTTGCAGCCAACGTCGCAGCCGTCTCCTATGTTGCAAGATCGATGTCGCGTCCGCGGCTCGTGCTCCTGTCAGGGCTGCTGTATTTGCTGGGCAGGGCGATAGCGTACGTGGCAGTTGCGGCTCTTCTGGTGAGCAGCCAGCTCTCCATTCCTCAGCTATCGTTATCTCTAAACAGATACGTCAACCAGTTGCTCGGCCCCATCCTGGTTCTAGCGGGGATGTTTCTGGTCGGGCTTCTGCGCCTTCCACAGCTTGGCATCACGACCAGCGCCAGAGTTGGCGAACGTCTGGCGCAGCACTTCGGCGGATCCTTTCTTCTGGGCGCCCTATTCGCGCTCTCCTTTTGCCCGATCTTTGCAGCGCTGTTTTTCGGAACTCTGATTCCGCTCGCCACCTCCTCGCGGTCTCCGATCTTTTTGCCGGCTCTCTACGGCCTCGGTACTGCGCTGCCGGTCATTGTCTTTGCTGCCCTCACGGGGTCTGCGGCAAGATCGATGTCCAGGTTGTTTGACAGGCTAACCTTCGTTGAAGTTTGGGCGCGGAGAGTTACAGGACTTCTGCTCGTTTCTATCGGAGTTCATCTGTCGTGGACCGACCTCATCGCAGGAGGCTGAAAGGTCGCAGCAGGATACATATTCTTTGTAACAAACCAAGCGGCGCGGGGCTTTATTCTCGCGAACCCAATGGAACGAGAAAGACGACAGAAGGAGCAATTGATGAATACAGAGCAGAAGCCAACCGTTGAGCAGGTCTTCGAGATGATGCGCAAGACCATGGGCGCAATTCCCTCAGCCATTGAGAAGGCTGTTACCGTCGACGAAGGTTTGTTGTGGGAGCACCTCCGCTCGCGCGGCTATGCTATGCCGACCGAGGGAGCGCTCGACGATGAAACTCGCACCCTGATCTATCTCGCCTCCGCGCTTGCGGCCAGCAGCCAGGCCTGCATCCAGGCGATGGCCAACAAGGTAAAGATGCAGGACATTGCGCCGGCGAAGGTGCTTGAGACCGTGCGCATCGTCCGCTTTGCATTGGCCACGAAGGTGATTGGAGACGCCGAGCCGGTCTTTGCGGCGATGGCGCCAGAGAAAAGGTAAGCGAACAGGAGTCCTTCCATGCTGTTGTTTCGAAAAGATGCGGCGAAAGTGAGAGGGAGGACAGCCGTAATGCTGATGGCGGCTGCCCTCTCCGGTCTTCCCGTGGTGATGGCGCAGCAGTCGCTCGACGTGGATTCTGCGCAGAATCCTTATTTGGGCAGCTCAGTCACCGCCGAGCCTGTGGCAGGGACGCTCAACCTGACCATGCAAGAGGCTATCGCTCGCGGACTGCGCACCAATCTGGGGCTGCTGCTGAGCGGTGAAGAGACGAGGGCAGCCAACGGTGGGCGCAGGCAGGCGCTCAGCCGCCTGTTACCCCAGGTGAATGGAGGCGTCAGCGGATTGGAGCAGGAGCTTGACCTGCAAGCGATGGTTGGGCCCAAAACGCTTCCTCCTTCGATCCCCGCCATCCCCAGCCCCTTTCACGTCTTTGACGCCCAGCTTGCAGTCTCCGCGCCACTATTGAACCTCAGCAATCTGGCGGCATCTCGCGCCGCATCGCAGCAGATCTCCGCGGCAAAGTTCACCTATCAGGAGGCTCGCGATACGGTGGTGCTGGCAGTCGGCAACGCCTATCTCATGGCTATCGCCGGCGAGGCCCAGGTGCACTCCGCCACAGCGGAACGGGACACGGCGCAGGCGCTCTACCAACTCGCCGAGGATCGGGAGACGGCCGGTTTGAGCCCGCAGATCGACACCCTTCGCGCGCTTGTGGAACTGAAGCAGCAACAGGAAGACCTGCTCGCCGCGCAGAACGCCTACGCCACGGAGAAGCTGAATCTGGCACGCGCCATCGGCCTCGCGGACAGTCAGGCGTTTGAACTTGCCACCCGCGTTCCTTACAAGCCTATCTCCGCTCCGGCGATCGAAGATGCCGTTGCTCAGGCTTACCAGCATCGCGGCGACTATCAGGCCGCGATGGCGGAGGTCGCTGCGGCGGAGGCGCAGGTGCGCGCGGCGCGTGCTCAGCGTTATCCCTCTGCCGGGGTCAATGCAAGCTGGGGCGACATCGGCGCTGGAGGATTGACCGACGGCCACCAGACCTATCTGGTCGCCGGCTCAGTGAACGTGCCCTTGTTCCAGGGGGGTCGAGTCCGAGGAGAGATCCAGACGGCACAAGCCCGCCTGAATCAGGCACAAAGCAAACTCTCCAACCTGAGGGAGCAGATCGACTACGACGTTCGCACTGCCTTGCTGAATCTGAATACCAATGCCGATCAGGTGGGTGTGGCGCAGACCAATACCACGCTTGCAGCCCAGACCCTGGATCAGTCTCGCGATCGGTTTTCATCCGGCGTCACCAACAACGTGGAGGTTGTTCAGGCGCAGCAGGCCGTCGCCCAGGCCGATGAAGTTTACATTGCCAGCCTTTACCGATACAGCATCTCCAAACTCAATTTGGCTCGCGCGATGGGTGTCGCCGAGCATGAAGGCCTCAGCTATCTGGGAGAGAAATAGCCATGAACCATGAAGAACAACCGATGAGTGAAGAAGTCCAGGCAAGGGTATCGAGCCCCAGCGCAGAGTCGGCCGAAACGCGCGACGATGTTCCCGGCAACGGACAGTCCAACGGGAAAAAGATGCGCATTCTGCTGGCCATTCTGGCCGTTGCGATCCTTGGCGCAGTGGGACTCTGGCACTACGAGTCCCAATTCGCCACCACCGACGACGCGGAGATTGAAGGATACCTGCATCCCATCAGCGCGCGCGTCTCCGGCTACGTTACCCGAGTGACGGTCGACGATACGCAGTATGTCGAGAAAGGAACAGTGCTGGTGCAACTCGATCCGACCGACTATCAGGTGGCCGTCGATCTGGCGAAAGCGCACCTGGCGGAGGCCCAGGCTGAAGCCAGCGCCGCACTCGGCGGGGTGCCCATCACCTCCGTCAGCACCCAGAGTCAGGTCAACGCCTCCGAGGCGGATGTGCAGGGTGCGCAGGCTGGGATTGTGGCCTCAGAAAAACAGTTTCAGGAAGCCGAAGCACGTCTCACCCAGGCCGAGGCCAACGACGTCAAGATCCAGGACGATCTGGAGCGCTATCGTCAGTTGATCGGCAAGCACGAGATCTCCCGCCAGCAATATGATCAGGCGATTGCGGCCTCGAAGGCGAGCGCCGCCGATGTCGCCGGAGCCCAGGCCGGCGTGGCGGCAGCCGAACAGCAGGTGACCCAGGCCCGCAGCCGAATGCAGGATACGGAGGCTGAACTCCGCCGAGCCCATACCCGGCCTCAGCAGATGCAGGTAACGCAAGCCAAAGCCCAGGCCGCCGCAGCCGCCGTCGAAGAGGCAGAAGCTGAACTGCATCGCGCCGAGCTCGATCTGCAATACACCACCATCGTGGCCTCGACAGAGGGAATCATAGGAAAGCGCACCGCAGTGGCCGGCCAGAACGTCGCCCCTGGCCAGACGCTCATGACCATCGTGCCGACACAGGATATCTGGGTGACGGCCAATTATAAGGAAACAGCGCTGAAGGGGATGCATCCTGGCCAGCCGGTCAGGATCCATGTGGACGAGACGGATCGGAATTACACCGGCAAGATTCAGGGGATTGCAGGCGCTACCGGAGTGCAGTTCAGCCTGCTGCCGCCCGAGAACGCTACGGGCAATTACGTGAAAGTGGTCCAACGGGTGCCCGTCCGCATCGTCTTCGATCCCGGACAGGATCCCAACCACCTCCTTCAGATCGGCCTCTCTGTCGAGCCGAGTATCCGGCTCCGCTAAAGCTCAACCTATCGGGGAGATCGAATATGAGTGATTCAAATGCAGGAGGAGTCCCGGCCCAGGCGGCTCCCCGCGGACTCTCCGCAGCGGCTCCGTGGAAGCCTGCACACAACCCTTGGGTCATCGCCGCGGTGGTCGCGATGTCCGCCTTCATGGAAATGCTCGATGCCAGCATCGCCAACGTCGCCCTGCCGCACATGGCCGGCAGCTTATCTTCCAGCAACGATCAGGCCACCTGGATCCTGACCTCCTACCTAGTGGCCAATGCCATCATTCTGCCCCTGAGCGGCTGGATTGCAAACACCATCGGCCGGAAGAGATACTTTCTCATCTCCCTGTTGCTCTTCACCGCCAGCTCCGTGCTCTGCGGTATGGCGCCCAGCCTCGCTGCAATGATTCTCTTTCGTGTTCTGCAGGGCGCGGCTGGCGGAGGTTTGCAGCCCGTGGCGCAGGCTATTCTGGCCGACGCCTTTCCGGAACACAAACGCGGTCAGGCCTTCGCCGTCTATGGCATTACCACCGTGCTGGCGCCCATCATCGGCCCTACCCTGGGTGGCTGGATCACCGACAACTACTCCTGGCGCTGGATCTTCTTCATCAACATCCCGGTGGGCATCGTGGCCCTCCTTCTGGCTTCGCGACTGGTCGAAGATCCTCCCTATCTGCGCCTGAGAACCCGCAACCGGACCCCGATCGACTACATCGGCATCGGTCTGCTGGCCATTGGCATCGCCGCGCTCCAGGTGGTGCTCGACAAGGGCCAGGAGGACGACTGGTTCGGCTCCCATTTCATCCTGACGCTCACCCTCGTCTCAGCCTCCGCTCTGCTCGCCCTCGTCATCTGGGAGTGGTTCCAGGATCATCCGGTCATCGACGTCCACCTCTTCCAGCATTTCAACTTCTTCACCTGCAACCTCATGATGTTCGGCTTTGGCGTCATGATGTTCGGCACCCTGGTCATGCTGCCTCTATACCTGCAGACCCTCATGGGATACACGGCGGAGAGTGCGGGACTCCTGCTCTCCTTTGGTGGCCTGTTTCTGCTCCTGGAACTGCCCCTGGTCGGTAGACTGCTGGGCAAGGTCCAGGCGCGGCGTCTGGTGCACTTTGGGTGGGCGGCGATGGCGTTCGGCATGTGGTACTCAACTCAGCACATGGATACCCTCATCAGCTTCCGGGCCGGCTCCTGGATTCGCGTCCTTCAGGTGATCGGGCTGCCTTTCCTCTTCGTACCTCTGACCACGGTCGTCTACGTCGGGCTGCCCGCAGAGAAGAACAACTCGATCTCCGCACTCATCAACTTCATGCGCAACATCGGCATGAGCTTCGGAACCTCCATCGTCACCACCATCCTTGCCCGGCGAGCCCAGTTTCATCAACAGATTCTTGTCCCCCACCTCACGCCCGCCGATATCTACCCCGCCGAATCTCTTCACCGGATGTCCCATGCTCTGTTCTATGCCGGTCTCAGCTCCACCGACGCAGTCAATCAGGCCTACGGGCGCTTCTACAGCGGTGTAATCGTGCAGGCCTACTCTCTGGCCTATATTGACAGCTATCAGGTCTTTGCCATCGGCGCGGCCATCTTCTTCGCTCTCTCCTTTTTTCTGCGCGGAAACCGGCCCCATGCCCCTAGCGGCCCGATGGAATAGCATGGAACCATGCCAAGGGCGAGCTTCCAAAAGCAGAACCTGTCGGCAGTTGGAAAGCGATCCGTTCACCAGGACAGGAACGATGATGAAAGAGCATACGCGCGTTGAAGGCGGCGGGATTCTGCACGCGCAGCGAGAGCATTGGCAAACAAACTTCTCCACCCGACCTGAGATGTTCGGTGCAGCACCGAGCGAGCCGGCCATCCGGACCGCGGAGCACCTTGAGCAGGAAGACAGACGCAAGCTCCTGGAACTTGGCAGCGGTCAGGGACGGGATACCCTCTACTTTGCCAGCAAGGGATTCCACGTGACTGCTGCCGACTACACGCAGACCGCGGTGGACACGATCACGTCCAAGGCACAATCGGCCGGCTTTGCCGGCAGCGTCACCGCCGTGCGTCAGGATGTAAGAGAACCGCTGGCGTTCCCGGACGAGACCTTCGACGCATGCTACTCCCACATGCTGTTCTGCATGGCATTGACCACCGCGGAACTGGAGCGCCTCGCTGGCGAAGTATGGCGGGTGCTAAAACCCGGTGGATTGAACATCTTCACGGTTCGGCACACCGGCGACGCTCACTGCGGGGCCGGCATCCATCGCGGCGAAGAGATGTGGGAGGTTGGAGGCTTCATCGTGCACTTCTTCGATCAGGAGAAGGTGGCCCGTCTGGCAAAAGGCTTTGAGCTCCTCAGTGTCGTCGACTTTGAAGAGGGCGGCCTGCCGAGAAAGCTCTGGCGAGTGACGCTCAGAAAGCAAGTCGGGTGATACAGCACGCTGTGACTCCCCCCTCGAAGTCGCAGCGTGCTGAACGCACGCTCTGGTATTAGGGATATACTTCCCTGCGTGGAGCGCTGGGCTCTACGCCGAAGGGTTGAGGTAAGTCTCATGGGCCTGAAGTTGAATCCTGACAACCGGACCATCCCTTCCCAATGCTGAAGGGGCTCTTCCGCAGGTCTCTGGTGGATATCACCTGCTGTAGATCGGGAGACTGTGAGCGGAGCGGGTCAAATGAAGACTGAGGTTCTCATCATTGGTGGTGGTCTGGCGGGCTCTGCGGCAGCGATTGGGCTCTCCCGCGCCGGGCGCCCGGTGGTTCTGATGGAGCGTGACCGGGAGTCGCAGCATAAGGTCTGCGGCGAATTCCTCAGCCGTGAGGCATTGAAGTATCTCGAGGAACTGGGCGTTGGAGTGGCAGCGGCTGGCGGGGTCGTCATTCGGGCGGTCCGGCTGGCCAGCGGCCGCGCGGTCAAAGAGGCGGAACTACCCTTCCGGGCGATGTCCTTGACCCGTCGGCGGCTGGACGAGTTGCTGCTGCAACGGGCAGTTCAGGCAGGAGCCCGGGTGATGCGCGGTTGCCAGGTGGAATCTCTGGTTCGTCAGGACGATGCTCGGGAGATCGGGCAACTCGCTTCAAAAGCCGCAGTGTGGCGTGCCGTGGCGCGTGGTGCTACGGCCATGGAGGCGGAGGCTGTCTTTCTGGCCACCGGCAAGTACGACCTGCGCGGCCGGGCTCGGCCCAAGGGGAGACAGTCGCCGATGGTGGCCTTCAAGATGTACTGGCGGCTCTCGCCGGCCCAGGCCGCAGCCCTGGAGGGCCATGTGGAGCTGATGCTCTACCGTGGCGGCTACGCTGGCCTGCAGCCCGTCGAGGATGGAGCCGTCAACCTCTGCTGCGTCGTGGAGCAGGCGGAGTTGCGCCGTCTGGGCGGTCACTGGGAACATCTGCTGGCAGCCATGCAGCAGGACTGCAGCCTGCTGCGGCAACGCCTGGAGGGAGCACAGCCTCTGCTCCATCGCCCCCTGGCAGTGGCCGGTATCCCCTATGGGTTTGTTCGGGAGTGCAGGCAGGGACAAGCCGAATGCCTCTGGGCACTCGGGGATCAGGCTGCCGTCATTCCCTCCTTCACCGGCGATGGAATGTCCATTGCCCTGCACAGCGGTCGGCTGGCAGCCCGGATGTACCTGCGCGGAGAGACTGCGGAGTGCTTCCAGGAACGGCTCCATCGGGAGATCTCCGAGCAGGTGGCTCTGGCAACGATGGTCTCTCGGGGCCTGGTATGGCGACCGGCCCGCAGCTTCTTCACTGCGGCCGTCGAGTACTGGCCGGAGGTGCTCGGCCTGGTGGCGCGCAGAACCCGGATTCCCGAAGCATCCATGCTGGTGTAGGCCAAGGCTCTTCGGGTCCCGACCTCGAGTTGTACAGATTCAAGACGCCGGTGTTGCTCTCCCGGGGAGCCCGGATAGACTGTTTGCAGCATGTCCAAGCGCAGGAGCGCGCAGGCGAGTCAGCCCGGCGCGCTCGGTACAGGTTCTGGCAAAGGTACGACCCCGGGCAGTTCGATGGGCTCGGAGGCCGAGGGGAACCCTCCGCCCACATCGGCTGCGGCCGTTACCGAACTCGATGTCTCCAGGCTCGACTTCTCCGCTTTGCGCTTCCGGCGGCTGCTGAGGGCCTGGTACACGGAGAATGCCCGGGAGCTGCCCTGGCGCGGAGCGCAGGACCCCTACGCAATCTGGCTCTCGGAGATCATGCTGCAGCAGACGCGGGTGTCGACCGTCGTTGACCGGTATACACAGTTCCTTCACCGGTTTCCTACGATCCATGCTCTGGCTGTCGCGGACGAGGAGGATGTGCTGGCGCTGTGGAGCGGGCTGGGATACTACCGGCGTGCCCGCATGCTGCACCGCGGTGCTCAGTTCGTGGACCGGGAGTTTGACGGCAAGCTGCCCAGGACTCTCGGGAAGCTGAGGATGCTACCCGGCGTTGGAGAATACACCGGAGCTGCGATCGCCAGTATCGCCTTTGGCGAGAGTGTCGCCGTGCTGGATGGGAACGTGGAGCGGGTGCTCTTGCGCATCCTCGGGCAGGCCGAGAGGAATGGCTCCCAGGCCAGAGCCCGGCTGCTGCAGGTGGCGCAGCAGTTGATACCGCCCTCCAGCCGAAGGCCGGCGGCAGAGAACCGCGCCGGAGACCACAACCAGGCGATGATGGAGCTGGGAGCCATGATCTGTCTTCCCCGGTCGCCGCTCTGTTCCCATTGTCCGGTGCTGGAGATGTGCAAGACGCGCGGCGAGCATCCCACCCGACCACGGGCCCGGATGCAGAGCCGCACCGTGGCTCACCTGCTGGCGCTGCGCAAGCGCGGCGTCGTCACCGAGGTACTATTGGAGCGCAGGCCGGCGGATGTCAGCCTGATGGCAGGCATGATGGAGTTGCCGGCCTTACCCCTCAACGCCTCCCAGGGACGCGAACCCGTCCTGCGACTACGCCATGCGATCACCAATACCAACTACTACGTGCAGGTGTTCAGCGAGGGAGCTAAACCCAGCGGCGAGGCGGATGCATCCCTGCTGGAGAAGGTTCTGGCCACCAAGGCGGAGCGCAAGTGGGTGGCCACCAGCCGCCTCAGCCAGCAGCCGCTGACCGGCGTTACGCGGAAGACGCTGCAGCGGCTGAACCTGATGTCGGTTCCCAAGCTGGCGATCGATGCGTAAGAACCATCCCTTACAAACCCCGGGTCGCTGCGCCTGGCGGCGATCATGCAGGGCCGCCGCTCCACCGCGGTGGAAATCGCTGGACTGCCGTAACTTTGGGATACAGCCCCCGTCAGAGACCGCTCTATCGGCTGCTGGGCTCCAGCAGCGTGGTGTCCAACCGGCTCTCGTTGCCCTTGCTGTCGATCGCCGTCACAGCGTAACGGTAGCGGGTGGCGGGGTCGGCTCCTGCGTCGTGAAAGGCTGGCGTGCGCAGCGGGGTGGTGTTGAGCTGCCGGTACGGCGCGGTTGGTTGTAGCGCGGCATCCAGAGGCTGACGGTACAGGTTGTAGCCCGCCAGGGGAGTCATCAGTCCCGTAGCGTCGATGGGCTGCCAAATCAGATCCACCGCAAAGCCGGATGGCGTGCCCGAGGGCGTGGGGTTGAAGTAGGCGGCAGCGGTCAGCGCGGTGGGCGCGGGCGGCGGAAAGATCTGCAGCAGGGTAAAGACCACCGGGGTCGAAGGTGCGCTGCGCAACAGGATCGTCTGTGTCCCGGACGTTCGGTCCTTGGGTTTGCCGTCCGTCAGGCTCAGGTGCAGCGTCACCCGGCGCTCGCCGGTGTAGCGGTACATCGTGTCGGGCACAACCGATGCATCCAGGGTTCGATCCGAGCCCTCCACGCCGCTCTCCGCGGAACTGTTGGTCCGCAACCAGACCCATTCGGGCGGGGAGCCTTTCGGAGCCGTCTGGTCCTTTGCCTGTGCATGCGGCTTCTTCGGGGAGAGATCCTCGCGCCGCAGCACCACCTCCGCGGAACTGCTCGAGGAGCCTCCCGGCGGACCGGGCTCCGGGTTCCAGCGCAGCACGATGCCCAGGCGCGAGCCCTGCGCGCGCAGGCCTGTTACCGGCGCCGGAGCAGCGCCGGCAGCGGTGTAGGCCGGGTTGGAAAGGCCTGCGGAACGCTGGGCGGGGCTGAAGAACTCAACCCGGTAGGTCAGCAGCTCCGCTGCTCCAGAGGTGAGCTTGGCCGGCAGCCTGTCGGTCCAGGTGATCTGGTTGCTCGCGGTCCCGCTGCCGCCCCCTCCCTTGGAGGAGGCAGACCCCTTCGAACTGCTCGAGCTGCCAACGGGGATGGAGACCTTCGAAGCGGGCACAGGGATGCAGCTCTGGTCAGGCAGCTGGCGGCAGAACTCGCCCGGAATCGAGCCGTGCAACGCCAGCTTGTCCGTAGACTGAGACGGTGCTGTGAAGCGCAGTTGGACCGTGTCGCCGATGCGCACGGCGGTCAGGTCGCTCACCGGCCGCGGCAGGTGCAGCGAGGGTGGGCGCGGCGGACCGGGACTGGCGCAGCCAGCCAGGCCAGACAGCAGAAAAGCCGCGGCGAGAGCCAGATTGCGGTGTTCTCCCGGGCCGCTCTCTCTCCGGTGGCGCATAGGGTCCATGCAGATGAGCCTAAAGCATTTTCAGTGCAGGTGGAACCGGCTGCATGGACTTCCTGAAAGCGTCTGCCTCACCCTGCCGGTTGTGGCGCATCTTCGGCTCAACTGCTGGCAACACCGCACGTGTACCGTACTGCGCAGCCGGTTTCCCGCAGGGCAGAGGAACCCGGAAGCCCGGGGACTGGAAACACTTCAACAGAAAACGCAGTGGCATTCTTTGACCCGGCTTGAATCGGGGTGCGGTTGGCGTCAGGCGCTTCCATCCAGAAACATAGCCTCTACGGCTCGCCAGTCGTCAACCCGACGGTAGCCGCTGATGTGGATGTTGGCCGGGCTGGTGTAGATGATCCCCTCGCCATGAAAGGAGCTTAGCTGGCGAGGGTTGTCGTCGATGAGATAGTCGGCACGCAGGATGGACTTGTCCCCGCAGAAGACGATGTGCGAGGTAGGGATAAAGGGAAAGTGTTCCTCAAGCCATGCGAACTTGGCGGCAAAGCTGGTAGGAACCTCCATGGCGGCTGAGGCGATGAAGACCTCATAGCGGGTCTGCAGCCGCTGGATCACGCGCTGAGCGTCGGGCATCACCTGCAGCACCCGGAAGAAGTCCTCGTCGCGAAAGTATCTGTCCAGAAGCGGGTGGTGCTCCGCCGGCGCGATCTGCCAGAGCCGACGCCCGCGCAGATCTTCCTTGGTGAAAGGCGGCTGGGCTGCCGTGGAGAAGTCGCGGTTGTAGCGATGGAGATGCTCTCCCAGAGAGTCAGCGATGACCTCATCCATGTCGATGGCGATGATTTGGCGGGCGGGGGATTTCGAAAGAACCATGTTGCTGGACAAGCTCCGGAAGAAGGATGCGGCAGGACGGCAGGAACGATGCGGCAGAAGCAGAAGATGACGCGGACAGGAGGGGGGAGGCTGGTCTCAAGTCACGTCCGCGGCTGATCGCGCTTCACGGGTTGGAGGCGGCTGAGAGCCTCTCGCCCGCAGCCCAGCGAACCGGGGCGTCGCGGCGAGGGTCATAGTAGAGCATGCGGCCACAGGTCTCGCAGGTAAAGATCGTTTGTGCATGTTCGCTGTGCGGATCGCGGTCCGTAAGATCGTTCCAGCGCTGCGGACGCACCATCATCTGGCAGGCGGAACACTTGTGATCGATCGCCTCGGAGAGCCCTGTTCCCTTGGACTTCGCAATACGATCGTAGGCGGAAAGGTGAGCCTCTCCGCCGGGCGAGCCTGCCAGCAGCGCACGGGTGGCAGAGCGCTCAGCCTCAATGCAGGCGATCGCAGCGGCGTTGCGGGCTGTCAGGTCGGCGACCCGGACTCGGATGGCGGCCAGTGTGGCTGTATCCACCTCCAGCGCCAGGGTGGCCTGCCCGCGCGCCCGTTCAAAGCCCTCGGTACGCTCCAGCGAGGCCAGCTCTTCGTCTTCCAGCCTGGCGATGGACTGCTCGCAGAAGCCTATCTCATGCTCCAAAGCGGAGATCTGCGCGGCGGAGGTAGCCGTCTCCATCTGCTTGCGCAGGCGGGCGGCCTTGCCCTGTCGCTCTTTTACCTCCAGCTCCTGGGAGCGGCGCAGCGCCTCCTCCCTGGCCAGACCCTTCTCGGCTGCCTGCAGCGCGGCCTCGTCCTGCGCGCGCTTCTCTTCAGCGACCTTCACCTGCAGGGGGCCTTCGCCAAGCTGCTGGCGAAGACGACGGATCTCCAGATCCTGAGCCTGGAGTGTGATGAGATGTTCGAGATCGGCGTTCATCCGCTGCGCGCTCCTCTTCAGCAGGGCCGTACTCCGTACGGCAAAACCAGGGCTGTCGTACCCGTAAGGTACCGCCGCCAGGCCGTCACAGCCAGTTGGGAAGACCGCCTCGTCAACCATCGGATAAGGCGATATCCGCCCTGGCTTCTATACACAGTAGACAGGAGGCGTTACAGAAAGGCAACGTCGGCGCCAGGGCAACACACCGCGGCGAGCACGTTCCAACCCAGCCGGAGCCAGAAAGATCTTTCCGTGTAGGCATACCCGATGCCTCGACCTTTTGGGCGTTTTCCCCAACGAAAACGCCATGGCAAGCCCACTTCGGGGGCCCCAGCAACACGGAAAATATAGGTGGGCGATCGGCACAACGCCGCATGCGCTTCCGCCAGGTTCGCTGCTGCCGGGTGCGCTGTTGAAATGGGGCAACTGCAAACAGACTGCCGTGCCTGCCTCGCCCGCAGGATCCCGCCGCTGCCTGAATCTCTCGCGCCAGGGGGGAGGGGCGAGGCGCTCCGCCTCGTCCCTCCGCGCGCATCATTCGGAGTCGGGACTGTTGGTCAGCACCTGGGGCACCGGGAAGGGGTTGCGCTCCTCGAACTGGATCTGGTGCCAGTAGGGGTACGCCAGCGGGACAACGCTGGCGGCATCCAGCCGCGCCACCTGCTCCGCGCTCAGGTTCCATCCCGTAGACGCCAGGTTGGCGCGAAGCTGCTCCTCGTTGCGCGCGCCGATGATCAACGTGCTGATCGTTGGGCGCTGCAGCAGCCAGTTCAACGCCAGTTGAGGAACCGTCCTGCCCGTCTCCCGGGAGAGATCTTCCAGCGCGTCCACTACCTTGTACACATACTCCCAGCCGGGTCTTGGACCGGCATCCAGCACCAGCCTGCTCTGCAGGCGCGAGTCTGCCGGCAACTTTTGTCCGCGCCGGATCTTGCCCGTCAGGCGGCCCCACCCCAGCGGGCTCCATACCAGAGCGCCTACGCCCTGATCCTGCGCCAGCGGCATCAACTCCCACTCATAGTCGCGGCCAATCAGCGAGTAGTACACCTGGTGGCCTGCATAACGGGCCCAGCCGTAACGCTCGGAGACCGAGAGCGACTTCATCAGGTGCCATCCGGAGAAGTTCGAGCAGGCGATGTAACGGACTTTGCCATCCCGAACCATCTTGTCCAGGGTATTCAGCGTCTCCTCCACCGGCGTGGTGGCATCAAAGGCGTGCAGATGATAGACGTCGATGTAATCCGTGTTCAGCCGCCGCAGCGATCCCTCCAGCGCCTCCAGGAGGTGATAGCGGGAGCTGCCAACGCCGTTGGGGCCGACGTTGGCGCCACGGAAGGTAGCCTTGGTTGAGATCAGCACATCCTGGCGACGCAGGTGGGCGATGGCCCGGCCCAGCACCGTCTCGCTCTGCCCGTTGGAGTAGATATCGGCGGTGTCGAAGAAGTTACAGCCGGCCTCCATGCAGACATCGATCAGGTGAGCGGCCTCCATGTCCTGGATGTGGCCCCAGGACTTGAAAAACTCATCGTCGCCACCAAAGGTTCCGGTACCAAAACAGAGCTCCGGGACTTTCAGGCCGGAGCGGCCAAGAGAACGGTAGTTCATGTGTAACTCCAGAGGGTAGGATTTCCGATGCAGCTTCCAGGACGCTTGCAACCACCATTGGATGCTGTCCGGCGGTTTCGTGATCGTGGAGGCGGACGACGGGCTGGCAAGATGCCTCCGTGGAGCCTTCCCGAGGCAGTACCGCACATCGCATCAGGCGTTCCACCCTCCCCGCGGACCAGATGTTACTTCGCACCCTCCATCTTCGCGATCTGCGCCTGTGCGGCAGCGTTCAGCGCGGCCTGGCTGCGGAAGAACAGATGCTGCGGGTTGGAGCCGGGATAGAAGTGAACCTCGATCTCGCGATGCGTCACCGAATCGTTGATGCCGTCATGAAACGGATAGCCCAGGTCCTGCAGCAGATGCAGCGATCCCTCATTGCCGGAGGGATTTCCATCATCGCCCACAATCGCAAACACCGTCCGGTGGGTGCGCAGGCTGGTCACGGTCACAAAATCCCCCAGCCGCGCACCCAGCTTCCGCTCCCGCTTGCCCAGCACCACGTAGTTGATCTTCGCCGCATTCACATAGCGACGCGGGTTGCTGGGCTCGGTGATCGCCGGGTCGGTGTAAGCCGTCTGCGAGATGTAAAGACCCGGACAAGGGTCGTTCGGTCCCTGGACGATCGGAATATTGGGATGGTCGTCGTCGGTCAGGTAGCCCACGATCTTGCCAAAAGGCAGTCCCCGATAGCGGGCATCGTGCAGCTTGTCCAGCGTATGTGAGCCCGGGGGCCCATAAGCGTTGGGAGCGCCGTCCACATCCACATCCATCCGCCGCAGCAGAATCGTGAACCCCGGTGCAGGCTTCTCAGCACCCTGCGCCCGGGCAGCGACGGGCCATGCGCCGGCCAACAGGGTCGCCGCGCAGGCGGCCAGCATCAGGATGCGAACATGGTGGGTCAATGCAGCGGCTCTCCATCGCTACGGGGCTGAGCGTCCAAACCAGTTCCCCCTCGTCGCGACCAGTTGCTTGGAACCGGCTCATTGTCGCAACCAGTTCGTCAAAACCGGGTCGTCCTCACTGAGATCAGAATACCTTTGTCTTGCCTGTCCCCTCCTTATCGCCCATTCAGAGCGGCAAGAACCCGTCCGGATAAGCAGATCTGGACGCTGGTGGCGGAGACGCACGATCCCTCCAAAAGAGGTCAGCGCCATGCGCCGCGCCGACCCCGAGCCTCTCGAAGCCGACTTTGGCCGGAGCCGCTGGCGGCTGTTCTTAGCACGCTTTGTGTGGTCCCTTCTCAACCTCGTCATTGAGGTTCGGAGGTATATTGCCTCGCGCTAGTGCGTAGCGGCCAACACGGAGATGCGCGGCACACGGATTTGGTTTTCGCGCTTGCGCGTTTGGGCAATGTCATAAGACGACTGCATCCGCATCAGCGTGTCCATCTTCACTCCAAAGGCCTTTTCGACCCGCAGCGCCATATCTCCGGAGAGGTCGGCCTTGCCGTTGAGCAGGCTGGACAACGCAGGCCGCGAGACGCGCAACGCCATCGCCGCCGCTGTCACCGTCAACCCTGCGGCTTCGATGATCTCCGTGCGAATAAAAACCCCAGGATGGGGCGGATTAATCATAGGCATGGTATGTTCTCCTTCGACCCTAGTGGTAGTCCTCTAAGTTCATGTCGCAAATCTCGCGTTCGGTTGCGTCGATCCGAAAGGTCAACCGGCAATTGGCGGTTACACTCAGGCTCCATGAGCCCTTGCGGTCGCCCGTCAGACTATGGACTTTCCATGATGGCAGCGCCCGCAACTCCTCCGGGTCCTCCATGTCGTCCAGAAAGGCGAGCATCTTGCGGAGCTTGTCCACGGTGTCGGGTGGAACGCCCTTGGCAGCGTCGTCCGCGTACAGCTTCATCAAGCCCTTATGGATGAAGTTGCGCATCCTCACCTGAACAACTGTAGCTTGTAACCTAACACTTGTCAATTCTGAAATGACCATCGAAGCCGCACCGGCCAGAGCCAGGAACCACCGCGCCCAAGCCAAATCCATCGCGGCGGCCAGCAGGGGCTGGATGTCAGTAAAACCACTTCCCTCTGGCCGATCAGGAGAAGTGTTTTTACTTGACATCCCCTTTTATAGAACCCACCAACACCGAAAATGCCATAGAACCTTGCGGAAATGGGTGGAAATCTCTTCTTTAGCCCAGTGCCCCCGCCTCATCACGAGATTGATACGTAGAGCAAGCGAACGTCGAAAGGATGCTTATAGACCCTTGTGGTTTTCAGAACGTTGCCTTCTCTGTGCCGTGGGTTCACCAGCGCGTTCCAAGTCTCCGGCATGAGCCCGCTTGGCGCCACAAATAGCCAGGACCGCCTCTCGGCAAGCCAGCCGCCGCCAACGGTTTGCGTGGTGTTCAAATCTCCCGGCCAACTCTAGGGCGCCGCGGGATCCGCCGATTGCTTTTCTGACGGATCAGTCCCCAATGCCCGGAGGCGCTCTGACACGCCTGATTTGTTCGCTTCTTTCAGAAGCGTCTCCCATGTATCTGGAGGGCTTCCGCTGTCGAGCATCTTGCGGAATACGGTATACGCGTCTGTTCTGGAACCATAGGTGCGAAGCGTGGTTTCATCCTTCACCCAGGCATAGATGATCGCCTTTTCCTTGCTGCTGTAGCGAAAGAACAGCCGGAACCGCCCATTGCCGAACTTCGCCCTGAACCAATGTTTCCGGTCACTGCCCAGTGTTCCGCCCTGGCGGTACTCAGCCCGTGTGGGATCAGCCGGAACTGTCTCGAAGAGAAGTTGACGCAATGCCGCCAGCAGCTTGGCGTTCGCTGTGCCTTGCCAGGTCTCTGGACTTTTTACCATCGAGGTTGCAACCGCCTTCGTGAGCCTATCAAGCTGATCCAGTAGGAGCGGATGAGCGAAGACCTTCCACCCATGGCTGACGAGACCGTTCACAGAGCGACGTCACCCTCGATCGGCATACTCAGGTCAACGGTCACACCCCGGGTCAGGTCTGCAATACGATCCGCCAGCGCGGAAGAGAGTGCCGTGATCGCTTCCGGGCGGCGCTGCATGTCTGTCGCGACGAAGGCGAGGAACGCATCCACGGTCGGGTCTTCGTGCTCGGCTTCGGCGCGAATCACGGTAACCACCTGACCGTCCACGCGGAAGGCGATCTTGCCTCCCCGGCCCACGCCGAGCACCTGACGCACCGCCTTCGGAATCGTCGTCTGGCCCTTCGCAGTAATGGTGCTGATCTCTTCGAGCAAGGCGGCCATGGTCTCTCCCATCCCAAGGTGGTAAGGAAAATTCCTTACCAGGTCAAGCCTATAGCTCTAAATGCATTTTGCTTGATCCATATCTTCATTTAAGGGCGCGATCTTTTGATGAGCATTATGCGAACCACATCTTGTGCCGAGGGTGGTGGGGCTTCCTGGTTGAGGGAACGGAGCCGGGCGGCGTCCGCGGCTCGATCCCATCCCCGCTCTGCGTCTGCCATGCCTGGACTGCACAGCGGCTTTGCCGGCGTGCAGCCACCCTCCCACTACCCCCAGAATCTTGTGCAGAC
>JAJZDM010000196.1 GCA_021806005.1 Acidobacteriota bacterium | reverse complement strand
AACGGTAGTCGCAGAGGGATATTTTTGCTGGATGCAAGCGGGAGGACTCGGAAGCTGGAGGAGCCCGAAAAAGAGGCTTCCGGAAGGCAAGGACCTCCGGACATTGATATTCCAGAGAATGCAGGAGCAAGCTTGCCAAAGAGGCATGACACGGGGAACAGAAGTTCCGTGCGCACGAGAGGAGAGATACCCATGCGTCCTTCCGTAGCAGCAGAGCAGCGTCCTTCCCTGGCGATCAAGCAGGGGGCTTTGCATCCAAAGCTGATCGAAATCTCGTGGCAGCGATGCCGAGAGCATGGTCTGGCGCCGAACTGGCAGGTGAGTCAGGCAGGACTGACCCGGACCACGTTGCGCCTGCAGCAGGAGCAAAACCGGCAGATGCGAAAGCTGGCCCTGCGCGAGATGAACCTGCTGGAGCGCACGCTGTCCAACAGTGGACGCATCCTTCTGCTGGCAGATAGAACCGGTCTTATCCTGGACTCGCAGGGCGACGGCAGGTTCCTCGATCGCGCCGCTCGTGTCTCGCTGAACCCTGGAGCGTCCTGGTCCGAGTTGATGGCAGGGACCAACGCGATTGGGACGGCCCTGGTGGAGAGGCGATTCATTCAGGTCATCGGCAACCAGCACTTCTTCTGTGACAACCGCTTCCTGGCCTGCGAAGCCATGCCTATCTTCTCACCCACGGGAGACCTGGCCGGAGCACTGGACATCTCCGGACATGCTCTTGATCACGGCCTGCCGGCGGCCAGCAAACTGGTTCGACACGCGGCGGCACATATTGAACACAACTGGGTGGAGGAGTCAGCCCAGGATCTTCTGCTGCGTCTCCATCCTCATCCCTCCTGGCTGGACACGCCTGAAGAAGGCGTTCTCTCCTTCCAGGACGACCTGTTGATGGGGGCAAGCAGCCGCGGTCTCGCCTATCTGGGACTCACCTCTCAGGCGATCGGCCGCGCCCACTGGGATGATCTGTTCGAACAGAAGCCGAGATACGGCAGACAGGAACTCCAGCTTCGGCATGCAGCGGGATTTTGTTATGCAAACGCGGCGCGCGCATCGACGACCGCAGCCTCGATGGCGGCGGGGGAGCGTGCACATACGGGTCCGGAGACCTTCAGGGATCTCAAACAAGAGGCGCTGCGCCGCGCGGTGCTGCAGGAAAACGGCAACATTACGGCGGCCGCGCGCAAGCTGGGGATCAATCGAAGCACGTTCTATCGCCAGTTGGGAAGAACAAGCCCGACCGATCTGTAATCCGCCGATCTGTAACTGGAAGCTCTGCCCTGGCTCGCGCTGCTCGTCAACGATCGGGTCGAGACACCTGCTCTGCGCCATGCGCGGAACGCACTCCGTCCTGTGTTGGAGAGTCCCTGTTGTGTACTTCGGGGTGAAGCGGTCCTCATCCGCATCAACATTCTGGCAGAGACTGTCATGCTCGAGCTGTCATCTCCGAGCGATCCAGAGGATTGGATGCACTGCGATTTCATTGGAGCCGGCCCTGAGCAAATGGGTTCGAGCTTCCGCTCACCTGCTTCCAAGAGCCCTGGCTGAACCTGGCCATAAGAAGTCTCACGACTCTCCCCATACCAATGGCTGACTACCAATATTCGACGGCCAGAATGCGGGATGGTCCGGGGTTCCCGTCGATCACCTGGGTTTGCACCACGGCCTCCAGGTTCACTTTCTTCCAGTTTCCAGGCGCGTGCTTGAAGAGTTCTTTCAGCACATCGGGGTCCGATAAGATTTCGCCTGCTGCTTCCGTTCCCTGGCTGGAGAGACCTGCCGCCAGTACCACCGGCTGGCCAAGGGTGGTGTCATTGTAGCGTGCGATGACGGCAAAATCACCCGATTGCGAGGAGGGCGCCTGCTTGAGATTCACCGACCACTGCCGGGAAGAAGGATTCTTGCGATCGACGACGTACATGGACTGGCCATCGTCCGCAAACCCGTAGCGCAGGTTCTGCGTCAACCGCATGGTCCAGGGGTTGTCCAGAGCTCCAACAAGAACCACTGGCCCCTCGCGCAACATCGGAAAACTTGCCTGCGAGGCCAGAAGCAGTCGAAAACTCCGATGCCTGCCCTCAAGGATTCCGCCCAGGCGGATCAGCGTGGCCACGTTCGCCGGACCCAGGCGAGCGGAGTGGAAGATCTTCTGCTCCAGGGTGGGGGACGGAGCGAGATTTTGATCGGAAGCAATGGAAGCATTGAACGTATCCGGTGTTCCGACGCAGAGCGTGACGCGGTACGGAGACTCGAGAACAGGAGACCAGAACTGCTCGGTGACCGAGGGTCGAGCGGAGATGTACCACGCCAGCCCTCCAGCCAGGAATAAGGCCAGAAGGAGCGCTGCGGCCCATGGCCGCCACAGCCTGCCGAGCAAGGGTGAAGCCTGTTTGACGCTCGGCTCTGCCTGCTGCACAACCGGAGGCAGAGGGTCCGTCAGATGGGAGGCAGGGCGGAAGTATGGAATATACGAACCAGGGTTCAGACCGATGACCAACTCATGCTGGTGCTCTGGCTGCTGGTAGTACACGGCAATGCGCTTGCGAACCTCGGCCGCACTCAGGCGAACTACAGGATCCTGATTGGTGTCATAGTCGGGACTGCGGCGAAAGACATCTATGCCCAGCAGGCGCTCTTTGAGCGTGTCCTCCTGCCCCATGAGGGTCTGTTCCACCACAAAACGAAGCAGATTCGGGTAGCGCTGGCTGTTGACAAAGCCGGGGCTGGAGAGCAGCCTCTCCAACTGGTCCCTGACCTGCTGCCGTTCAGAGTCGCTTTGCGGACGCCAACTTCCACTTGCCCGGTCAGCAGACGACATGATGCCTCTTTCCACAAATACCGCCATCCCTTCGTATCGAGAGGCGTAACAAGGGCATTAATACGTCCTGAAAAAAAGCCCTCTACGTCTGGAATCTTACACTTCGCGGCGATGCTACGTCGACTCATTACACCCTGGGCTACGGTAGCAATCTTGCGCATCGTGCAAAGGAGAACCTACTGTCGGGCCGGATTGGAGAACCTCCAAGACCAGCCAGCCAACGCACTTAGCAAGGAGAAAAGCCGTGCAGCACGAATCGACAAGAAAGCCCGTTGCGCAAAGGGCCCCATGGACCACAGGTGATGTCCAACGCAGCTACATCCGCAGACCAGATCTTTGGAAGGGTCTCCACAATCTTCCTTTCGCGGGCATACGGAGAGCGTTTTTCGCCATTCTGGCAATTGGACTGCTGAGCGCATGCTCCTATGCGCAAGCGCCGACAGGCAACCCGCCCCAGGCTCAGGTCACTTCCGCTCCGTTGGCACCGCCGGCGCAGGAACCGACTCCGGCCCAGATGGGAGGGATCTTCAAGGGCCAGATTCTGCTGGAGCCACCAGACTCGGCCCGGGCGTTTGGTCCGTTCAATCGCCTCCGCAAGAAACTGGAGCAGAGGTACGGGATCGGCCTTTACGCCATCAGCCAGACGATCTATGCGCGCAACGTTCTGGGCGCTCCGGTTCCTTATGCACAGATCCATTATACTACAGTTGTAGATGGTAAACTGAACGCGCTCTGGTAGGTGGTTCTCCGCAAGCGCGATGGAGAAGCGATTATCTGGTTGGAAGCTTGAGTTGTCGCGGTGCC
>JAJZDM010000195.1 GCA_021806005.1 Acidobacteriota bacterium | reverse complement strand
GCTCTGCTACTCTGAGTTCCTGCCCAATCTGAAGCACAAAGCCCGGCTCCTGTAGCGTTCCCAGGGGCGGAGCCGACAACTTTTTGTTTGGAGGCTGTTTGCAACTGGTTCGCAGGTTCCGTCTTCACGCTCTCTTCTGTGCGCTGGCCCTGCTGCTGTGCGCGCTGCTGAGCCGGCCTTATGCCGAGACGGGCGTGGCAGACGATGGCCTTTACATCCGGATCGCGCAGGGACTCGCGGCGACCGGGCACATCGTTTACAACGGAAATACCACGCCGATGCTGGGCTGGCAGCTCTATCTGGGCGCGGCGTTTATCAGGCTGTTTGGCTTCAGCTTCACCACGGTGCGGATGAGCGCTCTGCTGGTGGCATGCCTGACGGCCTTTGCGCTGCAACGGACGATGGTCCGGGCCGGGCAGCGGGAGAGCAACGCCACGCTGTGCACGCTGGCGGTGGTGCTCTGCCCGCTGTACCTGATGCTCTCCGTCACCTACATGACCGACATCTTCGGTCTGTTTGCGCTGGTGCTCTGCCTGTATGGCTGCCTGCGGGCGCTCGCGGCGCAGAGCGATGGCGCGGCCATTGGCTGGCTGGTGTTTGCCGTGGCCACGAACGCCGTGTTCGGCACGGCTCGCCAGATTGCGTGGCTGGGGCTGCTGGTGATGGTTCCTTCAACGGTTTATCTGCTGTGTTGGCCCGGCCCCCGGAGCACGCACAGGCTGCCGGAGAGACGCCGCGTGCTGGTGGCCGGCATGCTGGCCTGCATGGTCGGCGGCGCGTTCCTGCTGGCCTGCATGGGATGGTTCCTGCACCAGCCGTATAACGTGCACGAGTCCCTGCTTCCGAAGAGCTTCCCGGTGGCCCACATCCTCGGACAGATGGCCCAGCTTCTGCTGGAGGCTCCGTTTCTGCTGCTGCCGCTCACCGTGCTCGCCCTGCCGGAGCTTCGCAAGAGCAGCCCGAGGGTGATTGGCGGGCTGACGCTGGGATACTTTCTGGTGGGCGTGCACCCGTTCCATCCCCACCCGCTGTTTGTGCTGGAGCCGAGCTGCGGAGACTGGGTGACGGCCTCCGGCTTCTTCAACTCCATTACCAACGGAGAGCCGCCGGTCTACCTGGGCACAGGGGTTCGGGTCCTGCTGACGGTGGCCTCCGTGGGCGGGCTGATCGCCTGGGTTGCCAGTCTGATTGAAGGCGGAGGCAAGAGGGATCCGAACCGGGAGATCCAGGCAGAGCCGGCGCATCCGCAGAGCCTGAGCTGGAGGGAACGGATGGTGTTGCTGGGGCCGTTCACCGGGGTATATCTTCTGCTGCTGGTTCCCCGCGCCTCCACGCGGATGATGGACCGCTATCTGCTTCCGTTGCTGGTGGTGGCGGCGCTCTGGATGGGCAGGTACTACCAGGAGAGGATTGGAGCGCGGATTCCCGCTGTGGCCTGGGTGCTGACGGCGCTGATGGCGGTCTACTCCACCGGCGTTACCTATAACGGATTCTCGTTGTACCGCGCCGTCGTCTCGCTGGCGGCTGAGGTCCGCCGTGCGGGTGTGCCGGACACCAGAGTGGACCATGGCTGGGCGTACAACTTCGATGTGGAACTCCAGCAGGCCGGCCACATCAACGAACCGACGATGGCGCTGCCCGCACAGGCCTACAAGCCTGCACCGCTGCCGCCGGCCGGGCAGTGCCATGCCTATTTTTACGACAACACCCCGCACGTCCAACCGCTGTACGGGATCGCTTACCAGCCAGACGTCTGCGCAGGTCCGGCGCCGTTTGCGCCGGTGCATTACTCCCGCTGGCCGTACCGCTCGCCGGGAACGCTGTATGGGGTGCGTTATGCGCCGGCGGCGAAGCTGCCCGCAGGTATGCCCTGAGCGGGAGGGTGGGCCGGCGCGCGGCGCTTGGTATGCTGACGCCAGGGCGAGCGCAGAGCTTGGGCGAACGTCGACTCCATGGAGGCTCTTTGCAACTCGTCCGCAGGTTCCGTCTTCCCGCGTTGTTCTGCGCCCTGGCGGTGCTGTTCTGCGAGCTGATCAGCCGCCCCTACGCCGAGATGGGCATCAGCGACGACGGCCCGTACATTCTGATGGCGCGGCACCTGGCCAGGACCGGCCACATCGTCTTCAACGGATGGGCAGCACCCCTGCTGGGCTGGCAGCTCTACCTGGGCGCAGCCTTTATCAAGCTCTTCGGCTTCTCCTACACCAACGTGCGCATGAGCACCCTGCTGGTGGCCGTGGTGACGGCCTGGCTGCTGCAGCGCACGCTGGTGCTGGCCGGAGTGAACGAGCGCAATGCCACGCTGGGCACGCTGGCGTTTGTGCTCTCGCCGCTGTACCTGATGCTCTCGGTGACCTACATGAGCGACATCTTCGGCCTGTTTGCCGTGGTGATCTGCTTGTATGGATGTTTGCGAGCCCTGCGGGCTTCTACAGAGCGCGCGGCGATTGCCTGGCTGTGCTTTGCCGTGGCGACGAATGCGATCTTCGGAACCGCCCGCCAGATCGCCTGGCTTGGCATCCTGGTGATGGTTCCTTCGACACTGTTTGTGATTGGCTGGCCTGGGACGCCGGACTGGCGAGCGGCGTTGCGCGAACGGCGGCGCGTCCTGCTGGCAGGCTGTGCTGCGACCGTGGCCGGAGCGGTCTTCATATTCGCCTGCATGCAATGGCTCGGCCGTCAGCCTTGGATTCAGCCCGAGCACCTGATTCCCAACACGTTTCCCATAGGGCGCACCTGGAGAGAGGTCGGGGAGTTCCTCATGGATGCTCCCTTCCTGCTGCTGGCGATGGTTGCCTTATTCCTACCCCAGATTCGCCGGGCGAGCCGCCGAGCCGGAACGGTTGCATTTCTGGTGTCGTTGGCATACACACTGCGGATTCTTTATGCGGTCTGTCGCCCGGGCCGCGCAGTAAGCCATCTCCTGGAGCCTACCCATCAGAGCCTTGGCAACTGGGTGGGGATTCACGGAATCCACGAGGGGATCCATCTGCTGGGAGATATGCCGATCTTTCTGCATCCGTGGATGCAATGGGTTGTGACCTTTGTCTCGCTTGGCGGAGTCCTGGGCTTGATCATCTCGGCGCTTCCTTCCACGCGAAGGATGCCTATACGTAAAGCAGCGGACACCAACCCGAGAGTTTCATGGCGTCAGCTTGGGGTCCTTCTCGGGCCGTTCGCTCTGGTTTATACGCTGCTGCTTGTTCCGCGCGCCTCCATCGGATGGGTCTTCGATCGGTATCTGCTGGAGTTGCTGGTCGTGGCCCTGCTTTGCCTGGTTCGCTACTACCAGGAGCGGGTGAGTCCTCAGCTTCCGCGCTCCGCTCTTCTGTTGGTTGGCCTGACAGCCGTTTACGGGGTGGCCTGCACCCACAATATGTGCGCGCTGTATCGGGCGCGGGTAACGCTGGCGGCGGAGATCCAAGCCAGCGGGGTGCCCGATACCTCCGTCGACTACGGCTTTGAGTACAACTTCGGGACTGAACTGCAACACAGCGATCATCTAAGGAGCCTCTGAACAAGTTCCAAATGCAAGAGCGATGCGTCTAATCGAGTAGGGGACCTCGAAACGCAATGCGCCAACTTACTTTTGCTACTCAGCCGAGTTTTGAAAAATACGCTCGCAAGAG
>JAJZDM010000069.1 GCA_021806005.1 Acidobacteriota bacterium | reverse complement strand
CGTGAAGCCGCTTGAAAGCAGGTTGTGGAAGTATGGAAATCGCAAACCACGCGATTCCCACACTCCCACAACCTCGACGACTACGGGTTTATACCCTCAACCCCAGCGCATATGGGGTACGCATCCTGAGGGCAAGGTCAGTCCTGGGACAGCGTGTAAAGGATGTTCTGAGACTTGACAGCCTTCGGAGCTGTGGGTTCGCAGGATATATCCCTCGTCTCCACCACTCCGAATCTCCACCACCCCGGGCACCCACCGAGTCCACATCTCACAAAACGCGATGTGGACTCGCCCCTGCCCAAAAAACGCGGCAGCGTGTGGTATCCATCCAGTGCTGCGCCTCGGCACAACTGCTTCGCGAGGAGGGGTTCCGCAAGCAGAGGATACGGGCCTTGATCCTCTGGCAATGCGTCCTCACTGCACCTCCTCGCGAATGACCGTCACCGGACCGACAAGACCAGAGGGCAGCAGCGGCGAATCTGCATGATAGGGCTTGACGTCGGTAAACGTGTATTTGGTCGCGCCCGGTTGCTGATCGCCGATCAGCCGGTTCACCCAGGCGTTGACTACCTTGATCTGGAGTTGGTTGGCCCCGGGCTTCAGGGCCGCGGTAACGTCCACGCGATAGGGCGCATGCCAGGTCTCGCCCACCTCCTTGCCATTTACGGTGACCACGGCAAGGTTCTTCACCTCACCCAGGTCGAGCCAGATCCGCGCGCCCTTCCGGAACCACGAAGCAGGAGCCTGCACCGTATGCGTGTAGGTGCCCGCACCAGAGAAGTACTTCACCCCTGGGTTATCGCTGGTGCTCCAGTCGATGAGCTTATCCATGGTGATGGAGGCTGGCGCACCGCGGCCGGGCTGGAACGCGACGCTCCATGGTCCATGAACTGTGGCGAGCTCCGTCTCTTTCTCTGCAGGAAGCGTGAAGGAACTCCGGGTCGTTGGCTCTTGAAAGACGACAAACACGGTGCCCCAGGGGCCCAGATGGAGTGGCACCGTCGTACGTCCATCCGTGATGGCGTAGGATGCCGGCACAACCTTGCCCGTCTCCGCATACCAGAGCTGAGCGGCACGGCCTGAGATACGAAAGGTGGCTTGGACACTCGCCGGATGATCGCTCCGGTTATCGATAAAGTAGATGTCGCCCGAGGCCAAGCTCCGGTGAACAAAGAGCAGATTAGCCGCGGAGGTTGAAGTCGAGGTGTAACTCAAGTCCGGCGCCACCTGCATGGCTTGCAGCGCCTGCGCAACGGTCTGGCCTGCGTAGACGGCTCCCTTGCCAACGTGATGCACCCCGGTGCCGTCTCCAAACAGTTCATCGGAGAGCGCGTGGAACTCACTCTGGCTGTCTGCGAGACTGGGGTCGTCCGTGGGCTTTGCGCCAGCCACGCTGGCGCCATTCTGCACGAGCTGGCGGATCGCCCGCAGCACCGGCAGGGACATGTGGCGGCTGTAGGAGGCCAGGCCGAGGATGGCGTAGGTGGTTCCACCCGGCGTGCTGATGTGGCCGTCCGCATTCACCTTGAGCACGTGCTGGAGCGCATCCGCGTCCACATAATCAAAGCCATAGCCGGCCGGAAGGTTGGGACTCTTCTGGTTGTAGATGGCGGTGAGGTTGGAGTCTTCGCCGTAGAAATAGATGACATCCGCGCTGAAGTGACCCTGCTGGAGCATGTAGCTGTTGCGGGCGAGATAACTCACCCACGGACCGGCTTCATCGGCCCAGGTCTCATTCCGGTTGAACCATTGGCCAAAGGGCCCCAGCGTCAGCCCGGGAGCCTTGCCGATCAGCGGCTGATGCGCGGACTCGTGAATATAGAAGCGGTTGATGCCGTTGAGGAACTCCTGATCCGCGGTCGGCTTCAGCGTGTCGGGTGACCACGCCCAGGGAGCCGCTGCTGCGGTCATCGACTCTGCCGCGGCGATATTCTGCCCGTAGATATGCGCCACGGAGGCTGACTCGCGATCGTCGGCGTTGTAGTCATATTGAATGGGGTTGGAGTCGGGGGTTGTGGTCCACATCGCGGCCATGGGGAACTCGCAAAGCTTCTTCACCTCCATGCCATCAGCCACAAAGGCGCGCCCGGACTCGTCCGACTCGCAGTACTGCGTCAGGTGCCATTGGTCCAGAATCTGATGGATCACGCGATAATGCTGATCGGCGATGAGGTCACCGATGGTCTCGCGAAAATCCCACAGGAAGCGATCGCTCTCAGCGGAGCTTCCCACCACCTCGCCGGTCAGCACCGGCATCCAGGGAACAGGATTATAGCCGCGCAGCCGTTGAAACTCCGCGACCATGTTGTCGGTCCAGTTCTGCGATCCCGCCTCCCAACTGTCATTGGTGACGTTGCGAATGCCGTGTTCGCCGATGTTCTCCGCTCCGACAGCCTGTTTGTAGCTGTCGAGATAGTTCTCCAGATACTTGCGGACGTCTTGACCATTCAGCTTGTCCACCTCCAGGCCGGTGGCTTCGCTGGTCGCCGGATGGTTGGTGATGCCGAGCAGGCTGTAGCCGAAACGGAGTACAACCCAGCGCCCGGGAGGTGGCGTCCAGTGGAGCGTTCCGTCCGCGCCCATCTTGGAGGTGAGATCGATGACGTCTGATGTCTTCACAACGCTGGCAGAGCTCACCTGCGGCGTGGCCTCCGCGTAGAGATTGGGCGTGGGGACAAAGGCCGCCTTCTCCTCAAACTGATTCACACGGGCTCCGGGATGCAGTTCGAGCTCCGCGATCTCATAGTCCTTGGGCGCATCTCCAAAGTTGATGCCGAAGGTCTTCGGGTCAATCCCCTTCGCCCATGCCGGCGGAGGCGGTGGAGGCTGGTGCAGAAAGGTCACCCGGAAGTACTTCGCGGTCACGGCTGGGAAGGAGACGGTCGTCTCTGGAGATTCACCCGTGGGCAACGGTACAACGGTGCGCCAGCTCTGGCCATCATCGCTGACCTCCAACGCCTTACTGGATGAGCCATACAGCATCGCGGCAAACCGGCTGGGATCATTGGTCACCAAAGTCACGGCCCGGATGGTTGCGGGCTCAGGAAAGGCATACTGAATCCACGCCTTCTGGCCTGGGGGCGGAATCGGGATTCCCGTTGACTTTGACAGGTCGCCGTCGGTCAGCATGGCAACATCCGGCGAGCCACCACTGGCCGTAATGGTGGGATGAAGCGACTTCAGGGAAACGTCAGTTTCCGGCTGGCGATAGGCAACAACCACCGAGTCTGCATAGAACTGTGGAGCGGCCTTGGCTCCAGCTCCGCCGCCCAGAGCATCCCGGACGCCCAGGTTCTGAAAGGCTCCAGTGTTCTCCGGGGGATGCGGCAGCGTGCCATCGAAGGCCTGTCCACCCTCCAGCACCGTCCGGCTCCAGACATACTTCTTCATGCCCTCGGAGGGAGAGACCCACGGTCCGCCTGTCTCGCTCCAGCCGGGAGAGCTGTTGATCGACATCGTCATGCCATACTGATCCGCCAGATGGGTGGCGTAGAGAAAGTCGCTCTTCCACTCCGGACTCATGTAGACGATCCGCTGTTTCACCACCAGCGGCGTGAATAGTGAGGCGTCGATGGCATCCAGCCTTCCCAGGCCAACCCGATGCATCCAGTCCAGATCGAGCCGGATGCCATCCCTCGAGATGTTGCCGTTCATCCAGTGCCACCAGACCCCGGGCTTCGAACTGTGAGGCGGCTGTTCAAAGCCGCGCTGAAGAGCGTTGGAGGTGGTCTGCGCTGCCACGGCAACCGTGCACCAGGCTGCCAACGCGAAACCCATCAGTGGAGATCTCAGTGCTTTCATATCGGGTTCACTCCCAATGTTTTCTTGCTCGCCCCGGAGGCGGAACCGGGGCAGACGGGTAGCAGGCGCGCAGGGGGAGTCACCTGCGTGTGGAGACTCCCCGTTGCGCTCCTCTGTTCGTGGTCCGGTTTGTTAGTAGCTCAGTTTCAGCGCGAACTCCAGAATGCGGGGATCGCCGGCGCTGGTTACCTGTCCGTAACTCGGGTCACCGAGTCCCGTATCGACGCTCTCGAAGTTTGGCTTGTTGGCGACGTTGAAGGCTTCAGCCCTGAATTGAATGCTGTAGCGATCCTTCAGAGTCCAGGTTTTGAACAGCGTGACGTTGAAGGACGTATATCCGGGCCCGCGAATCGTGCCGTTGCGCGCGTCTCCGAAGAAGCCATACGCCGGAGCAACGAACGAGGAGGTGTTGAACCATTCGCTCAGCTTCCCGACCTGGGCGTAGGGCTGTACCTGGTTGGGGCGTATGGCCAGTCCTCGTGTGCTGGTGGTAAGGCCCGGGCTCATTGCAAACCCGCTCTGATGCAGCGCCAGACCAGAGAAGCCCCAGTTGCCCAGCGTGTCGCGCAGCACCGCACTGGAGTGCTCGAAGAACGGGAGGTTGTACACCCAGGTTGCCGCCAGATCATTGGTGAAGTCGTAAGAGGGCGGGCCGTACTCTGCGTGGAAGTCGCGCATGTTCTGAGCCGGAGTTCCCTGGGAGGTGGTGTTGCCCGCACCGTGGGCCCCAATGGTCCCCAGAGCCTTCTGATACGTGTAAGCCAGGGTGAACTGCAGGGACTTGGTCAGGTACCGTACGGACGCCTCCATCGCGTTATAGTTCGACGTACCGTCGTGGTACTCGTTGTTCATCGTGCTGTAGCCCTGATACGGACGGGTATAGTCCTCAGACGCCAGACCGACGTTGATGCACGGATCAAAGTTGTACGACGAGGATGACGCCTGTCCCGAAGCAAGGCACCCGCTGGTGCTGGGCGTGTTTACAGGAAGGGCAAAGTTGCCATCGTATCCTCCCTGATATGTCTCCTCGTGACGACCCTGACTGCCTACATAGGCGATCGTGGCGATCATGTTGGGGATGATCTGGTGCTGGATGGACAGGCTGTAGCTCTGGATCTGTGCCGGCACAAAGTTGAGAGGAACGTTGTTCAGCGTCTGCGTGGTGGGGGCCGCGGTGGTGCCGGCCGTTCCATTGTTCAGCAGGCTGTTGAGGATGTTGGCGCTCAGATTGAACGGCGGGTTCTGACCGAAGGCGTTGTAGATCTGCTCCAGCGGAATTCTGGTGTAGCCGATACCGTATCCTCCACGCAGCGACGTCTTTCCATCTCCAAAGACATCGTAGGCAAACCCGACGCGCGGCGCGAAGTTTGTCTTGACGGGGATGAAGAAACCACTGGGGACGCCGTTGACTCCGGCATACTCCAGGCCATTAAGGGTGTTTGCGATGGTTCCTGAAGAGGTAAGCGGCTGGTTCAGGTTGTTCACAACCAGGGAGCCGTTGACGTTGACCTGCGGCGCATCCGAAGCGTTGTAAAGCGCTGGATTGAAGCTGGTCACCTGATCGCCGCTCACAGTGTCATTGGAGAAGTAGATCCAGCGCAGCCCCAGATTCAGGGTGAGTCGCGGGCTTACCTTCCAGTCATCCTGCGCGTACCAGTCGAACTCACGATAGTGATAGCTGCCCAGCTTCTGGGTGCTGGCTTCGGTATAGTCGTTATCCAGGCCAAGCAGGAAGTCCGCTGCCGGGTCGCCGGTGTGGACGCCGGTAAAGGTGAATGAGCCCTGGGGGTTGGTAAAGACGTTCTGGCGCTTGATGCCGAACATATAGAGTGCGCCGAACTGGAGCACGTGATTCCCATGCACCCAGCTCACATCATCCTGAATGGAGCCTTCGCCGTCGGACGCTGTAATCGGCTCAGACCCGACACCGAAGCCGGTCCAACCTTCAGAGATGCTCACATTCGGCATTCTGTTCAGCGTGGGAGCGTTTGGAAACTCCTGCACGATGGAGACGCCGGAGGGAAGCGTGCCGCCAATGGACGTGTTGATGCGCGGCTTGTCGTAGGTCTCGCCCACCGTGGCGACGTTGGTCAGATTGGGAGTAATGGTTGAGGCCTCCCGAATCATCGCATTCAGCGCCGTGGTGTAGAAGAAGTCCGTCGTGGTGGTGTACGGTATGCCCTGCCAGGCGTCATAAGGGAAGCCGTTGTACACCTGCTCATACATCATGCGTCCGGTCAGCAGGTTGTTGTTGTTGATGTTGTGGTCGATGCGGTCGATATAGTCAATCTGGTTGGTGGTCAGATTTCCCTGATTCAGATAATTCAGAAAGCCGCCGGAGGTATTGTTGGGCTGTGGTTGATAGGTGTTCAGGAGCGCTGTCGCGACGGGATTGATACAGGCCGGGTTCAGCGTCGTTGGTCCGGTGATGCAGTTCGTCTCACCCTCGCCCGCGAGCAGGGCCTGGCTATGCGCGTCCAGCGTGAGTGGGGCTGTCAGGGTAGGATCCGTGCTGAGATTGCCGCCGCGCATTGCTTGATTGAATACGGCTCCCCGGCTCACCTGCCCGGCGCTGATGGTGTACCACTGGTTCGATGCGAAGAAGAAGGTCTTGCGGTTGCGATGCGTGTTGTAGAGACCGGGAATCATCAGAGGCCCGCCCAGGGTGAACCCATAGATGTTCTGGTGCAGGGGTTCCTTCACGGTCGAGAAGTAGTTGTTGGCATCAAAGGCGCTGTTGCGCAGGTAGTCCCAGGCCTCGCCGTGGAACGTATTGGTTCCGCTCTTGGTTTCGACAACTACCTGGCCCGATCCGGCAAATCCGTACTTCGCGCTGTAGTTGTCCGTCAGCACGCTGAACTCGGAGATGGCGTCCACGACGGGAAGAATATTGATGTTGGCGAGATTGCCGGAGTTCATGTCGTACATGCCGTCGATGGTGTAGGTGGTGTACTCCACCGACGCACCGTTCACGATAAGGGTGGTTCCGCCCTCAAGTCCGCCACCGTTCAGGGAGTCGGCGCCAGCAGTGCTGGAGACGCCGGGAATCGCGATGCCCATCGTCTGGAAGTTTCGTCCGTTCAACTGCAGGTTGTCGATCTGTTTGCTGTCGATCGTTCCTCCGGTCTCAGAGGTCTCGGTATTGACCTCTTGGGCGGTGGCCGAAACGGTGACCTGCGCGGTAACGCTGCCCATCTGCAGAACCATGTCGTTGGCCCGGCGCTCTCCAGGATTGATGAGAATGTGGTTCACAATACTGGTCTTGAATCCTGTGCCAGTGGCAACAATCGTGTAAGAACCGGTGGTGAGACTCTCTGCGGAGTAGAAACCATCGGAGTCGCTCTTGAGCGTTCGCGTCACTCCCGTAGCTTCATTCGTAATGGTGATACTGACGTTGGGAACAACCGCGCCGGTACTGTCCGTCACGGTTCCCGTGATCGCCCCCAGGTTTGCCTGGCCGTACATAGCGAGCCCGCTGTATATGAGGGCAGTGACGAATACCACTAGAACTGCCTTGATTTTGTATAAGGACATCATTTGCCTCCTGCTTAGGATGGTGGTAGAGATCTGCGAGAAACTCGGGTGCAGAATGTGAGAGCCACAGAGGAGCAATGCACTCTTCTGTGGTTTCGTGCTTGGGTGCCGACTTGCGCCATGTCAGCGAGTCAATCGATCGGGCGGACAACAATTCAAGTGAAGGAGGCTGGCGAAACGTACTCCCCTATCGGTACCGGGAGTAGCCAGCAGACGACCATGGGCTCTTGGAGTCCAGGGAGTATCGAGGCGCCTTGTCCCTTATGAATTTCAATCAGCATTTCCTTTATGTAATGAAGTCGAAGAAAAGTAGCACACGCCGAAACGGGATGTCAATAAGACCGTCCGGGGCCGGTGCCGTAGCAGCGCAATCGGGTTGCGCAACGCCGCATCACGATCCGCTCCGTGCGGAGATCCATGCGGAAAGAGTGCCTCAAAGGATCACTGAAGGGGAGCGCGCCCACGCGCTGGATGGAACCTCGGCTGCCGGCTCCGCCTCCGAAAGCCGGCTTGCGCCTGCCCGGGGGACGAAGCAGAGCTTTGACAACGGACCTGCCGCTCAGATAGATATAGGATCCGCGGGTCCGATGGAGAACTGGTTTTCTAAATGGATGTGAAGATGATCAGCATTCGATCGATTCCGGCGAGCCTGTTTTTGCTCTGTGTCCTGTCCCCTCAGCTCGGGGCGCAGACGGTGACCACTGCCGCATCACCCGCGCCGCATGCGCCGGTGCAGTTTCACGAGCCCGCGCCGCTTCAGTTTGAAGACCATACCGGCTTCGAACAGATCTTTGATGGCCACAGCCTTGCCGACTGGGAGGGTGACCCCACCGCCTGGCGGGTGGAAGACGGCGCCATCGTGGGTGAATCCTCAGCGCAGCATCCGGTGTTCAACACCTATATCTGGCGCAAGGGCCTGGTGGTGAAGAACTTCGATCTGAAGCTGGAGATCAAGTGCGAGATTGGCGGCGGGAGCGGCATTCAGTACCGCAGCCAGACCGGCATTCCCTGGATCCGGCCTCTCCATGCAGGGGAGAAGCCAAGGAATCTGAACTGGATGATGACCGGGCCCCAGGCCGACATCTGGTTCCCGGTCAACCCGCGTGCCGCCTCCTACACGGGGCAGTTTTACTCGGAGAATACGCCGCTCGGCATCATCGCGTGGCGCGGGGAGGTCGTGAGTTCCGAACCCGACACGGCTGCACAACTCGTCGGGAGCGTTGGGGATCGCGATGAGTTGGGCGGCTACGTCAACATCAACGGATGGAACCAATACGAGATCATCGCCCGCGGCGGCGTCTGCATTCACATCCTCAACGGCCACGTAATGGCGGTGCTGATCGACGACGATCCAGCCTCTTCCAACAATCAACCAGGAAAAATCGGCATCGAACTGGAGAGCACGCCGGCCAAGGTTTCCGTTCGTAATATCTGGATTCGGAAGCTGCAGTAAATCCATCTCCCGCGAGGAGTCCAGAGCTTGGGGAGATTCCGGGTGCACCTGTCGGGCCCATCCCATGCTGAGCCCGTGACCTTCGCCATGAAAACCTCGTTGGACTCTGGGTAAACCCCATCGATCGTGCACCTGCAAGGGTTTTGACTGCATGCTCCACGATGAATGTCCCAGCTTCCCCTGCCGACGACGCTCAACCAGTCGTCGCCGCCACTGGCGAATGCCCGACCACCAGAGCATGGTGCATGCATGCTCGAATCTCGGAACAGGGGCAACGCCACGAGACCGTATCTTCCCGGGAATCTCTGCGAACGCCCTGAGGCTGCCGTCCTTCAGGCTCTGCTAACCTGCCTCTATGGTGATCCACTGGGCCCATACCGGTTCTTCCTTTCTTGCAAGTTTTCTTGCATCGCTCGTCGAGTGCGTGGAAGCCTTGACGGTCGTTCTGGCTGTTGGCACCGTGCGCGGCTGGAGCGGAGCGCTCAGCGGGGCATCCACTGCGGTCGCACTGCTCCTGGCGATGGTCGTTGTGCTTGGCCGGACCCTGACGCATCTTCCTCTTCATGCGCTTCAATTCTTTGTGGGCATATTGCTTCTGCTCTTTGGTTTGCGGTGGCTCCGCAAGGCTGTTCTGCGAGCGGCCGGACAGATTCCCCTCCACGATGAGCAGGCCGCCTTTACCCGCAGCAAGGCATCCCTGCCGCGCCTGGATCACAAGCACCGCTGGGATCGTGTCGCATTCGCCAGCGCCTTTCAAATCACCATGCTCGAAGGCATTGAAATTGTCTTCATTGTGGTTGCTGTCAGCGCCGGGGGGCCAGGCCTGCTGCCTGCCGCGAGCCTGGGGGCTCTCGCTGCCCTGGCTCTTGTCATACTCCTTGGGCTCGTGCTCCATCGTCCACTCGCTGCCGTGCCTGAGAATACTTTGAAGTTTGCAGTCGGGGTTCTGCTCTCCGCATTCGGAACATTCTGGACCGGCGAAGGGGCAGGACTCTACTGGCCTGGAGCCGATGGGTCTCTTCCGGGCCTTGTTGCGGGATATTTCATGGTTGCGCTTTTTTCTGTAGCACTGTGCAGGAAGCGACCGCGCTCGACCGCGACGGAAAGTCACTGAGGATTCAGCCATGGGATGGATAAAGACAATCTGCAAAGAAGGGTATGGATTATTTGTTGATGACGGAGGTTTCGCATCCGCCATCCTTGCATGGGTTTCCCTGGTGAAGCTCGTTTTGTCCCGAATTCCACTCCTCCATCCTTGGCAGGGAGTCGTGCTCTTTGTCGGCCTGGTCGCGATTCTCGTCGCAAGCGCCGTTCGGTTTTCTCGCCGCAACAACGTCAACACGCATCCATAAGTGAAAACTGTATCGCTCAGCCACCTTCTTCAAGAGAGGATCTGCCTCGCCCCAGGCTCATTGGAACGCCGGCTCACGCTCTCTCCGCGACGGCCCGCATCTCCAACCCGCTATCATGAGCATCGAGGGACCAAACCTGAGGCGGCGAGTGTTCCGTCGTTCCGAACGGGGCTGGTCCCGGCGCCACGGCAGTCGCACTGCGGCCGAAGCATGGAAGAACGGGGAGGCTGATTGTAAGACCGCTGCGGTGCGCCCGTCACCAACCCCGAGGTAACCCGAGGTAAATTGATGCGCGGTTATGCCATCCCTATCGTTCTTCTATCCGCGGTTCTCCACACTGCCTGGAACGCCCAGATCAAGGGATCTGCTGACCGCTCGCGGTTCCTGGCCAGCATGTCGGCAGCCGTGGGTCTGCTGGCATGTCTCAGTATCCCGTTCGTCCCGGGTCCCTCTCGGTCCGCCTGGGTCTGTATCGGATTATCGTCAGCGCTCCATCTCTTTTATAACTTTCTGCTGCTGCAGAACTACCGCATCAGCAAGTTCAGCACAGCCTATCCCATCGCTCGCGGCGTCTCCCCCCTGCTGGTCACCGCCGGCGCATTGGTTCTTATGCGGCAGCGGCCCCACAGCATCGCCATGGCCGGCGTGGCTATCATCTCCACCGGTATCCTCTTCCTCGCCAAAGAACAGTCGCGGGTTGGCGCACGCGCTACGCTTTTTGCTCTTGGAACGGGAGTGACGATCGCAGCCTACACGGTGACAGATACGATCGGCATTCAGCGTTCCGGCAGTACGCTCTCCTACGTGGTCTGGATCTTTGCCAGCTACCTGCTGACGCCTGCTGGATTCCTTCTGCTGCAGGATCCGGTCCGGTTTGAAAACGTTCAGGATTCCTTACGTGCGGTGGGTGCTGGCGTTTTCTCGGTGACCGCCTACTCCCTTGTCCTGTGGGCCACCCACTACGTGGATGTGGGGATTATTTCGGCACTTCGTGAAACCAGCGTTCTTTGGGCTCTTGTGATCGCACATTTCTTTCTCGGTGAGCCGTTCACCTGGAAGCGGTTCTGTTCGGCGTCCGCAGTGTGCATCGGCATCGTTCTACTCATACCAGGATTGGCGCCAGGCGCATCGCCCAGCGCAAAGTCCGGTATCTTCGCCAGACAAATCAAGCGTTAAGCTGCGGGCGAAACATGGAGGCCTGCAGCGTATCCGTGCAGGGTTCGAAACCAATTGATCTTCTTCGCCATCGCTCGCAGGATCACCTCCTGTATCTTCGTCGCCCGCTCCACGGCGGCCCTCGGATCGTTCTCCATGTTGCTTCCCGTGAATCCGTCCTCGCCGCCCCGCTTTGCGGACATCTCACCAGCTACGCCCACCGGACATATCATCTGCTGACGACAGTTGTGACCGGCGACACTTGCCACAACCCAGGCTTCGCGCTAGCATCAATCACAATGAGCTTCCGCCCCACCACCGGCCGATTTAGCTACTGCTATTGGTATTCACCAGCGGCCCGGCGGCGTTGTGCGCTCTTCTGATTCACCCAGAGATCACCAACACTCACCGAGCCGCAGCCCACAGGGTCTGCGGTTTTTCTTTTGCGGCAAAACCAACCTTTGATTTCCCCTCAAGCAACTCCGGAGACGACAATGAGTACAGCAACCCTCGACCGACCCACCCATCCCCAAACCGAGTCCATGCCCAAAGAATCCAACCCCGGAAGAAAATCACCCCCAGCCGCAGACTCAGCCTCCCACAGCCTTGCCGGCCAGACCCTCCCCGGCATCGATCGCATTGTCTTGACTGGCTTCATGGGCTCCGGCAAGACCTCCACCGGCAGGCTGCTCGCAAGGCATCTGGGCTGGCGCTTCCTCGATCTCGACCAGGAGATCGAAGCCCGCCACCACCGCACCGTTCCGCAGATCTTCTCCGAGCACGGCGAGGCCCACTTCCGTCATATCGAGTCCTTGGCTCTCGCCTCCCTGCTCGGCCAGCGCCAGGTGGTGATCGCCCTGGGCGGTGGAGCTCCCGAAGAGCTGGGCAACCGTCTCCTGCTGGAGCAGACGCCGCACACCGCCGTCATCTACCTCTCTGCCTCCTTTGACATTCTGGTCTCCCGCTGCACCGCCCAGGCCGCAGACCCCTCCGCCACCGCGCGCCCCAACCTCACCGACCTGGCCCGGGCAGAGCAGCGCTATCACCTGCGCCGCCCCCACTACGAGCGCATCGCCGCGCACACCGTCGAGACCGCAGAGCTGACCCCGGCACAGACCGCCGAGGCCATCGTTGCGGCGCTGCGCACCGCCCTGCCGCCTGTCGGCCGCCAGGGCTCCCGTTAGCGCAGGAACACCCGGCATACAGCAGCACCCTGGAGCGCTGCCTCCAGGGACGTCTCTCGCGGGCCAGCACGTCCTGGCCCGCCCTGCCCGGTGCGCCTGGCTACCGAAAGATGACGATCTGCACCGCGGCGGGCGCCGCACGGGACGCCGCCCTGCCGGAACCGCCTCGCACGCCAGGGAGGCGGGTTATCCTTAAGACCATGCGTCGTGCTCTGCTCGCCTGCTCTCTGCTGGCCTCCTCGCTCCTGCTTCTCTCCCCCATCGCCGCGGTCTCCAGCAACGCCCAGAGCCCCACGCCGGTCTACGGCTACACCGTCGTTGCCACCTATCCCCACGCAACCTCCTCCTACACGGAGGGCTTCTTCTACCTCAACGGCCGGTTTTATGAGGGCACAGGGCTCAAAGGCCACTCCCAGGTTCTGGTCACGGACCCGGCTACCGGGCGCGTCCTGCAGCAAGTCGACCTTCCCCCGGAGTACTTCGGTGAGGGCATCGTCAACTGGGGACCGAACCTGTACGAGTGGACATGGCAGTCCAACATCGGCTTTGTGTATGACCGTGCCACCCTGCGCCGGATCGCCACCTTCACCTACAGTGGCGAAGGCTGGGGCATGACCCGCGACGCTACCAACATCATCACCTCTGACGGAACCGCCACCCTCCGATTCCGAGACCCCAAAGACTTTCACGTCGTCCGCAGCATCGTGGTCACCGACCAGGGCGAGCCCGTCAACGAACTGAACGAACTCGAGTACATTCACGGCCAGATCTACGCCAACGTCTGGCACAGCAACCGCATCGCCCGCGTCTCTCCCATCAACGGCCATGTCCTCTCCTGGATCGACCTCACCGGCATCCTGCCCTCGGTGGAACGGCTCGACGACGAGGCCGTCCTCAACGGCATCGCCTACGATTCCCAGCACGATCGCCTCTTCGTCACCGGCAAGGAGTGGCCTACGATCTTCCAGATCAAGCTCGTGCCCCCGCACCGCCCGGCCCGCTGAGCACCCGGCAGACTCCTGCCGGTCCGTCTTGCCGCCCGGCGCACTCAGATGAGAGCATCCTTGTAAAGCAGTCTTCCTGGCCATGCCCTGCGGAGCCTCAACCTCCGTAGGCGTCTTCTTCCAGCGAAGACGCCGGCGCCCATCTGCGCCGGAGCACTCATCAACGCTGCACCGCAGGATGCCATCTTCATCAGGAGCGTGCCCGCTGTCCCTCCAGCCCAGCCAAAACGGACCCTGCGGATCGGAAGAGAACCAGGCGCAACGATCCTCGGCCGTTCGCGGCGCCATTCTCTTCACCTTCGCCGTCGCCCTGGGCCTGGTACTGGCCTGGCGCCTGCGCTCGGTGCTGGAGCTGGTGTACGTCAGCGGACTCTTCGCCGTGGTGATGATGCCAATGGTGCAGAACATCATGCGCCTGCGGGTTGGCCGATGGTCTCCCTCCCGCCCCCTGGCCATCGTTGCCCTGGTGCTCTCCGTCTCGCTGGCCGTCGGGCTGCTGCTGGTGGTCGCCCTGCCGCCGATCCTGCATGACATCCGTCTCTTCGGCGCGGACCTTCCCCGGCGCATCCCCCGCATCGTCGACCGGATCAAGAGCCTGCCCCTGGCCGACAAGCTGGGCTTTGACTCCATCGCGGCCCAGGGAGAGAGCGCCGCCGCATCCACGGCTCAGTACCTTCTGGCCTCGGCTCCACTGTGGCTCTCACGGGTCTTCGCTCTCTTCACCGCCATCATCCTCTGCGTCTACTTCATGCTGGAGGGCGAGTTCCTGTACTCCTACCTGCTCTCCTTCCTTCCCTCCGGCTCCCGGGAGCGCCTGGCCCGGACGCTGGAGGTCGCTGAGATCCGTATGAGCCGCTGGTTCATCGGCCAGATCTCGCTCATGTTCATCCTGGGCGCCACCAGCACCGTTGTCTTTGCCGTCCTGCATGTCCGCTACTTCTTCCTGCTGGGCGTGCTGATGGGTCTGTTCAACATCATCCCCGTCGCCGGCGGCATCATCACCGTTGTTCTGGCCGCCGGAGTCGCCGCCATGGACTCCTGGACAAGGATGGCCGGGGTTCTCGTCTTCTATCTGGTGTATGTGCAGGTCGAGAACGCCTTTCTTACCCCCCGCATCATGCGCAGCCGCGTCCACCTGATGGGGCTTTCGGTGCTGATCGCCCTGCTCTCCGGGACGGCCCTGGCCGGCGTCGTGGGAGCCATGGTCGCCGTCCCCACCGCCGCTCTTGTCGCCGTCTTTCTCGATGAGTACATCGTCCAGAAAGACTCGGCCCCGGCTCCGGGCAGCGCCGAAGCCGGCCAGGCGGCATCCGGGGTCCAGGCTCCCACCGCTCCCGCAGAGCCCCCCAAGCACCCTCACCAGCGCTAGGCATGGGACAGCGCCCCCCGGCCAAACCCCGGGAGGCCACAAAATACCGCCTGCCTCCCGGGGCCCTTGCAACTCCGGCCCATGGGGCATCATCCTTGTATGTAGCTTGGTGTGTGGCTTCACATGTAACCGGGAGGGGAGACAAGCACGTCTCCAACGATATGCAGCTTGCCCTGGATGCATCAATCGCGCAGGTTCAACCCGCTGCAGGCGAGGCCTCGGAGCTGGACGACATCCAGA
Organism: Acidobacteriota bacterium; assembly: GCA_021806005.1. Taxonomy (GTDB): domain Bacteria; phylum Acidobacteriota; class Terriglobia; order Terriglobales; family Acidobacteriaceae; genus Granulicella. Next base: position 6,701 of record JAJZDM010000069.1, on the reverse strand, counting down.
GCCTGGTCCGGAAGTATCGCCCCCGGCTGCTGCGCTTCGTGGCCTTCTCCATCGGGGACGCCGATCTGGCGGAGTCCATCACCCAGGACTGTTTCCTCAAGGCATACAACACCCGTGACCGCTTCCGCAACGACTGCTCGGTCAGCACCTGGCTGACCAGCATCGCCGTCAATCTGATCCGCGACCAAATGCGCCTGAAGAAGTTCCGCTTCTGGCGCCAGGCCCGCGCTACCGCCATCGACATCGCCGAGGCCGCCAACTTCCTGCCCAGCCCGGAGAGGTCCCCCGAGACCCTGCTTCTGGTCCGGGAGAAGACCTCCGAGGTCTACGCCGCCCTGCAGAACCTCTCTCCCAAACAACGCACCGTTTTTCTGATGCGCTTCTCCCAGGAGATGGAGCTCGGTGAGATCTCCGCCGCGACCAACATTCCGGTGAACACCGTCAAAACGCATCTCCACCGCGCGCTGCGCTCGGTCCGCTCCCAGGTCCGGGCAGCAGAGATGGCCGGACGCCTCTCCCACACCTCCGGGGTTCCCGGCCAGCTGGTCCGCTGGGGCGAACAGACGCCGACAATGTCCTCCTCCGGAACACGCGCCAGCCGGGAAGATGCTCCGCAGCCCCGCTCCAACGCCCGCTCTGCCAACCCCGCTGCCAGACCGGCCCATAAATCGCGGACGCCGCACTCCTCCGAGCCCGCACTCCACCGTGCGGCCCCGCCCCCTGCCCCGATCCAAACCCAGCCTGCCGGAGAAGTACTATGAACGACCATCCGGAGATACAGACCACCCACCTTACCCTGCAGCAGATTGAGGACTGCCTCATCGGCGATCTTGCCGCTGCGCCCGCCGCGCATCTCAACCGCTGCTCCCACTGCGCCGAGCGCGTGCAGTCAGCCCGCTCCCCCCTGGAGAGCTTCCAGCTCGTCGCTACCGCGTGGAGTGAACGCCACTCCGCCACGCTGCCCATTCCCGCCGCCCCCCCAAGACGCGCCCTGTGGCAGAGATACGCCCCCTGGGTGACGGCCTGCCTGACGCTGTCGGTAGGAATCGCCCTGAACAACGCCCTCAGTGACTCACCCCCTGGCTATCCCGATCAGCCCTGGCGCCTCAGCAGCGTCCGCTATCCTCTCCCGCCCCCGGCAGCCCGGCCCCCGGCAGCCGGCTTCGGTCTGACTCCGGCCGGAGCGCCTGAATGGACCGCCGCCCTGCAACCGGTCGCAGATCACGCCTCTGCCGTTCATCGGTCCGCGCGCCACTCGTCGGCGCGCACCGCAGTCGCAGGCCTGCCAACCTCGCCAAGCGCCGCCCAGATCGCTGCCGAAGACCACATGCTCCACGCCATTGAAGCTGCTTTCTCTCCATCTTCGGATAACCCGGTGACCCTCGGTCTGGTCTCCGTCAGCGCCCCTGAAGGCCAAGCCCCGTCATCCGTTCAGGATTAGAGATCGCTTGAAGCAGCAGATCCCATCTCGACGATCGACCGCCGGGAAGATCCCCCTTCTCGTCAGCCTCTGGCTCTGTCTGCTCTTCTCCTGCGCCGCCTCTGCCCTCGCGCAGCGTGGCGGCTCGCCGGGCGGGATGGCGATGGGGCAGCGACCCATGGGTATCTCCGGCGCCTCCCGGCAGATGATGGGCAACCCCGGAGGCAACCTCCGAACGGGCCGCTTTGCCGGCGAGCTTGGCTCGCGCGCCTCCGCTCAGCCACGCATGGGCCTGCAGCTTGGCCTGGGCGGCCGCTGGTGGGACGACCATCACACCATGCGCAAGCTCAGGATCTCGCCCGATCAGCAGCAGCGCATGGACGCCATCTTCGAAGCAGACAAGCCAGCCCTGCTCGACCTCTACACCAGATACCAGCACCAGGAGGCCGGCCTCGCCTCTCTCTCACACGCCAATCTTCAGGATGAGAGCAAGGTCTTTGCCGCCATCGACCGCGTCTCCCAGGCCCGCAGCGATCTGGAGAAGGAGAACACGCATATGCTTCTGCAGATCCGCCAGCAGCTTGATCCGCAGCAGATCGACGCCCTGGATCGAGAGATCTCGAAGTCTCACTGAGGCATCCGCCCGCCGCAGCCTGCCTTCACTCGGCATCGGCCGGTTTGGCCCGTCAACGCCTCTGACCATCACCCTCCGGCAGAAGCCGGAGGAATGCATCCCAGGAGAGCTTGGTTTCAACGCGCAGGGAACGGAGGAAAGCTGTCCCTGCAATCGGGTACAGCGGCCGCTGCGCCGGTTCCCTTGCTCACCGTCACTCCATCGCCATCGGGCGTGAAGTTCACCTCTCCCGGACCGACGGTAAAGGCTCCGAACTGGGCCTCCACATCCCCCGGCAGAAGGCCATCGATCTTGACCCCGTTGAGCCGCATCGAGCTGCCGTGCGCGCTGTCAAACCCATCCATGATCACCTTGCCCGGCGTCACCGCGTGCACCCCCTCCAGCAGGATGTTGCGGAAGACCGGCACCTTGTTCCCCGGGCTGCGCTGGTGCTCGTAAAACGGATCAATGTCGATGGGATACTTGATGCTCCGCATGCAGACATCCCGATAGGTGACGCCATCCACCAGCCCGCCCCGCTTCGCATCGCTCTTGATCCGAATCCCCGAGGTGGTTCCATCCATCGAAAGGTCGCTCACCAGAATCCGGCTGTCCCCGCCGAACGTCTCGCTGCCGATCGACATCCCGTGGCCGTAGTAGAAGTGATCGTGGCTGATGCTCATATCCGTCGACGCGCCCGACCCCCCGGCCTTGATCGCCACGTTGTCGTCACCGTCGCGGATCCAGGAGTGGGTGATGGTCACGTTCTTCGAGCCGGAGGGATCAATTCCATCCGTGTTCCGCGCGTTGGCAGGAGTGTCGATCTTCACGCCCCAGGCGGTAAAGCCGTCCGTCCGGTCCACCACCACGTGGAAGTTCGGCGAGTTCCGCAGCGTAATCCGGTACAGAATAAAGTTGTCCGCGCGGCTCGCGATGATCAGCCGGAAGCAGTTCTGCCTTCCCCCGGCGCGCGCCTGGTTGGCCAGATCCCACCATGTGACGTGGCGGCCCAGCAGATCGTCCCCGCCGCGCCCGTCGATGGAGCCGTCTCCCATCACAGCGGCGTTGGGGGCCTGCACCGCAATCAGCGGACGGCAACCGCCGCCCTCCTGATCCACGGTCCCGCAGGCTCCAGGACGGGTGTCATACTGGCGAGGATCGCGGGAGGCAAACAGCGTCACGCCGCGGTCCACCAGCAGCGTCACACCCCGGGAGATCGTCAGTGGCCCGCTCAGAAAGGCGTCGTCCGCGCCCGCGGCATGCAGTTCTACGGCCTTCCCCGAAGCGCACTGGTCAAGCGCGGACTGCAGGCGCTGCGTATCGAGTCTGGTCTCATCTCCCCTGGCCAGCTTGCCATGCTTCGCCGCCAGGCTGGCTGTCAGCGTCTGGCAGACGGGTGGAATCACCGGCTCGGTAACCGTGCGCGTATCCTGCGCAGCGGCGTTCGGCAAGGCCACAAGGCTTGCGCCCATCGCAGCCACAGCCAGGACAAAAGGCAGACGAAGACACACCACCGGACGAGACAACGCAAAAGACATCAGGCACCTCAACCATCTTGATAAAAACGCTGGGAACGGAAGCTTCAGATCCCCTTCCGTGTCCGTTGCCCGGGCATATTGGCAACGTTGCCAAAACGTCCCCGACCCCTCCCCTTCGTGGACACCCCGCAAGGTTTACCCCGAAACTGGATCCCGACCAACCTACTGCGCTGCCCGCAGGCTTGTCAAACGCAACCCGCGCCGAACGCAACCCACGCCGGAACCCCGCGCTACCAGATACTGTACCGGCAAACGTCAAAGGTGGGCGACGAGGCAGAAGACCTCATCGCCCACCCTGGTTTTCTACAAACCGACTCTCAGCCAACTCTCAACCAAGATTCGGGTTCAGCCTGGACCACTCGGCCACCGGCGGAACCACACCCATCTTCACTACCTCATCGCGCAGATCGCACAGATGCCGGTAGCTCTGCTCCAGCTCCTTCTGCTCCTCGGCGGTCCCAACCACCTCCTGGACCTCAGCTCCCTGCCTGGTGAGCCTGGTCTCCATCGCCATCACGATGTTGGAGAAGCGGCCATTGTTCACCCACGTCCCCACCGGCCAGCGGAAGGCGTCCCCGCCCATCACGGCGCGGAGCATCTCCAGCGACAGGTAGGAAGGACTCTGGAACGACGAGCGGCCTCTGAGGTTGATGATGTTCTTCCCGCCCTGGATCACCCGCTCCTTCAGCGCGGCCCACTCCTCATGGGTCAGGGCGCTGGTTCCAATCAGCTCCGTCAGGGGCTTGCCATCCACCTTGGCGGTCGAGGCAAACACTGCCATCTGTTCGCCGTGTCCTCCGTAGGTGCGGCAGTTCGTGATGTGGCTGCGGAGCACCTTGAAGTGCTTGCCCAGTTCACTCTGCAGGCGCGTGCTGTCCAGCCCGGCCAGCGTCGTAAGCTGCGAAGGGCGCAGTCCGGAGTACAGCAGCGTAATCAAACCCGTGATATCCGCCGGGTTGAAGATCACCACAACATGCTTCACGTCCGGGCATAGGGAGCGAATGTCTTTTCCAAGCTGGGCCGCGATCTCCGCATTGCCCTTCAGAAGATCCTCGCGGGTCATGCCGGCTGAGCGGGCCGCTCCACCGGAGGATACGATGTACTGCGCGCCGCGGAGCGCCTCCTTGATGTCGGAGGTGAAGGTGATGTTCGCATCGTCAAATCCGCAGTGGTACATCTCCTCGGCTACGCCCTCCAGGGGAGCAGCGATCGGGTCATAGAGGCAGACGTTGGAGCTCAGCCTCATCATCATCGCGGTCTGCGCCATATTTGATCCGATCATTCCGGCCGCACCCGCGATCACCAGCTTGCCATCTGTTAAATAGTTCACGAAACTTCTCTCCTTCGCATTCGAACTTCTCTCATCGGTGGCCTTCCGGTTGCTGCTGCGAGAGGCCTGTACCCTGCAACTCGAGATCAAAGGCGCCTCAGCTCTCTTCAAGCTGGCGCTCCCGGGGAACTCCCATCCGCAAGTATAAGCCGCTGGGTTCCTCCGCAGGACCGTGAAGACCCGCGACATCCTCCCGTGGTCGATATTCGTTACAAGGCACGCAAACCCTGTCTCTTTTGCTCTCCTGCAGGCAAGGTTCAGCGGTAGCATGCGCGGCCGGGACACCGCTCAGGACATAGCTAAGGATGAGCCGACACAGTCACAGGCCGGCCCTCACCGTCGATAGGATCGATTACCGTCACACTACGCGGCGCAAGGGCAGCGATCAGGTCCTTGAGGTCATAGTGTTGCAGCACGCCGGGAATCACGCTCTGGGCAAGGTCGCGCGGCACCGCGGCGTCGAAGGCCGATTGAAAGCTCGTCAGCGTGTGATCCACCCTCAAGCTGTGTATCCGAGGATCGAGCACGGCGGCGTGGAGCAGAACAATTCCCATGGGCCCCACACCGGTGGCAGCGATCTGCGCCGGATCGACCTCCGCCTGCGCGGCCAGCCAGTCCGTAGCGCGGATCACATCGTCGGCGCGAACCCCCACCAGCGTCTGCCCCACCAGAAAGGCGCGCAGCGTCTCCGTATACCAGGGCCCCATCAGCGCAGTCTTCGGGCTGTCGCCATCCTTCGCTCCCGGAAGCATCTGCGGCGCAAACACCACCTGGCCAGCGGCTGCCAACGGCGCCACATCGGCCTCCGTGGGCGCGCCCTGCGTCAACAGCAGCACAGCGGGTCTCTTCCCTGCTCCGTCCGGGACGGCCAGCAGACCGCCCAGCTCTACCCCGGTGGCGCTCGGCCAGGAGATCGTCTCCAACCGCCAGCCCGACCGCTGCTCGGTCGTAATGATCCGAACCTCAGGCGGCGCTGCGCCGGGCCGCGCCGTGATCCCCGCCGTGGCGCGCACCTGTTGCTCCATCTGCCTGCGGAAGACCGCCAGCGCAGTCTGCCCCGCAGGCGGATGAGGATGCCTCGGCAGCGGCGTCTCGCTGCGGCTCAAAGCCGCCACCGTCAGCCCACCCAGAGAGCTGCTCACCTGGCCGGTGCTGGTGCACAGCAGCGCCTGCGGATCAGACAGTGGAAGATTCACCAGCGTCGGACTCTGGTCGCTCTGCAACAGCCAGTGGGTGAAGAAGCCGACGATCTCCGCCATGATGGGCCGCAGGTTGCCGTGATGGCCTGGGCCGTTGATCCACATGAGATGATCTTCCGCTCCATAGAGCCCATAGATACGGCGCGCCTCGTTCACAGACTGCCTCGCGCCGGCGAAGGGAAACATATCCTCAGTCGTGGAGATCACTGCATACGGACGAGGCGCAGCCGCCTCCATCCAGTCCGGGAAGCCCAGCCCGGCTTGAAGAAATCCGGGGATGGTCTGTTCCGCCTCCTGCGGACCCAGCGTGGGCAGCAGTTCGCTGTAGCTTGTGATGTAGCAGGCTACCCCCGCAGCCTTCACGCGAGAGTCCAGCGCGGCCAGATACGCCGTGACCGTTCCTCCGCCCGAGCAGCCCACCGCACCGATACGATCCGCGTCGATATCAGGCCGACTCTGCAGATAATCGATGCCCCGCATCGCGTCCCAGACAAAGTAACGCGCGATATGCCGTCCCCCGAGCATCATCTGGGAGCTGGCCTCGCTGTGTTCTCCGGTGGGCCGGCTGGCCAGCGACTTGCCCGTGACGGGGTCCAGATAC
>JAJZDM010000068.1 GCA_021806005.1 Acidobacteriota bacterium | reverse complement strand
ATACAGCGACATCAGGTGGGTCTCCGATCCCTCTGAGACGTCGTATGGAATCAGCTTCGCGGCAACGGCTTGGCGGATCTCGTCCCTCACCGTCTCGAACAACTCCAGCAGCCTTCGACGATCCAACAGGCCCCTCAATTTGTCTTTGTCCTTGGCGTCTCTCAACGCCAGGAAAACTGCCTCCGCGAGGAGATAAAGTTCTTTTTCCGAGGCGGCGCCTAACATCACGGCAGACGCGAAGTATGCGTCCCGGTCAAAGGCGGTCAGAGCTTCGATGACATATTGCTCAATGATCGGGTCAAGTACAGTAACCCGTTCGCGCAGGAACTTCATATACTGCTCGGCAACTTCCGGGAGTGGCTCTTTCCCTTGCAACCACGCACGGCCCCGCTGGGTCACACGGAACGTGCCCAAAGTCGGCTGGTTAAGATAGGAGTCCGGGGCCGCAGGCGCAATATATCCCTTGTGAAACAGGTGGAAGAATGCTTCCGACAAGAGGTCGCGCAACTTTGGCGGCATCTCCTGATACTGAAAAATTTGCCATCCAACGCGCTGACCCTGTGGGAAGCGGACGACGCCCGGAGTTTTTGCCTTTTCCAACTCGGCGAACAGGGCGTTTGCATACGTCCGAAACTCGAAGTTGTCCGTCTGTTGCAGTGCCTGCCGAACATAGGGAAGAATCCACACCAGAGTGAATGTGTTTTGTTCCATCGGATACCCAACACACTATAAATGAGACGCGAGGCGGCATGAAGGGCGGGCCTGATAAGGTCGACACCCATGCCTCTCACTTTGCGAGGACACAATTTTGTCCTCGGAGCTTGGCAACCAGAGGCCATCTGCTACTGGCCCAATCCGACGCGATCACCGAGGCAAGGCGTGCGCAAAGTCTTCCCTGGGAACGTTGAAGAGGCTGCAAGGAGGCGGAAGACCAGCCTGCCCGATCCGTTTCGACAAGTCTGGCCGGATCATTCGATGCCGTCGTGACCGTCCGTCTTTGGCATCTCCGGTTGGCATGGCACCTTCATGCCCTGCCAGTTCCCGTTCCTGCCGGCGCACCAAACGACGAAATCGTCCTCGTTCTCACCTTGTCCAATCAGCCAAAGGTTCGTTGTCTCCTCTGGATATCAATCACATCTTCCTCAAGCGGGTAGCAACTGGTAAGAGCCATCCTCGTCAGGCGTTCTCTCCAACCTTCACCAGCGAGTAGGATGTGCTCCGCCCTCCGGCCGCATCCTTGACCAGCACCTTCTTGCGGATCAGATCCTCGATATCCCGTGACGCCGTATCCTGTGAGCATTTGGCGAGCTTTGCCCATTTGGACGAGGTGAGCTTGCCCTCGAAGCCATGGAGCTGACGCTCGATCATCTCCCGCTGACGCTTGTTGAACTCCACCTTCGCGAAACTCTCCCAGAACCGAGCCTTGCTCAGCACAGTCCCGATGACTGTCTCGGCGTTATCGATGGCACGGCCGAGGCAGTTGAGAAACCACTCCATCCAGCGCGTGATGTCAAGCTCACCCTTCTGCGTGGCTTCGAGGATCTCGTAGTAAGTCTTCCGCTCTTTGCGGATCTGCGCCGACATGCTGTAAAAGCGCTGGGAGGTCTCTTCCGAGCGGGCCAGCAACATATCCGCGATCGCACGCGCGATGCGTCCGTTGCCGTCGTCGAACGGATGAATCGTCACGAACCATAGATGTGCGACCGCAGCCTTGAGCAAGGGGTTGGCGGAGCGGTCCTTCTCCAACCATTCGATGAACGTCTTCATCTCGCCGCTCACCCGGTGGGCCGCGGGGGCCTGGTAGTGGACGCGCTCCCTGCCGATGGGCCCCGAGACCACCTGCATCGGACCGCTTGCATCCTTGCGCCAGGCCCCTACCTTGATCTTCGCCATCCCACTGTGGCCGGTAGGGAACAAGGCCGCATGCCAGGCGAAGAGACGACGGCGCGTCAGCGGCTCGGCGTAACGCTGCGTCGCATCCAGCATCATCTCCACCACGCCCTCGACGTTCCGGTCCGCCGGCGCCAGCCCTCCGATATCCAGCCCCAGGCGGCGTGCGATCGAGGAACGCACCTGATTGCGATCGAGCTGCTCACCCTCGATCTCGCTCGATTTCAGTACATCCTCGGTCAGCGTATTCAAAACAGCTTCGGCGCGAAGCGGGAAACCAAGAGCTTCCATGCGGCCGATCAGACGCCCCTGCCGGTACGTGATATCGGCCAGCCGCTCGGCAATCCGCGCCTGATCCCAGCCGAACTCCGGCCAGCCCCTATGCTCATGGATATAGATCCCGGCCTCTATTCTTCTCGCCATTCTGGTTGAATCTAGCCTCTATTCTCCGCAAAAGCAAGAATATTCTCCGCATAATATGCGGAGATAAAGACGTCTATTCTCCGCACACGTTCTGATCCATCTCCCCCGCCAGGATGACGTGGGTGCCAGCAAGGCAGACGTCCGCATCGCGGGCGACCATGTCCGCCGAGCGGGTGATCCTGTGCGACACGCCCGGCCTCGGAAGACGCGCATCCATGCCCGCACCGCGAGCCCCATGAAATGAAACTATCGGCGCTGCCCCTACCTCGAGTCCGCTTCCAGATCCGCCTCAACCTCCAGCGTTTTTCGCCGCAGCCTGGCCACAAGCTCTCGCGGCCGCAGGGATTGCGGGTATTGCAGCATGGAGCGCAGAAACCCTCCCCAGGTATCCTGCGCGATCCGGAGCGAGGACGGTAGTACGTAGGCACCCATCATCATCTCACTCAGCAGCAGGGAGACGGCGGCCCCGTAGAGCCCATAGCGGCGGGCCGCAAAGTACGTCACCACCACGGTGGCGCCGGTGGCCAAGGCGTAGACGGTAGCCAGCCGCTCATGCAGGTTGATCGCCGCCACCAGCGTCGAGCTGGTGGACCACAGGGAGTAGAAGACCACCACCACCAGAAGCATGCCCACCAGGCCGGGGCTGGAAGGAACCCTGCCCAGCGTCCACTTGTGCAGAAACGTAGGACCGAAGGCCGCCACCAGCACCACCACGATCAGGCTGACAAAGAGCGCAAACTGCACGGCGCGGCGATGAATCTGCCGCACCACGTCCATGTTTCCCGCTCCAAAGGCAATCGAAAGCTCGGGCCAGATGGTGTTCCTCACCAGCTCCACCGCCTGCAAGGCCAGCCGCGAGACCGTTCGCGCCGTAATCCACACAGCCACCATGTCGTTGCCCAGAGCGTAGTTCACCGCCAGTTGCGATCCCTGGATATTGAGCGAGTTGCCCAGGGGAAAGCCCAGAAAGGCCAGCGCCGGCCGGGTGAGCCGCTTGATCTCTCCCAACGAGGCGTGGCTCCATCCAAAACTGATCCAGGGAATGTCGTGCTTCACCATGGCGCAGAGAATCACCGTCCCGGCCAGATTAGCCAGCGCGAAGACCTTGGCGGTGGTGCGAGGCCCGTAGCCCTCCATGATCGGCACCAGCATGGCGGCAAAGGCGGCCAGCGTCAGGCAGCTCTTGGCAAAGTTCCCATACGAGTAGCGCTTGACGCAACGATAGGCCGACTGCAAAAGCTGCTCGAGCTGCCCAAACAACATCGACAACGCCAGCCAGAAGAGAATCACCTTGACGTCATGCTCGCTGAGCAGCGACAGGTTGAGCAGCCGCGCCACCGGCAGTTCATAGATCACCACGCAGAACACCGCCATGGTCGCGCTGATCAGCAGCGTAATCAGCCACCAGCAGCTTTGGAAGACCGTCAGCGCCTGCTCCTGCTCGCCCCGCGCCATCAGCATGGTCATCTCATTGCCCGCAACCGAGCCGAAGCCCACGTTGGAGAAGCTCAGGTACGTCGGCGTCGCGGTAAGAATCCCCCAGACGCCAAACATGGCGCGGCCCCAGAAGTGCATCAGCATGGGCACCTGGATGAGCTGAATCAGCGTGTAGGAGGCCTTGCTCACCACCGTAGTGGCAAAGCCCACCATCAACCGCCGTCGGGTCCGCTCATCCATGCTTCAACTCCACATCCAACCGGATCTTCTCTCTGGCCAGCCGCAGCAGCATCTCCTGATCGCCACGCTGCTGAGCCTGGGCCATGTCTGCCCGGACCTCCCGGGAGCGGCGCTCCAGGTACCCGCGCCGCAGCGCGGCCAGCGCGCCCTCCACCATCGCCGCAGTCACCTCCCCTTCACCGGCGCTCTGCAGGGCGCTGGCCAGCAGCATCCGCGAAGCATCATCGGGAGCAGCCTCAAAGGGGCTCTCCGGCGCCGGGCCATTCACCAGCACCTCGATCAGGGCTGCGCTGGGCAGCGCGGAGTACCACTCTGGGTTCTCACCCAGTCGCTCCACCGCCAGGGCTCTCGCCGAGTCGGCATCCGGCAGCACCAGGGCGCAGAGCAGAATCCTCTCATCCTCACGAAGCGCCCGTGGCTGCGCCGCCTTGACGCTCTCCAGCCGCTGCTGGGCGGCATGGCGCAACTCTTGGCGCAGCAGCGCGCTGTCGATGCCCAGCTTCTGTGCCGCATTCTCCGCAAAGTCGCTGCGTGCAATCGGGTTGGGAACCCGCCCGATATGCGGCAACAGCATATTCAACGCCTTCACCTTGCTCTCCGGCGTGCGCCCGGGATAGAGCGCCTGCGCGCGCTCTATCAGATAATCAGCGTAGCGCGCCGCTCCCCGTACGGCCGCGGTGTAAGCCTCCATGCCGCGCTCCTTGATGTACCGGTCCGGGTCCAGCCCAGCCTCCAGCGTAACCACCCGCACCTCGAAGCCCTCTTCCACCAGCAGCGCAATGGTCTTCTCCGCCGCGTTGGCCCCCGCCTGATCGGGATCGAAGTTCAGCACCACGCGCTTGGTGAACCGGCCCAGCAGCCGAACCTGATGTTCGGTGAATGCGGTTCCGCTGGTGGCGATCACGTTGCCGATCCCGCCCATGAAGACGCGGATGCAGTCCATCTGCCCCTCCACCAACAGCGCAAAGTCCATCTCCCGGATGGCCGCCTTGGCCTTGTCCAGGTTGAACAGCACCTGGCCCTTGGTATACAGCGGCGTCTCCGGCGAGTTCAGATACTTCGGCCCGGCCTTGGCGTCCTGCTCCGCCCCGTCCAGCGCCCTCGCCGTAAAGGCAATCGGCTTACCCTGCTCACTGGCAATGGGAAATGTAATCCGCTTTCGGAATCGCGCATACATCTGGCCCGGGCTTCCGTCCTCCTGCTCCTTCCAACTGAACAGGCCGCTCTGCCGCAGCACCTCCTCGGAAAAGAACTTCCCCAGTCGGTCGCGCATGTCGTTGAAACTCTCCGGCGCGTAGCCGATGCGGAACTTCGCGATCGCCTCCGGACTCACCCCGCGCAGGGTCAGATACTCCCTGGCCCGGGCCGCCTCCGGCGAGCGCAGGGACTGTTCGAAGTACTGCGTCGCAGCCTCATGCGCGTCCAGCAACTGGCGGCGCAGACCAGCATCCCGCGCCTCTTCCGCCGAGTGAAACTCGCGCTGCGGCAGCGGAATCCCCATCTTCGTCGCCACCGACCGCACCGCCTCCGGAAAGCTGAGCGACTCGATCTTCATCACAAAGCTGAAGACGTCTCCATGCTCGTGACAGCCAAAGCAGTAAAAACTGGCCGTTCCCGGGTAGAGGTAGAACGACCCTGACTTCTCCTTGTGGAAAGGACACAACGCGCTCCAGTTGGCTCCGCTCTTGCGCAACTTCACGTACTCGCCCACAATCCGGACGATGTCGGCCTGCTGCTTCACGGTCTGGGCGAAGTTGTCTGCCATAGGGCTGGTTCCAGTGTAGGCGGAACCAGTCCCTGCACACTGCTGGAGCGGAAGAATGCGCCGAAGGCCATTCCATCCCCGGCGCGGTTTCTGCGCGCTCCCCGCGGAAAACTCGGGCCATCTAAGCGCCACTCCGCAGCAAAACCAGGGCCACAAGGTCTGATCGCACAGCCTTCGAACGGCCCCCCCGAGGCAGAGCCAGCCCCCAGAGCTATCACTTCTGGCGCAAGGGCCCTGGTTCTCCTCTAGACTCTGTCTTATGCTCTCTTCGGCCCGCCACCGGCTCAGTGTGGTTCTGGTAGGCGCGCGCAACCCGTTCAACATCGGGGCCACCGCCCGCGCCATGCAGGACTTCGGCTTCTGCGACCTGCGGGTCGTCAATGACTTCTCCGCTCCGTTTGAAGCCGCGCAACTGGAAGCCGATGGAGAGGCGGTGCGAGCCGAAGGATCTGAGCTTGCAGACGCATCCGCCCCCAATCCGGCAGCCGTGGCAGCGCAGCAGGTGCTGCGTGCCGCGCGCCGCTTTGACACTCTGCTGGAGGCCATCGCCGACTGTACCCTCACGGTGGGCACCACGGCGATCGGCGAGCGCCGTCTGCGCCAGCCCATCCTCAGCCTGCAACAGGCGGCGCCTCGAATCCTGACGGCACTCAACACCGGCGCCTCCGCAGACTCGGCGGGGAACGATGCCGCGCAGCGCAACGACAGAGATTCCGCTTCTCTGGCTGAAGGGCCGCGCGTAGCCCTCCTCTTCGGCTCGGAGAAGACCGGCCTCACCAACGATCAGCTCTCCCACTGCGACCTGCTGACCACCATCCCGCTCTTCCAGCCCGAAGGGAACCGCCACCTCTCCATGAACCTGGGCCAGTCCGTCGCCGTCTGCCTGTATGAACTGACGCGTTCCGGCTTCGAATCCAGCGTGGAGGTTCCACAGCAACAGGAGGCTCCGGCAACGGTGGAAGACCGCGAGCTACTCACCCAGCTTCTACTGCAGGTGATGCGAGCGACCGGTTACGCGCGCCGCTTCCCGGGAAACGCCCGCGAACCCGTAGTCCGGCAGCTCGTGCTTCAGCTCGCAGCAGCCGCCGCGACCTCGGAGGCAGGCCACCGCCAGGGGATGACCCACCTGCAGGCCATGACGGTGATGGGCATCCTGCGCCGCGTTCTGCACAGAACCCCGGATGCACCGGAAGATCTCGAGGAGGAGAGTAAGGCCGGCTCGATAGAATAGAGTTGTGTCCGATCTTCTCGCCAACATGAACCCCCAGCAGCGCGAGGGGATCCTCGCCACCCAGGGCCCCGTGCTGTTGCTGGCTGGAGCCGGCAGCGGCAAGACCCGGGTGATCACCCATCGCATCGCCTATCTGATTCAGGAACTCGGCGTCTCTCCGGACCACATTCTTGCAGTTACGTTTACCAACAAGGCCGCCGCGGAGATGGGCGAGCGAGTGGAGAAGATCCTCGGTCACACCACCCTGGCCCAACCCACCATCTCAACCTTCCACAGCCTCTGCGTGCGGATTCTGCGCCGCGACATCGAAGCCCTGCGCGTCGGCAACCAGGGCCTGACCCGCAACTTTGCGATCTACGACGAGACCGACCAGCAGGCAGTGGTGAAACAGGCCCTGAAACGCCTCTTTCTGGATGACAAAGCCCTGAAGCCCCGCGTCGTACTGAGCCGTATCTCCTGGGCCAAGAGCCACATGATCGATCCCCAGGAGTACTTTCTCGCCTCCACCAACCCCGAGGAAGAGAAGATCGCCCACATCTTCAAGATCTACAAGGAGGAACTGGCCAAGGCCAACGCTCTGGACTTCGACGATCTGCTGCTGGAGACCGTCCGGCTGCTTAAGTCTTCTTCCGAGGTGCTCGCTCGCTACAACCGCCGCTACCGCTATCTGCTGATCGATGAGTACCAGGACACCAACCGGCCCCAGTACGAGTTGATGAAGATGCTCGGCAAGCATGGCAACGTCTGCGTGGTGGGCGATGAGGACCAGTCCATCTACTCCTGGAGGGGCGCGGATATCCGCAACATCCTGGAGTTCGAGCGGGACTTCCCCGCGGCACGTACCATCCGTCTGGAACAGAACTACCGCTCCACCGAAGCCATCCTGGAGGCGGCCAGTGCCGTTGTCGCCCGCAACACCCAGCGCAAGGGCAAGAACCTTTGGACGGCGCGCGCGGGGGGCTCGGCGATCGGCTACTACGAAGCTCCCGACGGCGAGAGTGAAGCCCTGTTCATCGCGGATCGTATCGCCAGGTTCCAGCGCGAGACTGCCGCAGAGATGCCGCGCTGCGCCGTGCTCTACCGCACCAACTCCCAGTCACGGCTCGTAGAAGAGGCTCTGCGCCGCTACCAGATCCAGTACCACATGGTGGGAGGTTTCAGCTTCTATGATCGCGCCGAGGTCAAGGACATCCTGAGCTACCTGAAGCTGGTGCAAAACCCGCATGACTCCATTGCGCTCGGCCGGGTGGTGAACTCCCCGCCGCGCGGCATCGGCAAGACCACCATGGAGACCCTGGAACGAATTGCGCTGAGCACGGGCATCAGCACCTGGGACGCCATCGCCCGCGCCCAGGAGGAGAAGCTGCTGCCGCCACGGGCGCTCACCGCCCTCAGCAGCTTTCGCAGGCTGATCGAAGAAGCCCGCAACCTCTTCGGGCTGAAAGAGAGCCTCGTGACGGACCACGACGACCAAGGCACGATGCGCGATCCCTCTGCCCCGGAGGCGCTCGAAGAATCCGTGGACTTCGACTTCGGCTTTGCCGCCGACGAAGCCCCCTCAACACCGGCCGCCGCCGGGAACAACGATAGCGGTCCCGACACCAGCTTCAACTTCGGCTTTGACTTTGGCCCCGGCGATGAACTGGGCGCCGGAATGCACGCCCAGCCCGGGGAGGACGCCGCACCCGCGGCGAAGGCCCCGGCCGGCGCCGAGGCGAGCTTCAACCCCTTTGCCCCGCTAGCCCTGCCGCAAGACGCACTGCCAACCGGCATGGCCAGAACAGCGCAGAGACTGGCCAACGCCGGCCGCCTCAGCCGCATGATCGCTGCTCAGGGCCCCGGGACGATTTCAGACACTCTGCCAACTGCGCTGCCCGACCCGCAGGCTCCCGCCGAAGGCGATGCAGCGGCCGGTGGGCAGGCCACGCTGCCCGCGCTCATCAAGTTCCTCAACGATCGCTCCGGCTACATCCGCGCCCTGGAGAATGAGGCCACGCCCGAGAGCCTCTCCCGGATCGAAAACCTGAAGGAGTTGGCCAACGCGGCGCGGGACGCCACCGCCCGCGGAGAGACGCTGGCCGAGTTCCTGGACCACGCGGCCCTGGTCTCCGACACAGACACCTACTCCGCTGACGCCCGCGTCACGCTGATGACCCTGCACGCCGCCAAGGGGCTGGAGTTCCCCCTGGTCTTTCTGGCCGGCCTGGAAGAGGGCCTCTTTCCCCACTCGCGGACGTTGCAGGACCCGACCCAGATGGAGGAGGAGCGCCGCCTCTGCTACGTCGGCATGACCCGCGCCATGGACACCCTGATCATGACCCGGGCACGCTATCGCCGCCGCTACGGCAACGACATGCCGGAGGCATCCCTGCCCTCACGCTTCCTGGCCGAGGTTCCACCCCGGCTGACGGAGGACCTGAGCCCGGAGAGGTATCCCGGCTCAGGCGACTCCACTCCCTATGCGCAGCGTGCCCGGGGCTATGAGGACGGCCTGGGCGACCGCCACTTCTCCTACGAAGACGAGTCTCAGGATGCGGGCTCCGGCGCCCGCGCCTACGCCAAACAGCGCTTCAGCCAGCGCCGGACCGAGCACCCGCGCCCCGGCAGCGGCCCGCTGGATAACACCGCAGCCTTCTTCGGCAGGCCCGGCGCCTCCACCATCAGGAGCCGCCCGCCCGGGGAGGCTGCGCCGCCCGGCGGGGGTACGGGCTTGGGGAAGGGCGCGCGCGTCCGCCATCCCAAGTATGGTGAAGGGGTGATCTTCGCCCGGGAGGGGGACGGCGAAGATGCCAGGCTTACCGTACAATTTAGAGGTCACGGCATGAAGAAGCTGGTCGAGAGGTTCGCCCAGCTTGAGCGGTTGTAAGACCTCCGCAGGCACAGCGGAGATCGCTCGGCCGGTCCCATTTCAATTGAAAGCTCTGAACAGAGAAGAGAGGCACATGGCAAATACCAAGAGCGTTACCGACAAGCTGGAGCGCAAGAAGCTGAAGCGCACGGCACGCAAGAAGGCCGCACCCAAGGCCCCCCGCACCGGCCCTCGCGGCGAAAACAAGGCCAAGGTCCGCAAGCTTGTCCGCGGCCAGAGCAAGCGCTAAGGCAGTTTCGGTGTAGGTGTAGAAAGCGACTCGACTTCGATGGGCGTTTTCCCTCAAAGAAAACGCCACCGCAAGCCCGCTTCGGGATACCCATCAACACCGAAAATGCCATAACCAACCGACATCACAACGGGCGAGCAGATATCCTCTGCTCGCCCGTTTTCTTTCTCAGATGTCTGCGGGCCGCCCTCCTGCTTGCGTGGACGGACTGTCTCGCCGTTGCGCAGTAGGCTCGGGTTCCACCATCAGCGGTCCAGGGTTGCGCTCTTTGCGAAGAGGCTACCTCCACAGCAACCCGTCGAGAGCCCGCATACCCCGGAGCGTTCGCATGGAACGCGTCATTTGGATGTAGATGCTTTGCCGCCGGGAACAGGGTCCGTTTCCAGGTCAAATGCCGTGGCCATCCACCTAATGCAGCGTCTCGGGTATCACCGCGTACTGCAGCAGAATCTCAAACGGAATCACCTCAAGGGTCGACTCATGGGTAGACTCCAGCACCACCGGACAGGCGGCGCCCGCGCGCTGCACCTGCAGCCAACGCGCCGCGCACACGCACCACCGGTCTCCTGGCTTCAGCCCCGGGAACCCATACTCCGGTATCGGTGTGGAGAGATTGTTCCCCAACTCGGCAGAGACAGCCAGGAATCTCTCCGTCACCAAGCAGCAGACCGTATGCATGCCCAGATCTTCCGGCCCGGTGTTGCAGCAGCCATCACGATAAAAGCCGGTGATGGGATCGATACTGCAGCTCTCCAATGGCTGGCCAAGGACGTTCTTCTGCGTCGGGATCTTCGTGCCCGTATCCATGCCACGATTGTATCGCCATCTCTGCCATCTCCAGGCCGGGTCATCCCGCCTGGCTTCATCTACCGGCGCCCTTGGCTGCCACCTGCTGATACTCCTCATACGTGCCTTTGTGGTCCGTAATGCGGAAGTTGTCCGGCCCGCCCTCAAAGTGCCAGATGCGCGTCGCCGTCTCCTCGATCAGATCCTCATCGTGGGTCACCAGAAAGACGGTTCCCTCAAACTTCTGGATCGCCTGGTTGAGAGCGTTGATGCTCTCCAGATCCAGATGGTTCGTCGGTTCGTCCAGCACCAGCACATTGGGCTTGAGCAGCATGATCTTGCAGAAGAGCAGGCGTGCGGCCTCTCCGCCAGAGAGAGCATCGGTCATCTTCAGGCCCTCTTCGCCCCGGAACAGCATCTGCCCAAGAATGCCGCGAATGTCTTCCTTGGCCGCTTTGGGATCATACTGGTGCAGCCAGTCCTGCGCCGTCATGCCGCGCTGAATTGAGCCCTGGTGGTCCTGCGCAAAGTAACCGATCGAGACCTCGTGGCCCCATTTGACCGTACCCGAGTCGATCGAGACGTCCTTCTCCTCGATCCCCGGCCCATTGGCCAGCAGCGCCTTCAACAGCGTGGTCTTGCCCTGCGCGTTGCGCCCGATCAGCGCAACCTTCTCGCCCCTCGGCACCATGCCGGAGAATCCGTTGATCACATGTTCGGTCTCGCCGTTGGGCTGGCTGTAGCTCTTGTGCACATCCTCGAACTCCAGCGCGGTCTTGCCCGATGGTCGCTCCATCTTGAAGTTGATGTACGGCCGCGCAATGTTGGACCGCGCCAGATCACTGGTCGCCAGCCGCTCCACCTCTTTCTTGCGTGAGTTCACCTGCGAGCTGCGGGTACCGGCGGAAAAGCGCGCAATGAAGTCGTTAAGCTGCGCAATCTTCTTCTCCCGCTGCTCGTTCTGCGCCTCGATGCGAGTCCGGATGCTGGTCTTCTGCAGCACCATCTCGTCGTACCCGCCGGTATAGGTGATGATCGTCTCGTAGTCGATGTCCGCTGTGTGGGTGCACACGTTGTTCAGAAAGTGGCGATCGTGAGAGATCACAATCAAGGTCCCGGTATAGCGGATCAAAAAATCTTCCAGCCAGTGAATCGACTCCAGATCCAGATAATTGGTCGGCTCATCCAGTAGCAGCGCCTGCGGTTCTCCAAACAGCGCCTGCGCCAGCAGAACGCGTACCTTCTGCCCGCCCTGCAACTCGCTCATCTTGCGCTGGTGCAGCTCATCGGGAATATCCAGCCCCTGCAACAGCAGGGACGCATTGGCCTCGGCCTCATAGCCATCCTCGTCCCCGACGATCCCTTCCAGTTCACCCAGCCGCGACCCGTCCTCGTCGGTCATCTCCGGCTTGTTGTAGATCAGCTCGCGCTCCTCCAGCGCGGCCCACAACCCCTTGTTGCCCATGATCACCGTGTCGACCACTCGAAAGGCGTCAAACTCGTACTGGTTCTGTTTCAGAACCCCGAGCTTCCGGGGGCGCACCACCGTGCCCTTCTGGGGCTCCAGTTCGCCGGTGAGCACCTTCATAAAGGTGGATTTGCCGGCGCCATTCGGACCCGTCAGGCCATACCTGCGGCCCGCGGTAAAGGTCACCGAAACATCTTCAAAGAGCAGCTTCGCGCCATAGCGCATGGTTACATTAGAGACAGAGATCATCTCTATCATTTTCTCACGGGCGACCGCGCTCACCTGCCACAAAGCGCGCCTGCCAATCGATGGCTGGGCCGGTTGCAGCCCAGCGGCCGCCCCGCCTCACTGCAACGCCGTCACCGCAACGCTGCGCTGCAACAGATTGAATCCACGAAGCGTGATTGCCGGCGCAGCACCCTTCGCCACACTCGCCGGATAGTCAATCTCAATCGTCTCCGCTTCGCCCGGCAACAGCGAAACGTAGTTGTCACTGTAGTATGCCGGTAAAATCCGCTTGCCGGTCGCTGCGTTCAGCAGCGTTACCTTGTTCTGGAGCGCCACATCGCTGCCGGTGTTCTTCAACTCCACGGTGACCCGCGCCAGATTGCCGTTTCGCCCCGCGCTCGCGGTCGCGTTTACTGCCGCCTCCGGCAATCGCGAAAGCTGCTGAAAATCCTGCTTCTCACCGGCCAGCCAGTAAAAATTCCGCGAGACCACCGCGCCGCTCGCGTCTTTCAGTTTCAGCTCCAACAGGATCGTTGCCTTCCGCTCCAGCGGCGCCAGAACCAGTTGCATCGCCGATGCCTCGCTGTCCGCGCTGACATTCACCTCCGCCTGCTGGTGCAGCAGCAACTTGTTGGCGAGCGAATACACCTCCGCGGACGCCGTCAACGGCCCGGTCGAGCTCAGTGTTGTGTTCACCACATCCACTGCGTCCGTCGCCAGATTCAGTTGGATGTGCCGCGGCTGCAGTGCTTCCTTCTCCCCGTAGTAGGACGATTGTGTGTCATAGTCCGAACTGAGCACCTCCCACATATTGCTCGGCCACGCAGGCTGCGTCATCCACAGCAGCCGTCCGCTGTTTGGCTGCCACAGATGTGCGTCCATCCCCTCGAAGATCGCCCGGTAATCGACGTAGTCCATCATCTGCGCCTTCCGTTCAAAGTCCATCAGGCTCGTCGGCGCGCCGAACTCGGCCTGCATCTCCGCCATGTAGGGATGGATATCCCCGTTCCCCATGAAATGCCAGTCGTGATAAGCCCACACATCGTCCATCGGCCACCAGTCGGCCTTCGGAATCCACGCCTCAAAAGACTCCAGCGTCGACATCGACGGCGTCCCCGTCTCCACCGAAAAACCATGATTCAACGTGGTGTAGTAGCTCTTCGGACTCTGATACTGATACGGCCCGCTGCCTTGCAAATCCACGGCATTCGAACTCGGCGAGTAGTAGCGCGTCCCGTCGAGCGTTCTCACCAGCCGGTCCAGTCCCTCATTGATGATTGGCTGCGGAACACCCTCGTTTCGCCCGCACCAAACCGCAATCGAAGGATGGTTGCGGTAGCGCAGGATCACGTCGGTCGCGTTCTGCAAAAAAAGCTGCGGGTTCTCCGCCTCCAGGTTGTAATTCTCCGTCGACTCCCAGAAATCGTTCCACACCAGGAATCCATATTCATCGGCCAGATCGTAGAATGTCTGCTCCGTGCTCTGCCCTACCCAGTTGCGGATCATGTTCTCACCCGCATCGTGGTGTAGCCGGAAAAACGGCTCCAGATGCCCCCGCGAGACGTTCTTCATCGCGTCGTCCATACCCCAGTTGCCGCCGCGCGCCGCAATGCGCACCCCATTCACCAGGATTACCAGATAGGGTGCAGTTCCAGTGTCTCTGCTCGGCCCAATCGCTGGGGAGTGCTCACCCGCCGGCGTCAGCGACTCTACCCAGGAGTGCCAGTTTGCCTTCCACCCCTTCGGAAGGTCAGGGGGCGGCGGATCTGCGGCGGGAATCTCACGAATCTCGGCGTGGGTATTGCCAATCACAGGCTCTGGCTTATCCCCTTCCGTCATTGCGAGATCGTGCGCCACAGTCGGAGAAAAATCCACTCGTCCCAGGTGTCCGCTCGGATCCAGAAGGCTCAGTTCGTACGTGATCTCGCGAATCCCGAACTGCAGTTCTTTCGTGTCGGAGACCTGTCCGCCCGTCGTCACCGTCAGCTTCAGGTGATACAGGTTCGCCGGGCCGTAGCCGTTCGGCCACCACAGTCGCGGATGCCGCACGCCAAGCTGCGCGAACTCCGCCGGCGTCAGATTCACGGTGTTTTCGCCCGGCTTCAGATTCACATCCTCCGTCACGCTCACGCCTTCAAACTGCGCGGTCAGCCTCCCTCGCACTGGCGCGCCATCTGCATTCTTCAGAGGAACCGTAATGTCCACGTTCGCCCTCGAAGTATCCGGCAGCGGCAGCGTCGTCACAACCTGCGGATCGCCGATCTTCACCTCCCCTGTCGCCCGCAGGACCACCGGCTGCCATATCCCGGTATCCCGATCGCGAATCCCCGGAATCCAGTCCCATCCCTCCGTCGCCACAAACGTGGGCCCATCCAGGCACATCATCCCGCCGTTCCCTCCCGGCCCCCCCTTGATCGACTGCTCCTGCGGAATTCCAGGATGCGGCGGCGGCGACACCCGCACTGCCAGCACATTCATCTTCCCCGGCCGCAGGATGCCGGTCACATCGAACACACCGCGGATAAAAGCTCCCGTGATCGTTCCCAACCGCTGCCCGTTCAGCCACGCCTCAGCCTTGTAGTTGATGCCCTCGAACGTTAACGTCATCCGCTTGCCCTGCGCCGCCTCCGGCCCGCGAAACACCGTTCGGTACCAGTAGTCCTGCTTGTTCAACCCCTCCGGGATCGCGAGATTGTTCAGACCGTAGTACGGATTCGGATACACCCCCCGATCCACCAGCGTCGTCAGCACCGTCCCCGGCACCACGGCCGCATACCAACCCTTCGTCCTGAAATCCGGCCCCGAAATCTGCGCTCCGCTCATCTCTGGCCCGCCTGCCTCAACTTTCGGCGCAGCCTGCATCTCCCAGCCTCCGTCAAGCCGCCATACCTCTGTACCCACGGTCGCGATCGTCGGCTCTGCCGGCGCTGGAATCTCCTTCGGCTGCTGGAGCGGCGCGCGGCTGTGCGGCATCTCCTCGGGGCTTTGCGGGGCGCGATACCCGGCCTGCCCGCGCGTCTGCACCGGCCACGGCTTCGACCCCGCCTCGTAGACCTGCACCGTAAAATCCGGCTGCGTCGCCGCCAGTGCCCGGATGGCTTGTGTGCCCAGCGCCTCACGCAGTATCTCAAAGCCGTAAACCTTGCCCCCGAAGTGCTGGAAGCCCGACTCACCCACAAGCGCCTCGCCAGCCTCGTATGCCGGACGCGGCGCTGGCGCAATCTCGACCGTGGGACTTACGCTGCCCAGCAGCAATCCACCCGTCTGGCCCGGCTCCAGCGAGCCCTCCGCCGCCACCTGCCTTTCATCGACGTACAACCGAAATTCCTTCCCATCAAAAGTACCCGCCAGCAGATGCCATCTCCCCGGCAAGATCGACACCGCGCCCTCCAGCGTGTTTCCCTGGCCGAGGTAGAGCATCGCCTTCCCCGGCGCTAACGCCAGATAGCGCGGATACTCCTCGTCCGGCGCCCCCATCCCCGCCACCAGTTCCATCTTGCTGGCCGCATCCGTCGTGTTTACCCATGCCAGCAGCGTCCAGGGAGCGTCGGCCTGTAAAAGCGTGTCGCCGCCCGCCATGCTGAAGTGCAGCCCGTCGCCGCTCGTCAGGATCGCAGCGTTCCACGGTCCATAAACCTGGGGAGGCCCGTCGGTCGAAGTGACCTCCTGTGCGTGCCCTGCCGTCGCAGCCGCCACGAAGAAGCAAAAGGATAGTGCGACAAGCCGGTAGATCCACGAACAGCGAATTCGTCTCTCCAGGGGATGCAGATCCGCTCTCCTCAACACGTCACCTCCGATATGACATCCGAAACGGCCAGTTCGTTACCTTCTCGCGCGCTCACCATGTGCCTCACACTCAGTACAGACCCGACTTAGGTGGCTTTCCATCAGGCCCCCCTTGAACCGCACATCCGTTAGCGATGATAAGGTTACCATTCCCATCATCTCGGGGATCCTGCCTATGCATGCGAGCATCAAAATACCCAGGAGCGGCATGCCCAAGCACCGTCGCTTTCCAAGTTTCGCGAGCTGTATCGAAGTGACACGCGCGTCTCGAATAGCAAAATAGTTCAACAAGGTTGAAGTCTGCCGATTGGCGCGCAGATTTGTCTCACTGATCCTTCTTTCGCTGCACGCAGGGCGGGCCACAAAAGTGACGATAACGAACTGCATCCTCCGGGCATCTGCTGAAAAGAGTTCACCTCTCACCGGCAATGATGCGGAGATCTAATCCAACATCGGCATCTGCTCAGGAAGCGTTTCGGGGTTGATGACAATGCTGGTGAAATTGTCACTCGCTGATTTCGCAAATCTGGCTTTGCAGCCACAGGAGCCGCGAAGAATCAGTTCCACGGGAAGTACCACGCGGTTGCGGGTCTCCGCAACATCAGCGCCCGAAATCCGCTTGAACAGCAGATTGGCCGCGAGTTCACCAATTTGATACACGGGCTGACGAATCACTGTAATCGAAGGATGCGCCACGTCGGCCATCTCAATATCATCAAAACCTGCCACGGCGACTCTGCGCGGAATTGCTACGCGCTCCGCATACAGGGTGTGCAGCAAGTAACGCATCGTCAGGTTGTTACTTGCGAAAAATGCAGTCGGCGGTTGACTGCTCTGCAGCTGCGAACGAATCAGTGCAGCACATTTCTCTTGGGAGATGCAGTCGAGATACGGACCGGGCGGATATCCTGACTGAGCCAACGCATCGCAATATCCCGCATATCGGGTGTTGACGGCGTAAAGGCTGCGGTTGAGTCCGAGAAAAGCGATGTTCCGGTGACCGTGGCCGATCAGATGCTCCACCACCGCTTTGGCGCCGGCTCGATTCGCAACCAGAACCGAGTCGAAATGAGGTCCTGCGAGCGGCCGATCCAGCGAAACAATCGGAATATGTGAAAAAGCCTCTCCAACATAGAGATGGTCATTCCCCGCTACCGGAATCATCACAAGTCCGTTCACCTGACGCCGCAACATCAATATGGCCTGCTTGTGCTCGATCTCCGGATTCTCGTCAGAAGTGGTCAGGATCACAGAGTACCCCTGCTCCTTGGCTACCGTGGAGATCGCATGAGCGCAGGTTGCAAAAAACGGATCAAGAAGATAGGGAACAATAACACCTATCGTCTTGGAGTTCAGGCCTCGCAGACTCCGAGCAATCTCATTCGGCTGGTAGTGCAGGTTCTTGATGGCGCGATGAACCTTCTCGGCGGTCTCTTCCGATACCTTGGCGCTCCCGTTCAGAAATCGGGATACGGTCATTTTGCCAACGCCTGCCAGACGAGCCACATCCGCGATAGTCGTCTTGCGTTGTTCCATTTGTGCCATACGCTCTTTTGTCAGCAAAGGCTGCAGAATCGATTAGCAATTGTAGCAGACATGCCCTAACTCATAGTATCCGTTCCGTTTAAGTCCGATCGGGATGAACCAAAACAGGAGGATGCTTGAGCCCAGCCAGGCACACCGCGGCGTAGATCATGGCTTAGCTGAAACGACCGGGGAAAAAAGGTAAACGCAATCGTCGCAGGGCTTGTGCAGAGTCTCCTTGGCAGCCTTCCTTTCCTCGCGACCGCTTCTGTCAGAATTTCATCCTGTGGTTGCTCAGGACCGTAATGGAAAACCGAGATCAACGTTACATGACGCCCCGCCAGTTGTAGCTCGCCACGATCGCGCCATTCTCTCCAATGAGCAGCAGCGCCGCACGTCCCGGTTGCAGGGTTCCCATAATCATCCTTCCGCTCCTTTCGTCACGAAATGAGATAAATCTCTCGCCCGATTCCGAGGTCAGAACATAAAGAGTCGCGTGTGGCCACACGGTAGGGCAGATGAGGATGCCAGGGCTGTCGACCGTCGTAAGGTAAGTCGGTTTAACCCCGGCAGTTTTCATCGCGTATGCATACACCGCCGCAACGGAGCTGAGCCGGTCATTCAACTCCAACGGGAATACGGAAAAAAGAATCCGTCCATGGCCCAACTGGATCTCTCTCCACTCCTCATCGTCAGGCAACTGCGCTCGAGCTAGAACTGTGGTCGTCGTACCCGAGTACACCAGAGGCAACGGCTTGCCGGCCCAGTGAAGCGTCTGATCGCGCTCTTCAAGAGGAACTGTCTTGTAACCCATCCCCACCCGAACGGCCCGGTCAGTGGGATGCAAATGTGCGCCGGCTGCAAACGGCCCGCTGATTAAAAGAGTTGCCCCAGCGCGCACCTGTTCTTCCAATACCCTCCACGCTGCATCTGTCAGCCCGTATGCGGATGGCAGAACGATCAGCCGTGGGTTGCCCAGGGTGTTGATTTGATACTCTCCTACGGCATAGGCCGCCGTGTGGTCATAGTTGTACAGGACGCGCACTGCGGTCTGTTGCGCCTTAAGGGCCTGGGAGTTATAGACCGACAATTGCAACGACTGCGGCAGCACAATCGCGACCTGTGGCAACTCCAGACCCGTCGCGTAGGGTTCAGCTTCTTTAGCGAACCCACCCAGGTCACGCAGCATCTTCTCCCATACTTTTGCGGAACCGTCGCTGCGCTCGATCCCAAAATAGATCTCGCGCGCCCAATCCCATTGCAGAGCGCCGCTCGAACCTGCTGCGAAGCCGAGCGCCCACTTCCGCTCTTCGAGACCCTTCCCCGTAAACTCGTCATACCGCCACGCGCCATCCGGAGCCGCCACCGGTTGGTAGCCCGTCTCGCCCGTGATGTTTGGCATGCCCGGATACTTCGCCACTACTGAATCCCACAACAGCGCGTCATCCTGCCAATACGTATGATTCACCGTGAAGGATACCCCGCTGGTCGCATAGAACTGGTTGAGAACGCGATCGGTAACTCCACCTTCGTCCTGCCCCACGTCGATCAACTGCTGACTGCCAGTGGACCGAATCGCACCTATCATGCTGCTCGCCCATTGGGAGAACATCGCCTGCGCAAATAGGTTATAGTCGACGGCGCGCACCTCTTCGGGATTGCCATAGCGCGTCCACGACATGTCTTCGCGCGCTGGCAGAGGAATATGGTCGAAGCTGCCCAGGACCGTCGGCGGCACTGCCCATGCCTCGGCCAGATCTTCCAGGTTGCCGTATTTCCCATGTAGCCAGTCGTCCCAGTCACGTTTCTCCACAGAATCGCCATTCGGTACGTTGCCACGGTAAACCACCTGCGGATTCGAGAAACTTGGCTCGTTGATAAGGTCATAACAAAGCCACGGCACATGGATGAAATGCCGCACCACGGAGAGGATGTAGCTCTGCTCCATGCTCACTGACGCTGGATCAAGATAGGGATTCGGCAGCGGCGTTTGCGAATCTGCGCGTTCCCGCCGTTGCATCTCGGAGTGGCGCGGGGTGGCTGAGAAGAAGTTGAAGTTGACGACGATATGGTGTGCCTGCGCCGCTGCCAGAAACGCCTCAACATTGCGCAGGAAGCGGACGTTCACGCCGCCCGTTGACGGTTCGACAAAGCGTGTGTTCGGCATCCAGACTCCTGTACGCACAAACGTCACGTTGTGCCGCTCCATATCCGCAAGATCCCGCTCCCACACCAGGGCATTGCGTGCACCGGAAAAATCCCAACCGTCATCTTCGGTTGTGAAGTAATTAGTGCCTACCGGAAGGAAAGGCTTGCCGCCTAGACTCAGGAAGTCGCCATGCACCCCAAGCGTCGGACCCTTCCTGAGGGCCGATAACTCTTCAACCACGAATCCGTTCGCATAGTACTCCTGGGGTTTCCCTTGATTTGAATACGTCGCACGCACCACATAAAATCCCGCGGGCAGAGTGCGGTCGAAGTGGATGGGGACGTCTGCACTCTGGGCGAGTGGCATGGCGCAGGTCACCGATTCGACCACCTTGTCGTGGGTCAGCAACTCCACCTTCGCCTCCCCCGACTGTGGCGGTCTGCCCGCGATCTCTGGATGCCGCAGATGCAGCATCAACTCCGGAATCTCGTCGGGGCGAATCGCTGCAAACTGCGTCTCGATCCAGAACTCGGTCGCCCCATCTTCGGCGTAGCGACCGGCAGCCCGAATCATGGCGATCCCATCCTTCGATTCCCAGAACCCTGGCTCAGGATCGAAATCCAGCGCAACAATCCGCGCGCCCAGCATGCGATTCCCGACCCGGCTATCCAAATGATCAGAGACAATAACTGGCGCGGCCACCTTCTCTCCATCCAGTGAGACCATGTAGCCCAAGCCATTCAAATGTCCGCCCACCGCAAAATAGGCTTTCGCATGAACGGCAATCCGGGGGAGAAACGAATAACCCTCACGCCAGGCAAAATGCGCATCGCCGGGAGCTGGAACTTTAGAGGTGTGCTCAAATCCGAGCACACGGCCGAAGGTGTCCTGCGGATACTCCTGCCGGAAGTGACCTTCTTCCCCGCTCACCGGTACGTGCAGTGGCTGGCCGCCGAGAATGAGCAGGTGGCCTCCACGGTCAAGGTACGCCTTGATGCCTGCCCACGCACTCACCGGAACCGCCGATCCATAGGGCAACACGAGGAGGTCCACGTTCTCAAGTGCCGCTACGTTCTGCAACGCAGCAAGATTCACCACCTGAGCGTCCGGCCCCAGGGCCGACCGCAGGGTAGCCAGGCTGACGGGTTCGCTGTCAACAGTTGGAAACCCTGGCTCCTGAAAGAGCATCACCTTGGCAGCCGAGCTAGTGATCGGAAACAGGATGAAAAGGAGCCAGAGGCAGATCGAACGCATGAACATATCCTCCACGAGCCAGGTCAGCACACCTTGCTTCTGTAAGATCAACCGACTGGAACGTTTCTCCTCGACATCTCACGGATCCGCTCTGGAACGAATTGGCCCGAGATGGAAACCCATTGCTCCCTGCGGCACCGCCAGACAATTCATCGGCCGTTACAGGCCTTGTCGGATCGGATCAAAACATGCCTCCTGACCACAACATTCAGAATTCAGGTTTCAAGAACTTCAATGATGACGTGACGCCACAACCTGAGCGGGGCCCGCGAGCGGTCGAGACACTCCGGGTCAGGGTGCTAGCCGGTCTCCTCCGTTCTGTTGCCGCTGGCAACCCGATTGCAGTCGGCGAACCACCATGTAGTTAGAGCATAGGCCGTGTATCAGGGAAATAGTTGCTCGTGTCGTTCAATTGCCGGTAACACCTCTCCAATGAACAGCACCTGGTTTTCCTATAGCGACAGGCCTGAAAAGGATGCCTGGCCATATTCTGACCAGGCATTTCAAAAGCGAGCCATGGGCTTTCTGGCTATCTTCACGTTTCGGCGGGCAGCACCCGCACGTGCACAGTGTAGTACCGCTTAGCCACATTTCTGCGAGGAAGGGGGCTCAAGCTCTTTGCAGAGCAGGAGCCCATGCTGACGTTAGAACACATATTTCACGGTAAAGAGCAGGACACGCTGTCCAGTTGTGAACGCCGGTTTTCCTGTTGTCTCAGTGTTTGTGTTGGTGGGCGATAGCGTTTCATTTCCAGCCGCATCAT
>JAJZDM010000067.1 GCA_021806005.1 Acidobacteriota bacterium | reverse complement strand
AGATCCCTTGGGCTGAGCGGAAAGATGCAGATGCTCTTCGCCCTGGGCGAGTCGTTGACGGTAACCAGCCAGCGGGGCTCCACGCCGCTGGCGCCATGGCATGTACTCCTTCTGCCGGCGGAGGGCGTGGAGTACTCGCTGCACGGCGCGGGCCAGATGATCCGTATCGCCCAGCCCTGAGGCGGGCAGGGGTGGTCCCCGTCGGCGCCGTGTCTTAGTTCGCGGGCGCGGACGGTTCGCTTGTCGCCGGCACGATCTGCGCCCCGGAGCGGCAGAGATCTTTTGGACTTCAATGTCGTGGCCTCCGGCTGGTATGCTCCTAAGCAGCGAGAGAACTTCCTTCACCCCGGGAGGATGTCATGGATCGTAGAAACTTCTTCAAGAGCAGTGCGCTGGCGGCTGGAGTAGCGGCCACGCCCGGCCTATCCGCAGCAACCGTGTTGCCTTCGCCCACCGGCAAAGACTTCAGGCCAATCCCCAAACGTCCGCTGGGCAGAACCGGCCAGAGCCTCTCCATCATTGGCCTGGGCGGCATCGTCATCATGAACGCAGAACAGGCGGTGGCCAACAATACCGTCGCTCAGGCGCACGACGCCGGCATCAACTACGTGGATGTAGCCCCCAGCTACGGCGACGCGCAGGAACGGCTGGGCCCTGCGTTGAAGCCCTATCGTCACAACTTCTTCCTGGCCTGCAAGACCGGCAAGCGAGAAAAGGCCGAGGCCGCGGCGGCGCTGGATCAGTCGCTGCAACTGCTCGAGACGGATCATGTGGACCTCTACCAGCATCACGCTGTGACCACTCTGGAGGATGTGAATCGCATCATGGCGCCAGGGGGCGCGCAGGAGGCCTTTGTGGCCGCGCGCAAGGCCGGGAAGGTGCGCTATCTTGGCTTTTCAGCTCACTCGGAGGAGGCGGCGCTGGCGATGCTGGACCACTTCGACTTCGACACGGTTCTGTTTCCCGTCAACTTTGTGCTCGCTTCCCAGCGGAACTTCGGGCCGCGGGTGATCGCGCGGGTGCATGAGAAGGGCGCGGGCATGCTGGCCATCAAGGCCATGGCCAAGTCCAGGTGGCCGGAAGGAATGGCGAAGACAGACAAACCCAATCCAAAGGAGTGGTACGAGCCCTGCTCTCTGCCGGATCAGGCCGCTCTGGCGCTGCGCTGGACGCTCTCACAGCGCATCACGGCGGCTATTCCACCTGGTGATGAACGGTTCTTCCCGCTGGCGATGTACGTTGCGCAGAACTTCCAGCCAATCTCGTCGGAAGAGGAGCAGCGCCTGATCGCCAGCGCTGCCGAAGCCACTCCCATCTTTCCTCAGGCATAAGCAGCGGCGAGTGTCCTGGCCACCCGGCGTCGTCGCCGCGGCGGAGGCGGTTCAAGCGTGGCTCAGGAATGGGTGTAGCGGCGCTGGTGCCAGGCCCAGGCGCTGGCCATGATGTCGTCCATCCGGGGGTGTTTGGGCTGCCAACCCAGGTTCGCCTTCGCCTCCGCGGAACTGGCCACCAGCCGTGCAGGATCTCCGGCGCGGCGAGTTCTTACCTCGACCGGAATCGGATGACCGGTTACGCGGCGCGCTGATTCGATCACCTCGCGGACGGAGAAGCCGCTGCCGTTGCCCAGGTTGTAGATCATCCGGTCGCGTCTGGCGAGGGCCTCGAGCGCCAGAATGTGGGCGTCGGCAAGGTCGGCGACGTGGATGTAATCACGGATGCAGGTGCCGTCCGGGGTGGGATAGTCGTCCCCGAAGATGAAGATCTTCTCGCGTCGGCCCAGGGCAACATCCAGGATCAGCGGGATCAGATGCGTCTCCGGTTCGTGAGCCTCGCCGCGTCCGGCGATCGCGCCAGCGACGTTGAAGTAACGCAGGGACGCATAGCGCAGTCCATGAATCCGGTTGAACCAGCGCAGCATCTGCTCCACCATCAGCTTGGACTCTCCGTAGGCGTTAGTGGGCACCAGATCCGCGGTCTCTTCAATGGGGGTCGACTTGGGTTCGCCGTAGACCGCGGCGGTGGAGGAGAAGACGAGCCTGTTCACGCCCGTGGCCAGCATCGCCTCCAGAAGCGCCAGCGTGGAGGCGGTGTTGTTGCGGAAGTAGATCTCCGGCTTCTGCATCGATTCGCCGGCCTCGATCAGTGCGGCAAAGTGCAGAACACCCTCCGGTTGGAGATCGTGCAGAAGGCTCTCCATTCGCGACCGATCGGCCACATCGGCCTCGACGAACTGGACGCCGGCCGGAACCTCCTCGCGTCGGCTATGGCGCAGATTGTCCAAAACGGTGACGCTATGGCCCGCCTCCAGCAGGATCGTTGCGACTGTGCCGCCGATATAACCGGCGCCGCCGGTTACCAGAATCTTCATGGCATCTCCTTGTTGGGCAGGAAAAGGATCAGGTGAAGCAGGGATAGGGATCTGAGTTGCGCTGCGGAGCGGTTGGCTCAGCTCGCGATGGCGTCACGCAGGCGATCTGCGGCAGACTCGGGGGTAATATCGCGCTGCGGCGATCCGAGCAGTTCAAAGCCTACCATGAACTTTCGCACCGTCGCAGAGCGCAGCAGCGGGGGATAGAAGTGCAGGTGCAGCAGCCACTCCGGATGCGGCTCTCCATCGGCCGGCGCCGGGTGAAGTCCCATGGAGTAGGGAAACGGGGTATGGAAGATCTGGTTGTAACCATGCGTGACGCGCTTGAGCATCTCAGCCAGCCCATCGCGCTGCGCTACGGTCATAGCTTCAATGCGAGCGACCTCATGACGGGGCAACAGGAGAAGCTCGAACGGCCAGGTGGCCCAGAAGGGAACCAGCGCCGCCCAGGTCTCGTTTACGGCTACTACGCGCTCCTGCTCGGCCAGTTCCATGGCCAGATAGGAGGAGAGCAGTTGCTGCTGATGGTCGTGAAGGTACGCAGCCTGTGCCGCCAGTTCCAGTGCGGGCTCGTTGGGAATATGCTCGGTCGCCCAGATCTGGCCGTGCGGGTGGGGGTTGCTGGAGCCCATCATGGCGCCGCGGTTCTCAAAGATCTGCACGTACTGGATGCGCGGATCGGCGCTTAGCTCTTCCGCCTGGTTCGCCCACATCTCCACCACGCGGCGGATGGAGGGAATCTCCATGGTGGCGAGCGTAAGGTCGTGGCGCGGGTCAAAGCAGAGAACCCGGCAGATGCCGTACTCGGTCTCGGCGCGCAGCAGGCCACGGCCGTTGAGGTCAAAGGCGGCCTGGGGAGAGTCGGCTTTGAGTGCTGCGAAGTCATTCTCGAAGACGTAGATCCCAGTGTACTCGGGCGTCCGGTGGCCGCCCGCGCGGGTGTTGCCGGGGCAGAGATAGCAGGCGGGATCATATGTCGGGGAACTGGCCTGCACCGGGTCTTCGGTCTGGCCCTGCCAGGGGCGGGCGGTGCGGTGCGGTGATACCACCACCCACTCGCGCTTCAAAGGATTCCAACGTCGATGAGGAGACTGCAGAAAGATCTCGTTCATTGTGCTCCTGCGGCTGTGCCAAACCACTCCGCATTGTGTCGCCAGGCCCCGTCGGCGGCCTCGCAAAGATAGGTCTCGGCGGTGATGTGGAATCGTTGTTGATAGGAAGCAGTCAGCGCGCTGCGGAAGGCCTCGGCATCGTCCCGCCGGACCAGATTGACCGTGCAGCCGCCGAATCCTCCGCCCGTCAAACGGGCGCCAAAGCAGCCGGGAAGCGCCGCTGCTGCCTCCACCAGGAAGTCGATCTCTTCGCAACTGCACTGGAAGTCATCGCGCTGACTGGTGTGGCTGCCCCGCATCAGTTTGCCAAAGGCCACCGGGTCGCCTGCGTTCATGGCATCTTTGGCCTCCCGCACCCGTGCGTTCTCAGTGATGATGTGACGGCAGCGACGGAAGGCAGCCTCTGAGATCCGAGAGCGCACCGCTTCCAGTTGTTCCAGCGTGGCATCGCCCAGATCGCGGATGCCAAAGCGGCTTACCAGAACCGCCTGGCCCTCCTCAGACTCTCGGCGGCGCATACCGTACTCTCCCGTAGCCACGGAGTGCTTCACCATCGAGTTGCAGATCACGATCTGTGTCTCTTCCAACTCACCCTTCTTCATGGGCAGATCTTCATGGACCAGCGTGCGGGTATCCAGGAGAAGCGCATGGCCGGACCGGGCGGCGACGATGACGAACTGGTCCATGATGCCGCAGGGGGAACCGACGTACTCATTCTCCGCACGCCGGCAGAGCACGGCGATCTCTTCGATTGTCAGGGTGGCTCGCGTAAGCGCCAGCATCGCCATGGCGCTGGCTACCTCGACGGAGGCCGAGGAGCTCAGGCCCGCGGCCAGCGGGACGTTCCCGCTCAGGCGCAGATCAAACGAGGGCAGCTCCACGCCACGGCTCTGTAACTGGCGAAGTACCCCTATTGGATAGTCGCTCCACTCTCCGCGCGCGGCAGAGCGATCCTCCGGGTCCAGCGTGGGGCCACCGGGGAACTGTTCACTGGCAAAGCTGTAACGGCCGTCCATCCTCGGCCGGATGGCTGCCCGGGTAAAGAAGGGAATTGCCATGGGGAGCACCAGACCGCCACTGTAGTCGGTGTGTTCCCCAAGCAGATTCACACGCGCAGGTGCCAAGCATTCGATGGCACTGGACCGCGTCGGCTCCGAGGGAGTGGTCATAGCAAAGCTGTCAGCAGGCAAAGGCGTTCTTCTCCGCATTGATGATAACCGTAGTCTGTAACCGTGTACATCCAACCTTTACGGCCTTTTCTCCCGCTCGTCCTCTTTTCGAGGACTATGGGGCGTCTGCGGTATGCCTCTCGGCCTGCAATGCGCATGAGGCGGCTTTGCCGGGCCGGACGCGGTAGACACGGAGATGCCAGGCGGGGATTACCGGCGATGGCCGCCTCGGGTTTGGTTCAGGTTATTGCTCCAGCCGCTACCCGGTGGCGTATCCTTGGCTTCTACCCATGAAAGAGTTCTTTGTCGCCGACGCCGCACAGTTTGAAAACCAGTCCGTCACCAGCTTTTTCCTGGTGGCCGCCATCAGCGCCCGGGACCGCAAGGGGGGCGGACAGTATCTTGCCCTCACCCTGGCCGACAAGAGCGGTCAGTTTGAGGCCCGCATGTGGGATGACATTGCCGATGCCCTGCAGACCTGTGCCGTGGGCAGCTACGTCAAAGCTCAGGGGCAGATCTCAAAGTACCAGGGAAAGTTCCAGATCACGCTCTCCAAACTTCGTCTGGCCGGCGCGTCGGAGGTCGAGACGGCCGACTTTGTTCCTACCACCCGGTACGAGATTCCCGCGATGGCGGCCGAGTTGCGGGGCTATGTGGAGTCCTTTCGCAATCCTCATCTCCGCCGCTTTGTCCTGGCCTTTCTGGACGACCCTCAGCTTGGCCCCGCCTTTTGTCAGGCGCCAGCCGCCAAGCGCCTCCATCATGCCTGGATCGGGGGTCTGCTGGAGCACGTGGTCGGCCTGGTCCGCCTGTGCCTTGCGACGGCCCCCTTCTATCCCGAGGTTGATCCCGATCTGCTGGTAACCGGCGCCATTCTGCATGACATCGGCAAGGTCCGTGAGCTGAGCTGGCAGAGCACCTTTGACTACACCCTGGAGGGCCAGCTCATCGGGCACATCTCCATTGCTCAGGGGATGGTCTACCAGAAGATCGCGGAGTTGAACGCCCAAGCCGCGCAGGAACCGCAGGGGGAGGAGTTTCCTCCGCAGCTTCGTCTGCTGGTCGAGCACATGATCCTGTCCCATCACGGCAAGCTGGAGTTTGGCTCGCCCAAGCTTCCCATGACCCCGGAGGCGATGCTGCTCAGCGCTCTGGACGATCTGGAGGCCAAGTTCCAGGCGCTGCGCAACGAGTTCGCCGGAGCCCAGGCCGCCGGGCGGGGCCCCGGTGAACTCACGGAGTGGGTTCGCAGCATGGACCGCCCCCTCTTCAATTCTCAGGCCTGGCTCGGACAGACCGATCCCGGTGAGCGGAAGAAGAACGGATAGCATCGCCCGGCTGAGGGTATGGACCAGAGCCAATGGCCTTTATAATCGACTCTCAATGCTTCGTTTTTCTACTGCCGGCGAAAGTCACGGCGAATCGCTCGTAGCGCTGCTCAGTGGTCTTCCCGCGGGTGTCCCTGTAGACCAAGCCTTTCTGAACCATGAACTATGGCGCCGCCAGCAGGGCTACGGACGCGGTGGCCGGATGCGCATCGAGCGCGATACCGCCCACATCCTCTCCGGCGTGCGGCACGGTCACACCATTGGTTCACCCGTCGCCATGACGCTGGCCAACCGAGACTGGAAGAACTGGGAGGAGATTCTGCCGGTCGAAGCCGGTGATCCTTCCCGGCACAAGGCTGTCGCCAGCCCGCGCCCCGGGCATGCTGATCTGTCCGGCGCGCTCAAGTACAACTTTGCAGATGCCCGCTATATCCTGGAGCGCGCCTCGGCCCGGGAGTCTGCCGCGCGCGTTGCCTGCGGGGCTCTGGCCAAGATGCTTCTGCGGGCCCTCGGGGTCGAGGTTGCCAGCCACGTTACACGGGTTGGCTCGGCTGAGCTCTCCCGTCCCGCGACCTTCGCCGAGATTGCTGCTCTGGCCGAGAGGGAAGAGGTTCTGCTGTCCTGTGTGGATCCGGAGTCAGAGGCTCTGATGAAGGCCCAGGTGGACCTGGCCCTGCGTTCCGGGGACACCATCGGGGGTATCTTCGAGGTGGTGGTCCATGGCCTGCCCCCGGGCGTTGGCACCCACGTCAACTGGGATGAGCGTCTGGACGGACTTCTGGCCCAAGCGGTGATGAGCCTCCAGGCGGTGAAGGCCGTCGAACTGGGCCGGGGTGTTACGGCAGCGCAGTCGCCCGGCTCAGAGGTACACGATGCGATTGGCTATGCTCCGGCGGGAGAACCCTCGGCCAACGCATTCACCCGCTTCACCCGGGAGCAGAACAACGCCGGGGGGCTGGAGGGTGGTATCTCCAACGGCGAAGACCTTGTGATCCGAGGCTACCTCAAGCCGATCTCCACCCTGCGCCGTCCGCTCGGCTCGATCTCCTTTGAAACCCGGGAGGCGACCAAAGCATCCTATGAGCGCTCTGACGTCTGCGTCGTCCCGGCTGCCGGGGTTGCCGCAGAGGCCATGGTTGCCCTTACGGTGGCGCGCTGCGTGCTGGAGAAGTTTGGCGGCGACAGTCTGCTGGAACTGCGCCGCAACTATACTGGCTACTGCGATCAGATAAGATCCTATTAGATAGAATCTGAATAGGTTAAGCTGGAGTCGCGTGAAACATGCCTACTGAGATCAAACCCGACGTTCAGCCGGAGACACCGCAGTCCAGAGCCGCTGTACGCGCCGCCACCCGGGACGCCATCATCAAGTCGGCTCCCAGGCTTCATCCGGTCATCAAGTATCCACATCCGACCTTGCTCAGGCCCGGCGAACCAGTAACCGAGTTCACGCCGGAACTGGCTCAGTTTGTCGAGGAGATGTTCGACAGCATGTATGCTGCCGAGGGCATCGGCCTCGCCGCTCCACAGATCGATGTCTCGAAGCAGATTGCAGTCATCGACATCAGCTTCCACGAGCAACCTGAGGACAAGCTGATTCTGATCAACCCTGTGGTCATTGGCCGCAGCGGCAAGCAGTTCGAGGAGGAAGGCTGTCTCTCTCTCCCGGAGATCCGCGAGAAGGTGCACCGCGATGCATGGGTTAAGGTCCGCGCACAGAACGTCAAAGGGGAGTTCTTTGAGGTGGAGGGTACAGAGTTGCTGGCGCGGGCCATGCTGCATGAGATCGACCATCTCCACGGCATCCTCTTCATCGATCGCCTCAGCCGTCTCAAGCGTGATCTGGCTCTGCGTCGTATTCGCAAGCTGCAGAAGAACGGCGACTGGTAGTGGTCGATTCTTAATCCAAAGACACAGCTAATACTGATTACCTATTGAAATAAAGTAGTTTACTAGCTTTTGATGTATTGATTTTCAGTGCCGGTAATACTGTGAGCGCCGCATGCTTCGCGCGATCTCCTGCATACAGGGTGGAAGAGTCTGTACGCCCATGGGAGATATACATGCCTGGGCTATGGGTACTATTGCGTTGGGGTGTAGCGTCTTCCTTTGTCCCAACTCTTGCAGTAGGGGGGCGAGCAGCGGACCTGTAGCGAAGCGTGCGGAAGGTTTCCTCCACCAAGAACACTTCTCTTCTTGCTGCCCGGCCAGGCGGCTACGTGGTAGGGATATGGCTGGAGAGGCTCATCCTCTGAATCTTGCACCTTCCACCGTGCACGTCCACGAGCGGAAGGCGCTATTCACCGAGGAGATACTTCAGATCGACCGTCCCGGCGAAGTGGTTTCGGCGTGAATGGCTATTGATGTTCCATGCGTGCAATTACTTATTTATTTTCTGAAGTATAAATGCAAAACAGAAACAGGTACATGATGAAAATTGTCTTCTGTGGAACTCCGGAGTTCGCTGTGCCCAGTCTGCAGGCGATAGTGGACGCCGGCCATCAGGTCCCGCTGGTTCTGACGCAACCGGACCGTCCCGCTGGGCGCAGGCAGGAGATTCAGATCCCTCCAGTCAAGCAGCAAGCCACGAAGCTTGGGCTTGCCGTCCTGCAGCCGGAGCGGATCAAGAACAACCTGGAACTTCGAGCGACTCTTGAGCATCTGGTTCCTGATGCCATTGTCGTAGTGGCTTACGGACGCATCATTCCTCCTTGGATGCTTGATCTCCCCCGGTTCGGGAATATTAACGTTCACGGATCGCTCTTGCCCAAGTACCGAGGCGCCGCGCCGATTCAATGGGCTGTCGCCAACGGCGAATCCGAGACGGGAATCACCACCATGCGGCTGGACCCTGGTCTGGATAGCGGGGATACACTGCTTTTCCACAAGGTTTCCATTGGTCCGGACACGACTGCGACTGAACTTTATCCTCAACTTGCACAAGATGGTGCAAAGTTATTGATTAAAACGCTTTCTGGTCTTGAATGTGGATCGATCCAACCTCAACCCCAGGATCATGCGGCAGCTACTCTGGCTCCGATTCTGACCCGTGAAGATGGCCGTATGGATCTGCTGCAGCGCACCGCACAGCAGACCTACAACCGCTGGAGAGGGTTTACTCCCTGGCCGGGAGCGCATGCTGTGTTTCGCGGCAAACGATTTATTATCCATAAGATGCATATGTCATGCTCCAAACAAACTTTAATTCCAAGCCAGATGGACGCCTCGACAGGAGAGCTTCTCGTAGGGGCCGCGCAGCACACCTCTCTGGCCCTGGACGAGGTGCAGGTGGAAGGGAA
Source organism: Acidobacteriota bacterium (assembly GCA_021806005.1). Classification (GTDB taxonomy): domain Bacteria; phylum Acidobacteriota; class Terriglobia; order Terriglobales; family Acidobacteriaceae; genus Granulicella. The sequence continues at coordinate 12,887 of JAJZDM010000067.1, read as the reverse complement.
GCCACGGCTGCCCGGATCCCAGTTCGCGAAGGACTTTCAGCTTCGCGCCGGGGAGCGGCTTGCGTAGGATCTTTTTGCCTGGAAGTTATTTGTATTCAATTGATGCGAGATTGTTTGCAAGTAATTTATTGGGTATGAGTTGATTTGCGAGCGAACCCTGAGCCCCTGAATCTGATACTTTGGCTGCGCTGCATAGCGCCTCTGCTACCACCTTCCTGATGACAAGACCTACGCGATCCCGGCCTCCCCATCCGGTAATAAAACCCGCTCTGAAGATCCCCTCTGCAGGCGTCTCCAACGCCCAGATATCACCCGCTCGGTCGGCCGCCTTCCACATTCTGCGGCTGGTAGCGACTACCTCGGCTCATGCTGATGACCTGCTCCACGGACCGGCGGTTGCGGCTTTATCGCCGCTCGATCGGAACCTGACGACCACGCTGACCCTTGGAGTGTTACGCTGGCAGATCGCCCTTGACGCACGGATTCAATCCCTGCTCCAGCGCCCGGACCAGGTTCTTCCAGAACCGGTCGCCATCGCTCTCCGCCTGGGCGCCTTCCAACTCCTCTACCTGGATCGCATTCCTGCCCACGCTGCTCTCTCGGAGTCGGTCGAGGTGGTTCGGGCCGCAGGTCATCCCGGAGCGGCGGGTATGGTCAACGCCATCCTGCGTAACCTCACCCGCCAACCCGCCCCCAAGACTCCGCTCTATGAGACCATCGCCGCCGCGGCCCAACGGCTCGGTCATCCGCTGTGGATGGTGAACCGATGGGTACAGAACTACGGGCGGGCCTCGGCCCTGGCCATCTGTGAGTACGGACAGAGGGAGCCTTCCATTGGCTCTCTTTTTTCCCCGGAGGGAAACCGGCGCGCTACCGAGGCGGTGAGATCTGAGCCTCCGGCTGACAGCTCGACACTTGCCGAGCCCCCGGCCTCGGAGCCGGGCTCCGCCTCGGCACTCTTTTCAGTGCTGCCGGCGCTTTTCCCGCTGGCACAACTCGACGAAGGTTCCCGGTTGGTAGCCGAACTGGCTGCGACCGTCGCAGGGCGGACTTCCTCTGGAGCGCCACTGCGCATCTGGGATACCTGTGCAGCTCCGGGCGGGAAGACACTCATCCTACTCCACCGTCACCCCGGCGCTGAGCTTCTGGCCACGGATGCCAGTTTGCGACGTCTCGAGTTGCTTGCAGCACGGCTTCAGGCTGCAGTACTCCCGCCGGGTGGAGGGCTTGATGGAACCGAGCTTCCGCGAACCGTTCATGCCGATGCCTCTCAACTTCCGGCCTCCGAGGGGCTGTTCGACCTGATTCTCTGTGACGTTCCCTGCAGCGGGACGGGAACTCTGGGCCGCAACCCGGAGATCCGTCATCGGCTGGGGCCGGCTGATCTGCCGCGTCAGGCGATCCGTCAGCGCGAGATCCTGAGCGCGGCCCTGGCTCACCTGGCTCCTGGCGGCAGCCTGATCTACTCCACCTGTTCGCTGGAGCCGGAGGAGAACGAGCAGGTCGTCTCCGCCGTGTTGGCCACCAACCCGGGGATCACGAATCCGTCTCTGGAGCCGGCGATGCAAGGGCTGGTTCGCTCGGGCGTCCTTGGCTTGCTGCCCCCAAACCTGATTCGCAACGGCTGTCTTCGCACGTTGCCGGGTGCTAATTTCGTGGGCGACGGCTTCTTCGCCGCTCTGCTCCACCGGAGCCTGACTTTGAAGTGAAGATGGGGAAGGCGGCGCTCAGTTCTTTCCGAAGTCTTCCGGCATCTGAACGGCAACCACTTCGCCTTTCGCCGTGGCGACTCCTTCGGCATAGACCGTGGACTCGACGATGACCTTCCGTCCCTTGATCTCTCGGACGCGGCCGCGAATGGTGAGCGGAGGGCCGAGGGGTGTGGGTTTCAGGTAGTCGACGCGCAGCGAGCCGGTGACAAAACGAAATGGGGGATCACTGCCTGGCTCCCGACCTGCAGCGCGATAGGCTGCGGCTGCCGCCGTGCCGGTGGAGTGGCAGTCCACCAGCGACGCGATGATGCCTCCATAGACAAATCCGGGAATGGCGATATGCCATGGCTCCGGAGTGAAGACGGAGACGGTCTCATCGCCGTCCCAATCGGTACGGATATGGTGGCCTTGGTCGTTGAGCCGGCCGCAACCGTAACAGTAAGCGAGATTTTCAGGGTAAAAGTCCTGGACAGCCATGACTCTGCCAGTTTAGCCGACCTGCGCTTTTGCTGGAGATGAGGTGCGGCATTGGGCTGTTTCGATCGCCGTTCGGGTGATCGCTGAGCGCGACACCCCGGCCGTCCCGACCAGTTGCGGGATGACCTGCATGTTCTTGCATGTGGAAAGTATGACAATTTGGCCGAATAAAAATTGGCGAAAGCACCGGCACCTATAGGTATGGTGGTCGCCTTATAAGCGGTTTCACTTTCTATACGGGAACAGCCGTCTGTTGACTTCCTCCCATTGCGGTCCGGGAATAGGAAGAATGTTTTGGCTGCCGGACGAGGGCGGTTCCACCCTCTAGTGGAGCAGCGATTCCACCTGGTGGTGGGGTAAAGCTTGACGAAAGCTCTAGCATCATGTGAGGATGGTGATCGTCATGTAATCGGTTTCATTTTCTGTCGGGAAACAGCCGGCAGTTGGCTTCCACCCATTGCGGTCCGGGGATAGGAAGAAGGTTGAGGCTTCTGGACGATGGCGGTTTAACCCTTCGATAGAGAAGTGGTTCGAGCCTCTGGATGAATGAACATTGCCAAAACCACTAGCACCATGTTGTTACGTTGCCCGGCATGTAATCGGTTTCATTTTTTGTCGGGAAACAGCCGGCAGTTGGCTTCCACCCATTGCGGTCCGGGAATAGGAAGAAGTTTGAGGTTTCTGGACGATGGCGGCTCAACCCTTCGGTGGAGTAGCGAATCCAACCTCCGGCTGAATGAACATTGACAAAACCACTAGCACCATGTCACTATGTTGCCCGTCTTGTAAGCGGTTTCATTTTCTGTCCGGAAGCAGCCAGTTGTTGACTTCCGCCCATTGCGGCCCAGGAACAGGAAGGATTTCGCGGCTGCCGGACGGAGGCTGTTCCCCCTTTGGTTAAGTGAAAGATGCAGGAGGCGAAGGTTATGCGTTGGAGAGACGGAAAATCGATGTTGCGAGTACAGCGGCCAAGCTTGATTCATTTTTTGTTCTTCCTATTGACCTTCGCGGCTGCTTGGACGGGCTACGGTCAGAACACGAACGCCTCACTCAGTGGAGCCGTTACGGACCAGACTGGCGCTGCAATTCCGGGTGCGACGGTGACCCTGAGCAATGCAGCGACTCAGTTCCACACGAGCATGGCTACAGACGCGAGAGGGGATTTCAACTTCACAGATGTTTCACCTGGAATCTACGATCTGCACGTCAGTGCTAAGAGTTTTCAATCTGTTACGCAGACATCTATCGAACTAACTGCTACACAGCAGGGCCGAGTCAACGTGTCACTACCCGTTGGTAATGCGGGGCAGTCTGTGACCGTTTCCGCTGCACCACCGCAGCTCAACTATGTTGACCCAACGCTGGGAGCGAGCGTGGCGCCCAAAACGCTACAGGACTTTCCACTCATCGTCTCCGGTGCTCCTCGCTCCTCAGTTACGGTAGCCGACATGATGCCAGGGGTGACCACAGGAGCCAGCGGAAACGCATACAACACGCGAATCGACGGTGGTGAGGTAAGTGGAGACGAAGCTGTCGTTGATGGCGCAACCGCGATGGAGGGTTACATGAACCAGAGCGGCATGGTGAGCCTAGAAACAGATTTCGGGATGTCTCCGGATATCACAAGCGAAGTTACTGTCCTGACTGCGAACTACGGGGCGCAGTATGGCAATACTACATCCGGCCAGCTCATCGTCTCGACGAAGTCAGGCACCGATCACTTTCATGGTGCAGTGTACGAGTATCTGAGCAATGCTGCGTTCAATGCCTTCCAGTATGGCGTTCCCAAGGGTGAGCGGAAGCCTGAGGACACTCAGAATGACTATGGTGCAAATCTCGGCGGTCCGATTCTTCTTCCGGGTTTGCATGGGGTCCATTCAGTTGCCAAAGGCTACTTTTATTTCAACTGGGAAGGCTTCAAGCAGGCAGGTGGCGCAAATTCCGCTACACTTTCGATACCATCGCTTGCCGATCGCGCCGGTAACTTCAGCGGTGCTGGCAGCCAACTCTATTATCCAGACGACCCCGCTAAATATGGAGCGGATGCTGGAACCGCTATTGCATATGGTGGGGCTATAAATCAGATTAATCCGGCGTATGAGGATCCTGTTGCCAAGGCATGGATGGCAGCCTTGCCGACTCCGACGAACAGCGCCGAGCTAGACAACTACTTCATTCCCAAAGCCGGGCAGGGGTCTCTGACCGCGAGCGAGAACGTCTACTTCGGGCGCGCAGACTTCGACATCTCGGCATCAGATCAGATTTTCTACACCACCTGGTGGCAATTGACAGGAATTAATACGGAGACCGACTTGCCTATTGCCGTATCCACGGCTTCGCCCGCCAGTCCGGAGTACGCGGATATCGAGCGCTTAAACTGGGTGCACGAGTTCTCCGGAACTACGAATAATCACGCAACACTCGGCTATCTGGACCGTAATGAGGGTTATTACGCGTTGAATGGCCATGCTTCGTTACCTTCTGTCCCGGGTGTAGCTGCCAGCAATTACCTTCCAGAATTCACATTTGGCGGTGGGTACACGCAGCTGGGCAACAACACGACCCCGGACTCAGCAGCCGACGTCACAACGCGCGGAACCTGGGCCTTCAACGATGTGTTCACCCGCGTGATGGGCTCACATACATTCAATGCTGGATTTGAGTGGCGTCTTGCAGGTACCAGCATTCACGAAGCCAATAACCAAGGCGGAACCTTCAACTTCGAACCTAACACAACCGGTAACGAGAGTTGCACAGGTGGCGGCTGCCCTGGAGATGCAGCGGCCAGTTTCTATCTTGGCGCTGTTGGATCGTCCAGCGTGGAATATTACAATGTTAACGCTGAGTATCCACGTCAAGACGCCTATGCGGTTCATGCAGGCGACATGTGGCAAGTCACATCCAAACTCAGCATTGATTACAGTCTGCGTTGGGACTACATTGCACCGTTCTCAGAGAAGTATGACAGGCTCTCTTTCATCGATCCCGATGGCCCCAACCCTGGCGCTGTTACCAGCGCTGGAACAGAGTTGGCGGGCCGCTTAGCCTTCGCTGGCACAGGTTGGGGAGCAGCCAGCTACGGAGCTCCCTATCCTGAGATTCCGTTCCGGAAGGCTTTCGCACCACGATTGGGCGTTGCTTATGCCCCGACCAAGAACACTACTGTTCACGCTGGCTACGGGATCTACTTTGGCCAGGCATTTTATCCAGGATGGTCGGGAGGTATGGGCCAGGATGGGTTTAACAAAGACGTGACACTTACCCAAGTACCGTCAGGAAGTTTCGAGAGCCCGGCCATGTATCTACAGAACGGACTCTCGTCATCCCAGATCGGCAAGACAGAGAACATCTCTTCCAGCTTCGACAACGGGCAAACACCCTCCCTGTACCGTCCGTATGATGGCAACAGGAGGCCGTACTCTTCGCAATGGAACCTGACGATTCAGCGGCAACTTCCGAGCAGCATAGCCCTTACGGTTTCGTATGTAGGCACGGAAGGAATTCATCTGCCTTCTACCGTGAACCCGATCAACACACTGAATCCCAATAACCCCACCATCAGCAATCTAGGCTCAGACCTCGCCGTTAATTACGACTCACCGAATGGACCCGCGACCTTCGCAGCAGACGGTGTCAGCGTGCCTTATTTGGGCTGGCAAACGCAGATGACAGGATGTTCGCCTACGATGGCACAGGCATTATCGCCGTATCCCCAATATTGTGGCTCACTACAGGGACTGAACGAGGGGCACGGAACCTCTTCCTATCAGTCTTTCCAAGCCATGCTGCAGCGGCCCCAACGCAACGGCTTATTCCTGCTCGCCTCCTTTACATACTCCAAGCTTATGACGAATGCCTCCGATTCAACCCAAAGTGGCAATAGCGTTGGCTTGGGGAACGGCGGCGACTTCTCTCCATACGAGATAAGCCGAACCCATGCTCTCGCTCCGGATAATGTACCTTTGGCCGCTCAGGTATCGGTGGTATACGATCTGCCCTTCGGATCCGGCAAAGCCTTTCTCAACTCTAGCCGTGCGCTCAATATACTGGTCGGCGGTTGGCAGGTAAGTCCGCTGTTTCACTATGAATACGGAACGCCTTTGTGGTTTACATCCTCTTTCTGTCCGACGAGCAGCTTGGTGCCTCAATTCAGGCAATCATGTATTCCGGGTCGGATCCCCGGTGTGAATCCTTACCTGCATAGCCGACATGCCGGCAATCCTTCACTTTCGGGCGGGAAGTTGCTTAATCCTGCAGCCTTCGAGACCGACTTCTCCGCGTTTGGAAATACCGGGTTTGGCAACGCAGTTTCGAATGTGTACGGGCCGTCTTACCAGGATACCGACGTAGCGTTCACTAAGGACACGAGGATTGAAAACGTGAACGTTAGGTTCAGCGCAAACTGTTTCAATTTCTTCAACAACCATTACTTTGTCAGCCAAGGAAACGGTGCAGGCATGGCGTTCGTCACAGATGTTGCTGCTACGGGCAACTCGTTTGGCACTTGGAACGGAACTGTAAGCAACGCGCGGGTGATCCAGCTTGCAGCGAGAATCGAGTTCTGAACGATTGCTATGGAGGATCCAATCGTATATTCCTTGTGTCGGGAATCTCGAGCCTTGCCTATACTGCACTCGAATCCGACTGCGATTGCAGATAGATCTATGTCGCGACTGGGTAGAGATCACGATTAGGATGAATAACCATATCGCTTCCATCGCAATGCGGAACTTCTGATAGTCCCGCATGTGTTTTCAGTTGATCGATGGCTTATAACGATAGAACTTGCGATTGCTTTAGCAGTGCCTGTTAAGATCGGCTCATGCAAAGTGTCTCGCAACCTGGGAGAATATTGAATGGGAGACTTCGGATTGATTAACTTAAGAAATGCTCGCAGCGGCGTACTGTGTTGGCTGTTGGTAGTTATAGCATTCACCGTTGTCGTTCCCGCACATGGACAAGGGTTATCCGGTACATGGAAATACTCCGGCAAGCCTTTGGACAACGGCGAAACGCCAATCTCTTTCCTGCAATTGAAGCAGAATGGCTCAGATCTGACGGGGTCGCTGACGACACTAGGGTATGCAGAAGAACTGCGGGGAAGTGCTGTTGGTAATCATTTTCAGCTTTTTTCATCCTGGAATAAAGAAAAACCTTTTCTCACAGGTGACCTTGTCAACGGGGAGTTGCACGCAACAGTGGGTGGTCATCACACGTTTGTGGCGCAGCCCGCGAGCCCGGGGGAGCATATGCCGGTCGTGCCTTATATTGTTCCTCCACCAATTCACGATGTGCCTCAAAATGGTTTGGCGAAGACACCGCCGATGGGGTGGAACAGTTGGAACCTGTTTGAGGGCAGGGTCGACGATAAGCTGGTGAGGGACATCGCCGATGCCATGGTTTCGAGCGGCATGCGCGATGCTGGCTATCTCTATGTGAACATTGACGATACTTGGGAAGGAGTGAGGGACGCACAAGGCAACATTCAGCCAAACTCTAAATTTCCGGATATGAAGGCCCTCGCGGATTATGTTCATTCCAAGGGGCTAAAACTGGGCATCTACTCCTCGCCCGGTCCCCGAACCTGCGCGGGATACCCAGGCAGTTATGGGCATGTAGAACAAGACGCCAGGACGTTTGCGTCTTGGGGCATTGATTATTTGAAGTACGACTGGTGCAGTGCGGGATTAATTTATAGAGATAGCGAACTCCGCCCGGTATACCAGGAGATGGGAGCAGCATTGGAAGCAACAGGCCGCACCATCGTTTATAGTCAATGTGAATATGGCAGGGGTCAGGTTCAAACCTGGGGCGCGCGCGTGGGTGCTAATCTATGGCGCACGACAGGTGACATACAGGATAATTGGACCAGCATGATGTCTAACGTCGAGAAACAAGTACCCACAGCACCGTACGCTGGTCCGGGACATTGGAACGATCCTGACATGCTGGAAATTGGCAACGGTGGTATGACCGATGATGAATACCGAACGCATATGAGTCTATGGGCATTGGTTGCTGCGCCTCTCTTGGCCGGCAATGACATTCGCAATATGAGCGATGCGACCAGAGCGATCTTGCTGAATAAGGAAGTCATCGCAGTCGATCAAGACCCATTGGGTAAACAGGCTTCTCCGGTCAAAGACGGCAACTTTGAAACTTGGATCAAGCACCTGGCTGATGGCAGTGTAGCTGTGGGTGTGGTCAATCTCGGCCCATCTGGAGCCCAGGCTACGGTTACTGCGAATGAGTTGGGGCTCAGTGGCCCTGTCAAAGAAGCCCGTGACTTGTGGTTGCATCAAGATGTCAGCTTTAAGAATGGCTCATACACTGCGAATGTGGCATCGCACGCCGTGCTGCTTCTCAAGGTTACGGCAAAGTGAGGCCTGAGCGGTGAGGTGTTCACGCTTGTTTAGAAAACCATAGGACACTACCTAGGGGCGATAAGTGGAAACGCAACTAAGCTATGCTCGCCACTTCCAGGTTGGAGCGGGAGATGTCCTTCAAAGCAATCTCAGATGTTTCTACAGAAGTTTAGGGATGTAACCCATCACGAGGACGAACCTCTATAACTCGCATGGCTTCCTTGTACTGCTCTTGGTTATTCTCCCGAATTGCCTCGAATACCTTTAGCTGCTCTGCGCGCCGTGCATCCCCTGTGCGCGAGTACAGCTGCAGCAAGGCGAGGTTGGCCGCATAACTGGTTTCATTTAGCGCAATCGCGCGATTCAGTTCTGTCTGCGATTCGGAATACTTTCCCATTTCCATGTATATTTCGCCCAGTTCGGCGTATGTGTCCGGCTGGTCAGGGTTCAATGCCACTGATGAGGATAACTGTGCCACCGCGTCCTTCATGTCTCCCTGCCTTCTCAGGATACTGCCGAGATAGTAACGCGCTTGAGCTGCGGTGCCTGGAATCCTTGCTGCTCTGTTGAGCCAAATAGAGGCATTCTTGAGATCGTTGCTTTCGAAATATGCTATTGCTAACTCAAGGATTCCTGCCGGATCCGTTGGGCGCAATTGATGATAGGTCTTGAGATAGGGCAATGCTTGAGAGGATTCCTGGGCAAAGGTCAAAACCGTCCCGATGCCAAGGTTGTAATCGGGAACGTTAGGAGCAAGCTTGACGGCGTCACCCATCGCCTTGATCGTCTCACCGAGCAAATGAAGCTTGAGACAGACGACCCCAAACTCGTATGCAAGACTCGCGTCGTTCGGCTGGAGATCTCTGGCATGCGCAAGGTAGCCCAGAGCTCCCTTGTAGTCCTGAGTTGCAACAGCGATGCGGGCAAGATCTTCAAGCGGAGCAAGATCAGAGTTATCCAACGCAAAAGCACGCTCCAAGGTGGTTCGTGCTTTTTGCGGCTTCCCTTCCGCCTCCTGAGCTAGGCCAAGCACGCGGAGGCCAGCAGGAGAAAGGGGCTCGGACGCCGCCACGCTAGACAGGAAAGCCTCTACCAGATCAGCACGGTGTGCTGCACGCAGGGTAGGAAGAACCATCATTACATCCTGCTCTGTGAGCCCAGCGTTTGAGATTACCGAAGCGGCGATGATGTCCCCCGCCTTTTTGTTTCCAATTGAAAGCTCATCTAGGCAGGCCACGGCTTCAGCGCCAGGCTGCTGGCGCTCTTGAGAGTTCAGCTTCGATAGAGTTTTAAGTGAAGCTTGATACTTGGATTGCCACATGAGCAAAGCAGCCAACCGAATGATAGCCTCTGAATTATCCGGATCAAGCTGTAGCACTGTTTCATACTGACGGATCGTCTCTTGAAGTTGAGCAGGGCGCAGACTTCCGTCTTCCATGGAAAGGCGTCCCAGATTGAGGTATGCGCTAATGAGTTTTGGGCTATGCCTTATCGACTCAGAAAAGGCTTGTCGCGCGCCCGTTACATCTCCCTGCTGAATATCGATGACACCGAGTAGGTTCTCCAAACCACCATCCGAGGGATACCGTTCCAGAGCTGCGGAAAGCAAAGTACGAGCGCCATCCAGATCGCCTTCCTGAATGTGCTTCTGAATTGTCAGGACGGTATCACGATAGACTGTGTTCAACTCATGTGCGCAGGCACGGGGCGCGATGAGGAAAACTCCCACCCAGCAGGCAAGCAATGCGGGCACCAAGTTTCTCCACGAAAACAACCGCCTTCGTCGATTTATCCAGTGGGATGTAAGCATCCGAAGAAACTCACATATAATTCTAAGGCATGAAGAGGATGGCATACAAGGGGATTGTCGTGGGCTTTGCGCTCCTGCTGACCTTCCCGAGCAGAACAGCACAGGGCCAAGGGGACGAGGAACGAGCGGTGCAGAGCGTTTCCCGTGTCGAATTGCTTGGGCTGTCGGCATCCAAGACCTCAAAGCTGCAGGAGATGCTAGGGACACACGATTACATCGCTGCAGAAACGCTCCTTCTGTCTGAGATCGCAACCGATCCCCATCCTACGCGCAAAGTTCGTCTACTCGATTTCATTGGGGCGATTTATTTCTTAGATCACGACTATCTGAACGCAGCTGTTGCATGGACAAAATCTGAAGCAATCACACCGCTGGATCCGCAGGTAAGATTTTCTTTAGCGATGGCCTACATTCGCATTGGCCATTCCGATTGGGCGACGGGAGTACTTAAGTCTTTGGCCGCACAGAATGAGACGCAACCCATCTACGCTTATTGGCTGGGACGGCTGAACTATGACGGTCATCTCTATAATGATGCGATCCTGAACTTCAAAACTGCTATCCGATTGGCTCCGGGAATGGCGCGAGCTTACGATAGCCTAGGTCTTTGTTACTACTTCCTGAATCAGAATGCTCAAGCGATCGATAGCTACAACAGGGCGATTGAGTTGGATCGAAAATCACATCATCCCAACGCATGGCCTTATTTAGATTTGGCAGCAACGCTCATGTTCCTGAATCGGACTGGTGAAGCAGAAAGAAATCTGCTGATGGCCATTAAACTAGATCCGAAGATTCCCTCAGCCCACTTTCGGTTAGGAAATATTCTTGAACGTAAGGGGCAGACAACAGCTGCGATAAGCCAGTTTCAAGAGGCCGCTCACCTGGATCCAGATTATGCTGAGCCACACTTTGCTCTTGGCCGCCTTTATAGAAGGCTTGGTGACAATTCAGACTCTCAGAAAGAGATCAGGGAGTATATGAGGATTCGCGCGAGTTCCGCTGGGGGTGCGCCATCCACTGTGCGCACACAGCAATAGCGTTATCCCAATTTGCTCCTGAAGAGTTCGGAGGGTTGATGCCTCAAGAGTCTGGCGCGCTTCTGAATTCATGAGAAGGATTGTGGTTCAGACGTAGACGGTTTGGGGGTTGCCTCTGGCGCTCGGCATTCTCAATTGAGTAAGAGCCCGGCTGGCCTGCCGTGAGCGAAACGGAGGTACAGGTGCTGCGAAGCATGGTGGCATGTGACGTGCCCCCGGAAATCACTACCAGTTGAAACTGGAGTTCTCTCGTAAATTACTTGAGCGGACGGAATCGATGAGTGGGGCGTTGAATGAGCGGGTCGGCGGGCAGTGGAGATGGTTCAGAGCGGGACGACCATCGCTGCGGCGGCAGAGCAGTGCGAGTTGGCCGTGCGCACAGTGTGGGGAGCGGTCAAGGCGTATCGGCAGGGCGGCTGGCCTGCAGTGACGGTACGCCATGGGCATCGGCCGCGGGGGGCAGGGCGGGCGTTGAGCCGGGAGCAGGAACGGGAAACGCAGCGACTGATTCGCGACCATGTTCCCGACCAGTTGAAGCTGACCTACACGTTGTGGGCGCGCCAGGCGGTGAGCGAGTTGATCGAGGTGGCGTACGAAGTACGGCTCACGGTGCGCAACATGGGCAAGTACCTGAAGCGCTGGGGATTCACTCCGCAACGGCCGCTGAAGAAAGCCTATGAGCAGACCCTGCCGCCGTCGATCGGTGGGTCAACCAGGAGTATCCGAAGATCACCTAAGCCGCGAAAATAGAGGGTGCCTGGATCCAGTGGGGCGACGAAACGGGCTTACGTTCCGACGACGTGCGTGGCCGGGGCTATGCGCCGAAAGGCAAGACACCGGCGGTGCTGGCCAACGCCAACCGCTCGAAACTGAGTGTGATCTCGACGGTCACCAACAAGGGGCAGATGCGCTGGAAGGTCTTCTCCCGAGCGCTGAACGCGAAGATACTGATCAGCTTCATGAAGCGTCTGGTGGATGGACGGGAGAAGAGAGTCTTCCTGATCCTGGATAACTTGCGCGTGCATCACTCGAAGGCGGTGAAGAAATGGCTTGCGGACAACCAAGAGAAGATCGCCGTCTTCTATCTTCCCAGTGACTCGCCGGAGTTGAACCCGGACGAGTTGCTCAACGCTGATCTGAAACAGCTCGTCACAAAGCTGCTCCGGCCAGGAACAAACTGGCCCTCACCCGCACCGCCGTCGGAGCCCTGCGCAGCATCCAGAAGCAGCCCGAGCGAGTGGAAAGCTACTTCGGTCAGAAAGACGTCACCTGCGCCGCGTAAACGCAGTCCTTCCACGCCGGATCAATAATCGGAGCCGTCCGCCACCGGGTTTGAGCATCATAAGGAGTTGCAAGCACAATTTGGGAGGTGCCAATGGCGCTCAATGAACGGAAGACCAGCGAGACAAGCAGCACACCGGAGTTGTCCCGCCGCACCATGCTCCGGAGTCTACTCGCTGTCCCAGCCCTATTCCCCGGGCAG
>JAJZDM010000194.1 GCA_021806005.1 Acidobacteriota bacterium | reverse complement strand
CGGGAACTTCAGGTAGAGCTGCACCACCTCATCGCCGGCCACCTTGCCGGTGTTGGTGACCGTGGCGGAGGCATCCAGCGGAGAGCCGGCCTGATCCGAAGCGGGCAGGGAGAGATGGCTGTAGGCGAAGGTGGTATAGCTCAGACCGTAGCCGAAGGGATAGAGCGGCTGGCCGGTGAAGTAACGGTAGGTACGGTTCTCCATGGAGTAGTTTTCAAAGTTGGGAAGCTGGCTGACGTCCTTATAGAAGGTCACCGGCAGCCGACCGGCGGGATTGTTCCTGCCGCTGAGGGTGTCGGCGATGGCGTCGCCGCCCTCCTCGCCGGAGTACCAGGCCTCCAGGACGGCGTTGGCGTGCTGCTGAATCCAGTTCACTGACAGCGCGCTGCCGTTCATCAGTACCACCACCAGGGGCTTGTGGGTTGCGGCGACGGCTTCCACCAGAGCCTCTTCGGGTTGGGGCAGATCGAGGCTGGTGCGGTCGCCGCCGAGGAATCCGGGCTCGCTGACCGGCATCTCCTCGCCTTCAAGCTGGCTGGTGATGCCGACCACGGCGATCACCAGGTCAGCCTTGTCTGCAGCTTCAACGGCAGCCGGCGAGGGGGTGTAGTCCACCGGCGCCCAGAGGAGCTGGGCCAGGGGTGGAACGCCCTTCAGGTTGGTGTACTCCACCTGAAGCGTCACGGGGGCGCCCTTCTCGAGATGGATGCGGCCCAGTTTGGATTCGACGCCGTGGGTTCTCCACTCGTCGGCGATCGTCTTGCCGTCCACCTTGACGGAGATATGACCGTTGCAGCGTGCGCCGAGCAGGTAATCGCCGGTCTGCGCCGGATGGAGGACACCGGTCCATTGAACGTTGATCTGCTTCTTGCCTGCGGCAGCGGCGGGCAGGTTGGCCTGGCTGAGATCGACCTGAGGCTCGATGCGCTGGGCAAAGGGTTTGGCTGAGGTCTGGTTGGAGAGCTCGGGGTTCTCGCCGTTGGTGTACTCGGCCAGCAGGCCGGGTTTGCCGTCAGGGGTGGAGAGCCGATCGGCTGGAACGGGGATTCCCTGGTTAAGCAGGAACTGGGTGCCGGGGACGTAGGTGATCGCAACCCCGGGATACGCCGCGCGAAGGCCTTCGAGCATGGTGACGGTGTGTTTGGGAATGCCGTTGTAGTTGCCGAGCAGGACGTTGGTCTGGTCGGCCAGGGGTCCGACGACGGCGATGCTGTGGACGCTGGGCTGGATGGGAAGCGTACCGTCGTTCTTGAGCAGCACCATGGACTCATCGGCGAGTTTGCGGGCCAGTTCGCGGTGCGCGGGGCTGTTCAGTTGGCTGGGGTCAATTTTGGCGTAGGGGTTCAGGGAGGGTGGGTCAAACATGCCCAACCGGATCCGCGCGGTAAACAGGCGCACCAGCGCGGTGTTCATGGCGCTCTGGCTGAGGTAGCCCTGTTGTACGGCATCGATGTAGGGCCGGTAGTCGGCGTCGCCCTTTACCTTGGCCATGAAGTCGGCGCACTCATTGTCCATGCCACGCTCCATGGAGATGGCGGTGGACTGCGCCTGGGTGGGACGATAGTGGTGAAAGTTGTAGATGTCCTGGACGGCGTCGCAGTCAGAGACGACGTAGCCCTGGAAGCCCCAATGGCCGCGCAGCAGATCCTGCAGCAGATACTGGTTGGCGCAAGCGGGCTGCCCTTTGACGGCGTTGTAGGAGCACATGATCGAGCCGGCTTTGCCCTGGACGATGGCGGCGCGGAAGGCAGGCTGGTAGGTGTCGACTTCGTCGTGGCGGCTCACATCCACGTCGGCAAAGTGGCGGGTTGGCTCCGGGCCGCTGTGCACGTCAAAGTGCTTGGGGGTGGCGATGACGCGATAGTACTTCGGGTTGTCGCCCTGCATGCCGGTGACGAAGGAGACGGCCATCTGCGCGGTCAGGAAGGGGTCTTCGCCGTAGGTCTCCTGGCCGCGGCCCCAGCGGGGGTCGCGGAAGATGTTGACGTTGGGCGCCCAGAAGTCCAGGCCGTGGAAGATTCTGGAGGCGCCATCCTGCTCGGACTGCTGGTGGACGACGCGAGCCTCGGTGCCGATGGCGGCGGCCATGGTGTGGATGGTGGCTGGGTCAAAGGTGGCTCCAAGGCCGATCGGCTCCGGGAACTCGGTGGTGCCGTCCACGGCGACGCCGTGCAGCGCCTCACTCCACCAGTCGTAGGCTGGAACCTTGAGGCGGGGAATGGCGCGCGCCTGATTGACGAGCTGTGAGGCCTTCTCCTGGAGCGTCATGCGGCTGACCAGGTCCCGGGCGCGCTCTTCTGCGGGCAACTGCGTGTTCAGATAGGGCGGCTGGGTAGAAGTTTGGGCTGCCGGCTGGGTTGGTGCCTGGGCGATGACGCCTGGTACGGCGAGGGCCGAAGACAATAGAGTCACCGCTGCGGTAAAGAGAAACCCGACGTTTTTTTTCATCCACCCCTCCACGGGGCCCTCAAGGGCCCGAAACAGAATAGCTGTTAAAGCGGTTCCGTTCCAGAAGAAAGAATGGACTGAAGCGGTTTAACTCAGTCTGCGACGAAGAAGAAGGGCACGGCATGAGCCGTGCCCCTTGGGGAGTGCAGCCTGAGCCTGCAGCGTGAGCAGGGCCTTGCCGGGGTTACTTCCCGGTGATATTGCTGCCAAAGATGATGCCGATCTCAGCCACCGCCCGCATCTGATTGGGAGCCTCTCCCTGGGTGCCGAAGGCATCCCCTGTGGTGTAGCTGCCGGCGTGCACCCAGGAGAGATCGCCACGCACGAACAGTGCGCCCTTCTGCCAGGTGGGGGTTACGGTGACGCTGGTGCCGTCGCTGCCCGGTCCAAAGAGCAGGTTGACGGCTCCGTTGGCGTTGCTGCCGGAGGTGGCGATGTACTCCACCCGGGCGGGCAGGGAGAAGCCGTGTTTGAAGGCGTAGCTCAGCAGCAGGGCTCCGCCGTTGGTGGTGGCTCCCTGGGTGACGCCCACCCGCGCATCGGTGGGCACGTCGCTGAACTGGTAGTAGGGCTGAATGATCCAGTTGCCCTTGGTGTAGGTGTAGATCACCGCGTACATGGAGCTGTTGTTCTGCACCGGCGTGGCGGCGGTCTGGAACTTTGTGGATCCGGCGTTGCCCATGCCCTCAAACGCCAGGCTGTGGACGCCCTTGGTAAAGGTCAGCGAGCCGCTCAGCCAGGAGTAGCGGTTGGAGTAGTAACCGTCGTTCCAGCTCAGGGAGGCGGTGAAGTACTTGCCCAGGGTCTGGTTGATCTGGATGCCGCGGTTGACGGCGTTCTCCTGGTTCCATAGCAGGCCGCGCTCCACGTTCATGTTCTGGAAGGTGAAGGTGGACTCGGCGCCCATCAGGGTCGGCAGGGCTCCGATCTGCAGAGAGGTGGTCTTGCCTACCGGGAGCTTGAGGAAGGCCACTGGAACCGGCCCAAAGAAGTCTTTGACGGTATCGGTGGCAGAGAGGAAGGGCGTTGCCAGCGCGGGGATCGAATAGGCTCCGACCTGGATGAAGTACTGCACGGGGCCGTCGGCTTTCTGCACGAACAGTTCGCCGTTGCTCAGGGTGGCCTGTCCGATGTTGTCTCCCGGCACATGATTGTCCTGGTAGAGGCCCATGCCGGAGACGATCCCATTGGCGGAGAGTTTGCCCAGCGGGCCGACGTCAAAGACGGCCGGGGGAAGCCACTGCAGCGGTCCGGTCAACGACGGGGTGGGCAGTGGCGAGGGGGCAGCCGC
>JAJZDM010000066.1 GCA_021806005.1 Acidobacteriota bacterium | reverse complement strand
TGCATACTCCGGTGGCCATGGAGAAGGGACTGCGCTTCGCGATCCGCGAGGGTGGCCGTACGGTCGGCGCCGGCACCATCTCCGAGATCATCAAGTAGGTTTGCAGGGACGGCGAGGGATGCCTCGCTGGACGGTTGAATTGGGGCAGTGAGCTTCGGCTTACCCGCCACAACCAGAAAAAGGGCTACCGGACCGCCAAGAGGCAGGACGGCCGGTAGCCACTCCAAGCGATCTTTGAGCAAGAGCCCTCGCAGGAGAGGGTTGGAAAGAAGCAGGAATCAGCTATGGCACAGCAGCGCATTCGTATCCGCCTGAAGGCTTATGACTATCGTGTTCTGGACACCTCCACGGGTGAGATTGTGGAGACGGCAAAGCGCACGGGCGCACAGGTTGCAGGACCTATTCCCCTGCCGACCATCAAGAACAAGTACTGCGTACTGCGTTCCCCGCATGTGGACAAGAAGTCGCGCGAAGCCTTTGAGATTCGCACCCACAAGCGGCTGATTGACATTCTGGAGCCCACCCAGCAGACCGTCGATGCCTTGATGAAGCTCGACCTGCCGGCCGGTGTGGATGTTGAGATCAAGACAGTTACGAAGTAATGGAAGCCGGGCCGGTTGGCAGGCAGAGATAGACCAACTGAAAGAGTTCAGGCAAGAGGCAGTACCTACAGTGCCGGCGCTCAACGCCGCGCATGATGAGGAGAGGAAAGCATGAGCGTTACAGGGATTTTAGGCAAAAAGATAGGCATGACGCAGTTGTTTGACGATCGCGGAGACGTTCACCCGGTGACGGTGCTGAAGGTTGGACCGTGCGTGATTACACAACTCAAGACGATGGCCAGAGATGGCTATGAGGCTGCTCAGATCGGCCTGGTGGAATTTGTCAAGGCGACCAAGGTGAACAAGGCCATGACGGGCCACTTTGCCAAGTCGAATGTGCCGCCGGTTCGCGAGATTCGCGAGGTTCAGTTGGAGTCGGTCTCGGGCGGCGAGTCGGACCAGTCGGCCAAGGCGGGTGACCGGATCACCGTGGAGATCTTTGCTGAGACCAAGTTTGTCGACGTGGTGGGAACCTCCAAGGGTCGGGGATTCTCTGGCGTCGTTCGCCGTCACGGCTTCGGTGGTGGTCCCAAGGCGCACGGTCACATGTTCCAGATCCAAGGCTCCATCGGCGCTTCTTCGTTTCCATCCCGCGTCTTCCCTGGCCAGCGCATGCCGGGTCACTACGGCACGGATCAGGTGACGGTTCGCAACCTGCGGATTCGGGGCATTGACGTGGAGGACAACCTGCTGATGGTGGAGGGTGCGGTACCGGGGGCCCGGGACGGATACGTTCTGGTCTCCAAGGCCAAGGCTCCTCCGAGAGAGCGCCGCGGATTTGCAGGCAGCGGTACGCTGGATCCGCTCAAGGCGTCGAAGAAGGCTTCGCCGAAGAAGAAGTAAGCTTTCCAGCTGGCTGGCTCTGCGCCGATGGGGGCGCGGCCAGCAGCCCGGACGGCAATCCGTAATAACACTCTGCGCGGGGAACAGACCGGGAACGCAGAGAAACAAGAGAGCGGCCGGCGGCATCGATCGACGGCGAGAAAAGAGAAGAGTGATGGCCAACATCAAGGTAGTGGATCTTAGCGGAAAGGAAGTCGGGTCCTTTGAACTGGATTCGATCTACGCCGCCGAGGTGAACGAGGCGTTGCTGTGGGAGGCGGTCAAGCATTATCGTGCCAGCCTGCGCCAGGGCACCCATGCCACCAAGAACCGCAAGCTGGTCTCCGGCGCGGGCAAGAAGCTGTGGAAGCAGAAGGGAACCGGGCGCGCTCGGGTGGGTTCAATCCGCACCCCCCTCTGGCGAGGCGGCGGTACGGTTCATGGACCCCAGCCGCGCAGCTACGAGTATCAGTTTCCCCGGAAGAAGCTGCTGGGCGCGCTGCGCTCCGCGGTTGCAGCCAAGATCAAGGACGGCAATCTGATTCTGGTGGAGAACTTTGAGGTCGCGGAGGCCAAGACCAAGCTGTACCGCGATGCGCTCAACAGGTTGGATGCGAAGAAGACCGCTCTTCTGGTGGAGAGTTCGCAGCAGTTGCAGGAGAGGCTGTATCTCGGATCCCGCAATCTTTCCGGTGTCGAACTGGTGCTCAGCTCCGAAGTTCATCCGTATGATCTGCTGCGGTATGAGAAGGCAATCTTCTCGAAGGCTGCCTTCGAGACTCTGACGGAGGCTCTGAAGAAGACGGTCTCCCGGCGCAAGCAAGCAGAAGGCCAGCAGAAGCAGGCCGAGAAGGAGGTCGCATAAATGCCGACCCTGTATAACGTGATCCGCCGCCCCTTGATTACCGAGAAGGCCCTGACCACCCGTGAGGTGGAGGGTTCCCTGGTCTTTGAGGTAGCGGCAAACGCAACCAAGACCGAAGTGAAGCAGGCCGTTGAGACCCTGTTCAAGGTGAAGGTGGAGAGTATTCGCACCTCCAGCTTTGTGGGTAAGGAGCGCAAGCGCGGCCGCTACTCAGGGTATCTTCCTGAGTGGAAGAAGGCCTATGTTCGCCTGAAGGCTGGCGAGAAGGTTCCTGACTTTGCAGCGGAGATTTAAGGGATGAGACAGGGAGTTGCGGAGCGGCGTTGGCCGTCCGGACTCTCGTCTCAGCCGGCCGCAGTGAGTTACGCAGTAAAGAGCACCATGTATCGCGCTGACGTGTAGAAGTTATGGAGAGCGCGGCAAAGGAAGAGCATCATGCCGATTAAGTCATTCCGTCCGATCACCCCGACCCTTCGCTTCCAGACGAAGCTGGTCAACGACGACATCACCACCGACAAGCCGCACAAGCCTCTGCTGTCTGTAAAGCAGCGCACCGGCGGCCGCAACAACACGGGCAAGCTTGCGGTCCGCCACCACGGCGGTGGTCACAAGCAGAAGCTGCGCCTGATCGACTTCAAGCGTGACAAGTTTGGAGTTCCGGGAACCGTGGCGACCATTGAGTACGATCCCAATCGCAGCTCGCGCATTGCGCTGGTGCACTATGCGGATGGCGAGAAGCGCTATATCCTTCAGCCCATCGGGTTGAAGGTAGGGCAGAAGGTCATGAGCGGACCGGAGGCTGACATTCTGGTTGGCAATGCACTGCCACTCAAGAACATCCCTACCGGAACCATTGTGCATAACATCGAACTGCGTCCGGGCAAGGGCGCGCAGATGGCTCGCTCAGCCGGCGCCCAGGTGAACCTGATCGCCAAGGAGGGCGATTACGCTCTGCTGAAGCTACCCTCCGGCGAGACGCGCAAGGTTCTGGTGGAGTGCATGGCGACCATCGGACAGGTTGGCAATACGGACCACGAGAACGTCTCCATCGGGAAGGCGGGACGCAACCGTTGGAAGGGTATCCGGCCGGCCAATCGCGGCGTCTCCATGAACCCGGTGGACCACCCGCACGGCGGCGGCGAAGGCAAGACATCCGGCGGCCGTCATCCGGTTACGCCCTGGGGTCAGCCCACGCGCGGATACAAGACGCGCAACAACAAGCGTACCGATGTGTTTATCGTGTCGCGCCGGAACAAGGGCAAGTAAGGTTTCACGCCTTTCTGCGGCTTCTGTCGGGAGACTGCCTGGAGAGCAGAAAGGTTCAGAGATCGGTAGTCAGGGAAGTACAAGCTACACCAAGTCTCACCGCCGGACGCAACGGGATAGACCCAAGGCTGGGAGATTCGTCGTATTCAGCACTGCAGCATCGGAGTGAATCATGTCACGTTCAACGAAGAAGGGCCCGTTCATCGACGCCCACCTGATGACCAAGATCGAGGCGATGAACACCGCCAACGAGAAGAAGGTGGTGCGCACGTGGTCGCGCCGCTCCACCATCTACCCGGAGATGGTGGGTCATACCATCGCCGTCCACAACGGCCGCAAGTTCATCCCTGTTTACTGCACGGAGAATATGGTGGGCCACAAACTGGGCGAGTTTTCCGCGACGCGGACCTTCAAGGGGCACTCGGCCAAAGCCGCGGATACCGCAAAGGGCAAGTAGCCGCCAGGGACAAGCAGCCACCGACGGGGCAGACAGTATCGTCCGGGGCGGAGTAAGACAGGGCGAGTTTTTACCGGATCAGGATCAGCAGATTTGCAGGTTTGAAGGACATCGCAATGCAGAAAGCAATCACACCCACGACACCCGAATTCCGCGCCGAGGCCCGCTTCCAGCGCGTCAGCCCCCAGAAGGCCAAGCTGGTGCTTGATCTGATCAAGGGCAAGCGAGTTGAAGCGGCCATCAACACAGTGGCCTTCACCAACAAGCGCATCGCGCCGGTAGTGGAGAAGGTACTGCGTTCGGCGGTGCAGAACGCACAGCATCTCTCCGACGAGCGAGGGCTCGATGTCGATATCGATAACCTCTACGTCAAGACCGCGGTGGCCAATGAAGGCCCCCGGATGAAGCGCATCCGCCCTGCCCCGATGGGACGGGCGTTCCGTTACCAGCGGCGCATCTCCCACCTGGTGATCACCGTTGCCGAGAAGAAGACAGCTGTGTCCTCTGAGCCGACGACTGTGCCGGTGGAGGCGAAGAGCGCCGGTAAGCCAGCGGCGAAGAAGACCGCAGTAAAAAAGACTGCAGCAAAGAAGGCAGTCGCCGGCAAGACGGCGCCAGCCAGGAAGAAGACGGCCGCGGCGAAGTAACCGGCGCAGTTCGTCTGAGACGTGGACAAGTAGTGTTTCGCAGGAAGTTTGCAGTATCAACCGCGCCGGCTCAACCGGCTATGGTTCAGGAATAGGGAAGCTATGGGACAGAAGGTCCATCCGTACGGATTCCGCCTCGGCATCAACAAGCCCTGGAAGTCGCGCTGGTTTGTCGAGCGCGGTTATGACAAGCTGCTGGTCGAGGACGTCAAGTTGAAGGCAGAGCTTCGCGAGAAGCTCAAGGCAGCCGGGGTGAGCTCGGTAGAGGTTGAGCGTCCTGGCAACAAGCTCCGCCTGATCATTCGCACGGCGCGTCCTGGCATCATCATTGGGCGCAAGGGTGCAGAGATCGACAAGCTGAAGGCTGACATCCAGAAGCGCACCAACCGCGAGGTATTCATTGACATCCTCGAGGTGAACAAGCCGGAACTGGACGCTCAACTGGTGAGTGAGAGCATCGCACTGCAGCTGGAGAAGCGGGTCAGCTTCCGCCGCGCTATGCGCAAGAGCGTGGACTCAGCCCTGCGGTTCGGATGCAAGGGAATCAAAGTCCGGGTGTCGGGCCGTCTGAACGGTAATGAGATTGCCCGCTCGGAGTGGTATCTGCAGGGGCGTCTGCCGCTGCACACGCTGCGCGCGGACATCGACTACGGCTTTTCTGAGGCTCAGACCACCTACGGCATCATCGGCGTAAAGACCTGGGTGTACCGTGGCGACATCTACGAACAGAAGAAGCGCCGCGAGCAGGCACCGATCACCGCCGGCGCATTCTAGCCAATCCGGGCGCGCCGCAACTGTTGGGCGTGCCGCTGGCTGACTTTTGCCGGATTCTAGGGTTCGCCGGTGCAATTGCCGGCGG
Organism: Acidobacteriota bacterium; assembly: GCA_021806005.1. Classification (GTDB taxonomy): domain Bacteria; phylum Acidobacteriota; class Terriglobia; order Terriglobales; family Acidobacteriaceae; genus Granulicella. The sequence goes on along the minus strand of JAJZDM010000066.1, from coordinate 16,894 downwards.
ATTTCAGGTATACTTAACCAGTTTGGCCCCGAGTCTGCCCAAGCAGTTTGCCTGTCTCTTCCCGCTCAAGCGGGTGAGCAGGCAGTAGCGGCAGAGACCCCGGTCATCACCTCAGATATTCTCCTGCGAAGTTGCCAGGCGTTTGTTCAAAGGAAATTCCTCATGCTTTTACCCAAGAAGGTTAAGTTTCGCAAGCAGCAGCGCGGCCGCATGTGCGGCAAGGCGTGGCGTGGCTCTGACATCTCATTCGGTGACTATGGTCTGAAGGTGATGGAGTGCGGATATATCACGGACCGCCAGATTGAGGCCTCGCGTATAGCGATGACGCGCTTCATCAAGCGCGGTGGCAAGGTCTGGCTGCGCCTGTTCCCGGATAAGCCGATCACCAAGAAGCCGGCCGAGACCCGTATGGGTAAGGGGAAGGGCGCGCCCGATCACTGGGTCGCGGTGGTTCGCCCTGGAAAGATTCTCTTTGAGATGGAAGGTGTTCCCGTCGACCTGGCCAAAGAGGCCATGCGGCTGGCGGCGCACAAGCTTCCGCTGAAGACCACGTTCGTTGTGCGCCCCGGCCTCAAGGTTGAAGTGGCCGCCAAGTAAAGCCGTTCAGGCGAGAAGGAACTCACTATGGAAATCGAAAAGATCCGCAACATGAGCGATGATCAACTGGTGGCTGAAGAGGCCAAGGCGGCGGAGCAACTCTTCCGCATTCGTTTCGCCAAGAGCCTGGGAAAGCAGGAGGGGTTGGGAAAGATCAAGACCCTCAAGCAGGACATCGCCCGTATCAAGACTATTGCACGAGAGCGTAAGATCGCGAGTGCGCGTTCGCTGGCAACTGCCAAGGCAGAGAAGGAGTAAGGAGCTATTATGGCTGAGACTACTGTCACCACCTCCGCCGCAGAGCAGGCCGCGCCGCGCCGCACAGAGAAGGTTGGCCTGGTGGTTTCCACCAAGATGGAAAAGACCATCGTTGTGGAGATCGAGATGCGCAAGGCTCACCCGAAGTACAAGCGCGTGCTGAAGTCCAACAAGAAGTTCTATGCTCACGACGAGCAGAACTCCGCACGCGTTGGAGACATGGTGCGCATCCGCGAGACTCGGCCGCTGTCCAAGCTGAAGCGCTGGTCTCTGGAGGAGATTATTCGCCGCTCCTCGCTTTCAGCCCTGCCGGATGAGGCGTCGGTTGCAAAGTAGTTCTGGCTGCAGACGGTTTGGGTGTCGGCAATTTGTTGATTGTATGACTGCACCCGCAGTCGCGGGTTCGAGATAGCAACGGCTTCCCGCCGCCAAGCTCTCGGGCCTCGAGTTTCACCTCTCGAGCCAGTTTCCGGCGAGAGCTTGAACCAGGAGAATGATCATGGCAGTTCAAATGCGTACCATCCTTGCAGTTGCCGACAACTCCGGCGCCCGCAAACTCCAGGTGATCCTGCCGCTGGGTGGCGGTCTGGGACGGAAGGCCGGACTTGGCGATGTGGTTACGGCTGCGGTCAAGGAAGCCTCGCCCGACGGTACGGTCAAGAAGGGCAAGGTTGTCAAGGCGGTCATCGTCCGCACCCATAAGGAGTACCGTCGCCGGGATGGAACCTACATCCGTTTTGACGAGAACGCGGCTGTGGTGATCAACGATGCCATGGAGCCGGTTGGAACCCGCGTGTTCGGCCCTGTAGCGCGTGAGTTGCGCGAGAAGAAATTTCTGAAGATTGTTTCCCTTGCCCCCGAGGTGATCTAGAAGCAGTTTTCCTGTGGTTCCATAACTGATTCCAGACGGATTCCGGCTCCGTAGCGTGTTCTCAGGAACGCCGATCGCCGAGGAAAGAGAGTGATCATGCCGAATAAATTCAAGCCGGCAAGCGCCAGCAAATCAAAGATCCGGATCAAGCGCAACGATATGGTTGTGGTGATCGCGGGTAAAGATAAAGGTCCCAAGCCCCACCGCGTTCTGCGTGTCATTGTGGACAAGCAGCGTGTGCTGGTTGAGGGGGTCGGGATGATCAAGAAGCACCTCAAGCCAAACCCGCAGAAGAACATCGCGGGTGGCATCCTGGAGCAGGAGGCGCCGATTCACATCTCCAACGTAATGTTGGCGGACTCTGAAGGAAAGCCAACCCGCGTGGGCTACCAGGTCGAAGGGACGAAGAAGACGCGCATCGCCCGCAGCAACGGTGGTGCGATTGCGGAGAAGAAGTTCAGGAAGTAAGGCTGGCCGTATTGGGCGCAAGATGCTCGACGGTAGTCAGGGTTTGAAGGATCACCCCACGAAACGGTACCCCCTCTCAAAGAGGCACTCCGGAGCCGTGGAGAAAGCGAAGAGAGCAAATGGCGGCACGTTTGAAGGAGAAGTATCACAGCAGCATCAAGCAGGCGTTGCAGAAGGATCTTGGCGTCAGCAACGAGATGGCGGTGCCCAAGCTGGAGAAGATTGTGATCAACATGGGTCTGGGCGAGGCGACGCAGAACGTCAAGATCATGGATCCGCTGCTTGCGGACCTGGCGTCGATCGCCGGCCAGAAGCCGGTGATCACCAAGGCCAAGAAGTCGATCGCGGCCTTCAAACTGCGCGAGGGTATGCCGATTGGAGCGATGGTGACGCTGCGTGGAGACAAGATGTACGAGTTTCTTGACCGCCTTATCAGTGTGGCTCTGCCCCGAGTGCGTGACTTCCGAGGCGTAAGCTCGAAGAGCTTTGATGGGCGTGGCAATTACACGCTCGGACTGCGCGATCAGTTGATCTTCCCCGAGATTGACTATGCAAAGGTCGACAAGATCAAGGGCATGAATGTGACGATCGTGACGACGGCAAAGGACGATGACGGAGCGCGTGAGTTGCTGAAGAGCTTCGGTATGCCGTTCCGCCAGGGGGCGTAAGGCGAGCAGAATCCTTCCCGAAGCAGCCGGTGGCTGTTGCGGGCGTCGAACCAAAGTTTCCACTTGAGTGAGATTGAGAGAGTAATTCGTTATGGCAACTACAGCAAAGCGTGTCAAGGACGCAAGCAAGCCCAAGTTCAAATCCCGTCAGCATAACCGCTGCCAACTCTGCGGCCGCCCGCGCGGATTTCTGCGCAAGTTCGGTATCTGCCGCCTGTGCTTCCGGAGTCTTGTGCTGAAGGGCGAGATTCCTGGCGTCGTCAAGTCAAGCTGGTAACCGGTACGGTCTACCACTGTGGCACGCAGCGAACCTGTTGAAGGGCGACTCGTGCGCGTAGTTGAGAGTAATCAAGTTCGGCGTCTCGGCGCCAAAGACATTCCCGCAGGTTCTCCCCGCTGGTACAAGCAGCCCGCGAGGAGCGAACGGGGGATGAAAGGAAAACGATGAATCTTACCGATCCCGTAGCAGATTTTCTTACCCGCATTCGCAATGCGCACCGTGCCCGTCATCAGAAGCTCGACGCTCCGGCCTCCAAGCTGAAGACCGAGATCGCCCGAATTCTGAAGGAAGAGGGTTACATCGCCAACTACAAGGCTGCCGAAGAGGATGGCCAGAAGATCCTGCGCGTGTACCTGAAGTACGGTCCAAACAACGAGGCCGTGATTCGCGACCTGCGGCGCATCTCGCGTCCGGGCTGCCGTGTGTATATCGGCAAAGATGAGATCAAGCGCGTACAGGGCGGTCTGGGCATCTCCATCATGACCACCCCCAAGGGTGTGATGACTGGACGGCAGGCACGCCGCGAAGGTGTTGGCGGCGAGATTCTGTGTGAAGTCTGGTAAGGGAAACATCTCTCTGAGGGCTCTTCGGCGGAGATGTTTCCAGGATCGGTTCTGATTTTGGACCTATAGCAGCGCTGCTCCATTTTGTTACGAGCAGAAGCACGACTGGCCTGAGGCGAGCCATGATCGCCGGCTGCAGTGGAACTCATCTCGGTGAGGGACTCGCAAGCCACCAAGGATTGCAGTTATGTCACGTATTGGCAAGAAGCCCATCGCGCTGCCCAAGGGTGTCAAGTACACCGTGCAGAGCAACGTCGTGGTCGTCGAAGGTCCCAAGGGCAAGGTAAACGCCCTGCTTCCCTCCGGAATTACCCTCTCGGAGAAGGACGGAGTGCTGCAGGTGGAGCGTCCCGATGATGCTCATGCGGCGGTGCATGGTCTGGCTCGCGCTCTCATCTTCAACGCGGTAGAGGGTGTGACCAACGGCTGGAAGAGGGAACTGGACGTCATCGGCATCGGTTACCGCGTGGAGATGAAGGGTAAGGACACGGTGGTCTTTACGCTCGGCTACTCGCATCCGATCGAGTTTCCGCTCCCCAGCGGGGTTGAGGTGGCCATCGACCCGAAGCAGACCCATCTGACCGTCTCCGGTATTGATCGGCAGAAGGTTGGCCAGGTGGCGGCGGATATGCGTTCCTTGCGTAAGCCGGATCCGTACAAGAACAAGGGAGTTCGCTACTCCGACGAGAAGCTGAAGAAGAAGGTTGGCAAGACGGGTGCGAAGTAATTCGTCGCCCGGCAATCGTGCCAGGAGTTGTCAGCCTGAAAGATGCGATGGGATGAGAAAAAGCCAATCGCGACAAGAGCTATGCCGAACGTCGTCAGGAGATGGCGACGCCTTTAGGGAAGGAAAATCGAGATGATCAATCTTCGTCAACGCAATGAGATTCGCCAGCGTGTTCATCAGCGCATCCGGGCCAAGATGGCCGGTACGGCTGAGCGTCCGCGTCTGAACGTCTATCGCTCGCTCAACCACATCTATACGCAGGTCATCGACGACGCCAACGGGGTTACGTTGGCATCGGCTTCTACGGTCATGCCCAAGGGTGTGGAGCGCAAGAGCGGTGGCAATGTGGAGGCGGCCCGCGCCGTGGGTAAGTTGATTGCGGAGCGTGCGGCTGAAAAGGGGATCAAGAAGGTGGTCTTCGATCGCGGCGGGTATCTGTATCATGGCCGGATCAAGGCTCTGGCGGATGCTGCCCGCGAGGCAGGTCTGGAGTTTTAGCGGTCGGCTAAGGCCGTAGCGGAAGATACTAAGAGGGCGCGCCAAGACGTCCCCACAACATGCAGCACGGACTGCAGCCCCCGGACCGGTGTGCCGGGGAGATACATAGAGATCAAAGAGGAAACAAATATGGCAATCAGGAAGAAGTTGGACGCAGGCCGGATGAACCTCAAGGATGAGGTCGTGTCAATCAACCGCGTGACCAAGGTGGTCAAGGGCGGAAAGAACATGTCCTTTGCGGCGCTGGTGATTGTTGGTGATCCAGCCGAGGGAGTGGTTGGATACGGCTCTGGCAAGGCCAAGGAGGTTCCGCAGGCGATCCGCAAGGGAATCGAAGCGGCCAAGAAGAATCTGCTCAAGGTGAACCTGACTCAGTACACGATTCCACATGTGGTGCTGGGCCGCTACGGCGCAGGCCAGGTACTGCTGAAGCCGGCGCCAGAGGGCACTGGAGTTATCGCCGGCAAAACAGTTCGCGCGGTGATGACTGCGGCCGGAGTCCAGAATGTGCTGACCAAGAGCATCGGTTCCGCCAATCCGCATAATGTGATCAAAGCAACGTTTGAGGCGTTGGCGCAGTTGCGGGATAAGGCAGAGGTTGCCGCGTTGCGTGGCAAGGCGATTGAAGACCTGTAGGCGGGGCAGTCCCTCAACGGGGACAGTCAGTCGACGGGCCTGCACGGCTCGTCAGAGAGTTTTGTAAGTCTATCCGAGGAGTTTCGTTATGGCAGAAAACGCCAAGATCAAGATTCAGTACTTCCGCTCGCAGATCTGCACGCCGGTCAAGCATAAGCTGGTCGTCAAAGGGCTGGGCTTTACCCGCCTGAACCAGATCGTTGAGCGCGAAGACACACCGTCGATCCGCGGTATGGTGAGCAAGATCCCTCACCTGGTCCGGATTCTCGAGTAATCTCTGCCTCCGTTGCGAGGCCAAAACATGCGAGTCGGTCTCGCTCAGTGAGTCGAGCCGGCGTGAGCGAGGACATCATGGCATTAAATCTCAGCAATCTGAAGGCGCCCAAGAAGGCGAATGAGAACAAGAAGCGTGTGGGCCGCGGTATGGGCTCCGGCATGGGAAAGACCGCCACGCGCGGCCACAAGGGCCAGGGTTCACGTTCTGGTTCCAGTCTGATGCGGGGCTTTGAAGGCGGCCAGATGCCGCTGCACCGCCGGCTTCCCAAGCGCGGTTTCACCAATATCTTCCGCGTGGAGTATGCGGTTCTAGGCCTGGACACGATCGCTGCCCTGAACGAGGCGGAGTTGACCCTGGACAAGCTCACGGAGCGGGGCATTCTCAAGAAGCGCAACGGTCTGGTGAAGGTGCTGGCCAACGGCGAGTTGAAGTCGGCGGTGACGGTGCATGCCCACAAGTTCTCGAAGGCGGCTCAAAAGGCGATCGAGGCGGCCGGTGGCAAGGCGGTCGTGGTCGGTAGCGAGAGCTCCTCGGCAGCGTAAAGTCCGGTTTCGCGCCGGCGCTGTCCCGGCCGGCGCCGGCCCGTTGCTGGAAGATCTTTGCTCGGCTTCTAGTTTTCCCGGTTGCGCGTAAGATAGAGAGAGATCCCCAGCAGGGAACATTCGGAAGCCGCCAAAGGCAACAGGGCGTCCGGCGCAAGTTCCCGGCAAAAATTTTCAGCTCGCATTCCGGGCTCCAATCCTCGGTCTAAGGCTCAGCAAATCGATGCTCGAGAAATTCCTCAACATCTTTCGCATTCCTGATCTGCGCAAGCGGATCGGTTTTACATTGGCGCTGCTGGCGGTCTATCGGCTGGGCGCACATATCCCCACCCCCGGAATCGACGCATCCAAGCTCGCCCAGTACTTCAATCAGAATGCCGGTGGAGCGCTTGGCCTGCTGGACCTGTTCAACGGCGGAAATCTGCGCAAGTTGACGGTGTTTGCGCTGGGCATCATGCCCTACATCACCGCGTCAATTATCTTTCAGTTGCTTACAGTGATCTATGAGCCCCTGGCCAAGCTTCAGAAGGAAGGCGAGCTGGGGCGGCGCAAGATCACCCAGTGGACCCGCTATGTGACGGTGCTGCTGGCCGTGGTGCAGAGCTTCTTCATCGGTCTAACCCTGACCAGCACCGCTACGGGCGAGACGATGGTGAACATCAGCAAGAGCGCCTTTCTGCCGCTCTGCGTCATTACCCTGACGGCTGGAACCGCATTCATCATGTGGCTGGGCGAGCAGATTACGGACCGCGGCGTTGGAAACGGCATGTCGCTGTTGATCTTTACCGGTATCGTAGTTGGCCTGCCAAGAGGCATCGCAGATCTTTATCAGAAGGCGACGACCCAGGCGTGGGGCGGCCTTACGCCCGTCGCGATTGTTTTACTGATTGTGATGATGGTTGCCGTGGTGGCATTTATCGTCTACGTGGAGCGATCGGAGCGGCGCATTCCCATACAGTCCGCCAAGCGCATGGTGGGGCGCCGCATGACGCAGGCCTCCAGCAGCTTCCTTCCGCTCAAGGTGAACTCCGGCGGTGTGATGCCGGTGATCTTTGCGGCCTCGATCCTGTCAGCTCCGATGCTGCTGGAGAACGCCAGTCTGTTCGGCTCCGGTCCGCTGCGTGACACCAGCTTTCTGGGGCCTATCTTCCGTGCTCTGGCTCCGGCAGAGCCCTGGTACGTCTTCCTGTACATCGTCTCCATCATCTTCTTTGCGTACTTCTATGTCTCCATCATCTTCCGAGCGGACGATATTGCGGATAACATGCGCAAGTACGGCAGCTTCGTACCTGGGATCCGGCCGGGAAAGCGCACCTCAGACTTTATCAACGATGTGCTGACGCGGATTACCCTGGTTGGCGCCATCTATCTATGCGCCATCTCGATTATTCCGATGTTTCTGATCTCGGGCATCCACTTCAACCATCTTTGGTTGATTGGCGGTTTTTTTGACCACCTGCCCACCTGGGTGACCAACGGCCTGGGGCTCAACTTCTACTTTGGCGGCACCTCGCTGCTCATCGTGGTCGGGGTTGCGATGGATACGGTTCAGCAGGTAGAGGCGCAGTTGATCATGCGTCACTATGAGGGCTTCTCACCAAAATCCGGCCGTATCCGCGGTCGGCGCAGCTGGTAGTTCGCTTCAGGATGAATCCTGGAGAGCAGGGACCTCCCGGGCCTAGCGCAAGGCCGGGCCGGTGGAGATCTCAAAGGTAGAGCATTTTTCTCGACTTCCATACCCTTGCTGAGAGCCGAGTAGCGGGAGCGGGCCGATGGAAACACCAAAGATAGCGGAATCATCCCTTGTTTGCATGACACAGGCACCGGCCAATCCGAAGGAAGTACTTCCCGGGCCTGTCCTGCTGCTTGGGGCTCCAGGGGTGGGTAAGGGAACTCAGGCTAAGCGACTCATGGATGAGTTCGGAATCCCCCAGATCTCCACTGGAGATCTGCTGCGAGAACATCGCAAGAACCGGACGCCGCTCGGGATGATGGCCGATGAGTTGATGAGTAAGGGGCAACTGGTTCCAGACGATCTGGTAAACCAGATGGTGGCGTCTCGGCTGCAGCAGCCGGACACCCGGCGCGGTTACATCCTGGATGGGTTCCCACGCACGCTCAATCAGGCTGAGTGGCTGGACGCGCAGCTTGCGTATGCGGCGCTGCCGGTGGTTGCGATCAACATCATGGTTCCTGAGCAGGTCCTGCTGGAGCGGATCACCGGACGTTTCAGCTGCCCAGTATGCGGGACCATCTACAATCTGTACTCTCAGCCTCCTCTGCGAGCCGGTGTTTGCGACCGGGATGGATCTGCTCTAACCCAACGTAGCGATGATACGGAGGCGGTCTTCCATGAGCGCATGAAGGCCTTTCAGGCCAAGACTGCTGCAGTGATTGAGTACTACGAGGCTCACGGAGGCCGCTTTGCCCAGGTGGATGGCAATCTTCCGGTTGATCAAGTGACAAGTGCCATCCGAGCCGCGCTGTACGGGTTGCGCCAAGGTGAGATGCCGCAGCAGTTCTCCCCGACAGACGCGATCCGACAGATCACAACATCCAACGCATGAGACCATGGCAATCCTGATCAAATCCGAGGCTGAAATTGAGAAGATGCGCATCTCCGGGATCGCTCTTCGGAAGGTGCATGAGGCGGTGAAGAGTGTAGTGCGTGCCGGCGCGACCACGATGGATCTGGAGCGTGCTGCTGCCGCAAAGGTGAAGGAGTTAGGCGTCAAGCCGGCGTTCCTTGGCTACCACGGCTACCCTGCGGTGCTCTGTACCTCAGTGAATGAAGAGGTGATCCACGGAATTCCAAGCGAGCGCCGGGTGCTGAAGGACGGCGACGTCGTCTCAGTGGACTGCGGCGTGATCGTGGACGGATACTACTCAGACGCAGCGGTAACCCATCCGGTTGGGAAGATCTCACCGGAGGTGGAAAAGCTGCTTCGGGTGACGGAGGCTTCCCTGTATGCTGCGATTGAGCGAGCGGTGGTTGGGGGACGGCTCTTCGATATCTCCCACGCGGTGCAGGTGATGTGTGAGGCCGAGGGTTACGGTGTGGTGCGGGAGTTTGTGGGCCACGGGATCGGCAAGAACATGCATGAGGATCCGCAGGTTCCCAACTATGGCGCGGAGGGGAAGGGCCCCAGGCTCAAGGCTGGAATGGTCCTCGCCATTGAGCCGATGATTAATATCGGATCGGAGAAGGTGAAGGTCCTGGAGGACGGATGGACCGCGCTGACCGTTGATGGCAGTATCAGCGCTCACTTTGAGCACACGGTAGCTATTACAAAGAACGGCCCGCGGATTCTGACGCTATAACCCGTTCCCCCTGTTGTTGAGTGTCCTGGGGGGGCTTAAGACGGTGCCTTTCCGTCTACCCTGGCAGAGGTGCAAGCCAATGGACCCCAGATATTGGGAAGATGCTTCAGGTAGCCCTGCTGTGCGGGGACAGCGACACTGAAGTTGGTCTATGGCATTTTCGGTGTTGATGCGTATCCCGAAGCGGGTTTGCGGTGGCGTTTTCATTGGGGGAAAACGCCCATCGAAGTCGAGTCGCTCTCTACACCTACACCGAAACTGCCTTAGCGCTGCTGCCGTGCGTTGGTCCTTTCCAACTCCTGCAGTTGCTTCCAGACCACATCGACCTGCAACTCCAGATCCTCCACGTCGCCCTGGTTGTGCAACACGATGCAATCGCCCGGGTAGTCGGTCAGGTGCTGTACCTGCAGTCTCCGCCGGGCGTCGATGGCCAGAGCCGTGCGCTCTTGGGGGGAGAGCGTTCGTCCGGCGGCAATCCGATCGACGAAGCGCTCAATCTTCACTTCATCAGGAGCGGTCACCACCAGAACATGGTCAAACCGGCCTCGCCAGCCGCCAGGTGAAAGGTGCTGGGAGGAAAAGATCAGTGCGGATTCGACCACAGCGATAGCATGGGGTGTGGTTTTGGCCAGTTCAGCCATCTTTGCCGCCTGGGCCTCAATCACCGCCGGATGAATGATTGCATTCAGTTCGTTGACGCGCGGCCGTTGTGCGTCGAAGGCCAGTTCCGCCAGTCGCTTGCGATCGAGCATTCCGTCGGCGGCGAGGACTTCATGGCCAAAAATCGCGACGATCTCCGCAAAAGGGCGCTGTCCCGGCTGCATCAGTGCGCGGCCCATCTCATCGGAGGAAAGAACGATGGCGCCACGTTCGGAGAGCATGCGCGCCACCGTTGACTTCCCGCTGCCGAGATCACCGGTAAGACCTACCCGTAGCATGCGTGATCAACCCCGCCGCAACCGTGCGGCCTTTACTGTGTTCGCCATCAGCATCGCAATGGTCAGAGCACCTACCCCGCCGGGAACCGGCGTATAGGCTGCGGAGACGGCGAACGCTGCGGGATGAACATCCCCAACCAATGTCGATCCACGCTTTGCAAAACTGGCGTGGCGCGCCTGATCGTCGGGGAAGAATCGCTCCAGATCTTCCGTGGTTGCGATGCGGTTGATCCCGACATCGATGATGGTAGCCCCCGGGCGAACCATCTCCGGGGTCACAAATCCCGGTCGACCGATGGCCGCTACCAGAATGTCAGCCTCGCGAGCGACGGCGGCCAGATCCGTTGTTTGCGAATGGCAGACGGTAACGGTTGCGGAGGCGTTCACGAGCATGACGGCCAGTGGTTTACCAACGATGTTCGAGCGCCCGATCACTACTGCCCGCTTGCCGCGCACGGAGATCCCACTGCGGCGCAGGATCTCCATGATGCCGGCCGGCGTGCAGGGCGCCAGTACCTTCTCCACGGGGGATCCGTTCAGCAATCTCCCGGCATTGATGGGGTGGAAGCCATCGACGTCCTTTTGCGGAGCGATGGCTTCGAGCAGACGGGTGGTGTCCACATGCTGCGGCAGGGGAAGCTGAATCAGGATGCCGTCAATTTCGTCCCGGGAGTTGAGAGAGGCCACCAGATCCAGCAGTTCCTCGGTGGTTGCGTTCGCCGAGGGTGTATGCAACTCAGAGTAAATTCCCAGCTCACCACAGGTCTTCACCTTGCTGCGTACATAGATTTGTGAGGCAGGCACCTCGCCCACCAGGATGACCGCCAGGCCAGGAGCTGGACCCAGGCGGCGAGCCGATGCCACCTGCTCGGCGAGTTCAGATTTGATCTGCGCGGCAATCGCTATTCCATCAAGGACCCGCGGAACGTTGTTTGTGATCGTAGAAGCCATGTCAACAGGATATCGTGCCTGCCCGAGGATGAGATGGGGACCTGATCCTGGCGAACGCCGAATAACGGCGAGGTGCTTCGAGCCATTCTTCTGCCTGTGGGACTCCCAGGTGGAAGAGTGGCGTTTCGCTTCCGGCTGGGCTGGGATCGGAGGGCTGTTGAAGGGATGATCCGAGGAAAGAAATCCCTCTTCGGGTAGCAACTTCTCGCGCGCATATATGTTCAAACAACACATGGCCGAGCTGGTTGCTCTCGTCGGCCCTTGGAGGTTGCCAGATGAACTATGCAGAGGACAACCCGAACCGCGTCGAGCAATTTACGGCAACCGATCTGATGAGGCTGCGCAGCGAACTACTGCAATCCAGTGTTGACTCGTTCCAGGCGGCTGAGATTGTGGCGAGTTTCCTCAGTGGTCGTGGATATGGCGTCTCGCACCAGGACGCTCGAGCGGCCGCTACGCGCATTGAGGTTCCGGGTTGCACGGTGGAGTATATCCAACACGAGCTTGAACGCGTAGCCTTCGCGATGTAGTAGCCATGTTCGCCGCAAGGTAGGAGTTGCAGGTGCCTGCACGTAGGGTGGCCGCCGGGATCCTGATGTAGCGTGGTTCATCGATTGATGGAAGCCATGCTCGAGGACGAGATCCCGTCAGTGGATCCATAGCGCCGAGCCCCCGGCCAGCAATCCGACGAATGCCAGCAACAGGCCGAAGACGAAGTAGATCTGCTGGCGGGTCAGGAGCGTAATGGAGCAGAGCACAACAGCGATCTCCAGCAGAGCCTCACCGAGGTCATAACGGTCGGCGCGACGCTCGGCACGATCGACTTGTAGTTCCAGATCTCGTGCCTCGCGCTGCTCATCGACAAGCTGCCCGGCCCATTTCTTCAAATGCGCACGGTATTCCTCAATCTTTTGATCGGCGCCGGCCCTATCGGTGGTGGGCTGTAACGCCAGCAGATCCATAGCCGTGCTGAACTGCACCTGGCGTATCTTTTTCGCCTGGTACAGGTTCCACTGGTCTGCCGACCGAGTCTGCAACAGGACTGCCTGGGTGTGAGTGCGATGGCCGAGGACGGTTACCATGGCGACCAGTACCGCCAGGACGCTGATGGCAAGGGAGATATTGCGCATACCTGCCTCGCGGGCTTCATGCATCTCTTCGGAGAACTTGTTCATCTCGGTGGGTTCCATGCAAGCGCATTCTATCCGACCCGGGACCAGGGCGGGATCTGGATTAGGACCATCGCCGGATCAAACTCCCCCCTTTTCCTGAATTTCCACCGTGTTCCACAGGGCTTTGTCGCCGCGCGGGGTTGCATCCTGTCGGGTGTCTTGATACTCTCAAAAAGTCGCAAGGGAAACATGGAGCGGCAATCAAGTCCGAGAGTTGCGCATCACGAAAAGATGCGGTACGATTGGAAAGTAGTCATGAGCTTCGCGCCTTGGCCTAACGGAGTAAAACTCTGTGGCTTATATGGCAAGTCGGAGCGCAGTCCAAGCGTTTGAACGCGGTATAAGAGCTCCGAGAGCCATCCGTACCAAGCCCAAGTTACTGCAGAAGGTTCCTGAGGCGTAGAGCCGATGGAAAATGAAGCTTAGTGCTTCGCGACCTCATTATGAGGCGCAGTGGGTATTTGATAATTTGCGCTGTTGCAGCCGCAATTGCGGGATCGATGAGACGCTTTTTGAAGCTTTTCTTAGGCCTGCGAGAAAGAACGCTATCGATAGGATTCATATCCTGCGCTGGCGTTGCGATAAAAATCGGCAAGCTAAAAAATAGCTTGACAGAACATCGAAACATTCGATACTCTTAGAAAGTTCGCGCAAAATACTGCAGCGGATCCGGTGAACAAAATTCTCGTAGAGAGCGACCCCGGACTGCGGTCAGATCCAACAGCGCAATCAAGTTCGAGGACACAAAGTTGAGGCTAAGCCCAACGTTGGTCCTTGATCCAAAACTGCCCGCTTAGGCGAGAGCAGTCAGGATCTTTGACAACATAGTTGAACGTGCCAGTCGTGAGATGACTTGAAGTTTGGTTGTGTCATTCTCACACGAATTAACCTCCGCTCCTTTTCGAGCGAGCGGAGGCGCTCGATCCTGCGGACCTCCGTCCTGGCAGGGGAGAGCAAACCAAGATTAAACGAGAGTTTGATCCTGGCTCAGAATCAACGCTGGCGGCGTGCCTAACACATGCAAGTCGCACGAGAAAGGGGCTTCGGCTCTGAGTAAAGTGGCGCACGGGTGAGTAACACGTGAATTATCTACCTCCGAGTGGGGAATAACTGAGAGAAATCTTAGCTAATACCGCATAACACTTACGAGTCAAAGCAGCAATGCGCTTGGAGAGGAGTTCGCGGCAGATTAGTTAGTTGGCGGGGTAATGGCCCACCAAGACGATGATCTGTATCCGGCCTGAGAGGGCGCACGGACACACTGGAACTGAAACACGGTCCAGACTCCTACGGGAGGCAGCAGTGGGGAATTTTGCGCAATGGGGGAAACCCTGACGCAGCAACGCCGCGTGGAGGATGAAGCCCCTTGGGGTGTAAACTCCTTTCGATCGGGAAGATAATGACGGTACCGATATAAGAAGCCCCGGCTAACTTCGTGCCAGCAGCCGCGGTAATACGAGGGGGGCAAGCGTTGTTCGGAATTATTGGGCGTAAAGGGTGCGTAGGCGGTTTGACAAGTCTTATGTGAAATCTATGGGCTCAACCCATAGTCTGCATGGGAAACTGTCGGGCTTGAGTATGGGAGAGGTGAGTGGAATTTCCGGTGTAGCGGTGAAATGCGTAGATATCGGAAGGAACACCTGTGGCGAAAGCGGCTCACTGGACCATAACTGACGCTGAGGCACGAAAGCTAGGGGAGCAAACAGGATTAGATACCCTGGTAGTCCTAGCCCTAAACGATGATTGTTTGATGTGGCAGGTACCCAATCCTGCCGTGTCGAAGCTAACGCGATAAACAATCCGCCTGGGGAGTACGGTCGCAAGGCTGAAACTCAAAGGAATTGACGGGGGCCCGCACAAGCGGTGGAGCATGTGGTTTAATTCGACGCAACGCGAAGAACCTTACCTGGGCTCGAAATGTACAGGAATCCGGTGGAAACATCGGCGTCCCGCAAGGGATCTGTATATAGGTGCTGCATGGCTGTCGTCAGCTCGTGTCGTGAGATGTTGGGTTAAGTCCCGCAACGAGCGCAACCCTTACCCCCAGTTGCCATCATTAAGTTGGGCACTCTGGTGGAACCGCCTCGGATAACGGGGAGGAAGGTGGGGATGACGTCAAGTCCTCATGGCCTTTATGTCCAGGGCTACACACGTGCTACAATGGCCGGTACAAACCGCTGCAAACCCGCGAGGGGGAGCTAATCGGAAAAAGCCGGCCTCAGTTCGGATTGGAGTCTGCAACTCGACTCCATGAAGCTGGAATCGCTAGTAATCGTGGATCAGCATGCCACGGTGAATACGTTCCCGGGCCTTGTACACACCGCCCGTCACATCACGAAAGTGGGTTGCACTAGAAGTCGGTGCGCTAACCGCAAGGGAGCAGCCGCCCAAGGTGTAATTCATGATTGGGGTGAAGTCGTAACAAGGTAGCCGTAGGAGAACCTGCGGCTGGATCACCTCCTTTCTAAGAGAGAACGTCTCGGCACACTCAAAACGCTCTGCGAATGCAGACGGCTCCGGTCTCACGACCGCCCGAGTTAGAGTGACGTTGCCGAGTACCATGCATCTTCGCTTCGGTGAAGTTGCATGAGCCTGAACTGAACCTTCTCTTTTTCGCATTGGCCTTATGGCCTTAAATCAACACCGATGGTCAATGGCGGCGTAGCTGCCATGCACGTTCAACTGTGTCCTCGAAACCTTTCGAGAGAGCTCGATTCTTGGTTCCCGTATAAGTCAGGGATCACGACAGAGCAGCCTGCGCGCCGGCGCTATCTTCATCTGAACGTGGAGATTGGCCGGCGCTGTAGAGTCGGGCCTGTAGCTCAGTTGGTTAGAGCGCACCCCTGATAAGGGTGAGGTCGGTAGTTCGAATCTACCCAGGCCCACCACCTTATCTCAACGATCGGCTCAATTCTGCCGGTAGCAAGGGGCTGTAGCTCAGTTGGGAGAGCACCTGCTTTGCAAGCAGGGGGTCAACGGTTCGATCCCGTTCAGCTCCACCATTCTCGATTGGAATTGTGCAGTGCAGGCGAAGGCTGCTTGAGGTTGAGTTTCCATGCAGGCCGGTTCGGCGTGGAGATTGAACCTTGAGCAGAGATGTTCAAGCCGCCCCAGGGCGAGTAGCGATACCTAGTGTCGCTCAACGATTTTTGACAACTGAATAGATTGGGTAAATATAACTACAAGGCTGAGCAGCTTACTGCTCTTCGGGTTGTTTCCGGTGAGCAAGTGCTGTCAATCAGTGTTGAGTGTCTTTAGAATATTCGTGCCAGCAGCTAGATCCAGTAAGTTGAGATTGAAGTTGTGTGACACAGGCGTGGACTATTATCAAAACGTAGATTGCTCGATGTTGCGGGGGTGTTTTCCCTGCTGCGCGCGAGTAAATTCTATGGTCAAGCTACTAAGGGCGCACGGTGGATGCCTTGGCAGAAACAGGCGATGAAGGACGTGGCAAGCTGCGATAAGCTTCGGGGAGCCGCACACAGGCGTTGATCCGGAGATTTCCGAATGGGGAAACCCACCTGGGCAAAACCCAGGTATGTCCTACTGAATACATAGGTAGGAACAGGCGAACGGAGGGAAGTGAACCATCTCAGTACCTCCAGGAGGAGAAAGAAACCTCGATTCCGATAGTAGTGGCGAGCGAAATCGGAACAGCCCAAACCCGTGACATTTCGGTGTCTCGGGGGTTGTAGGGCCTGCAAAAGTAGAGTTACCAATCTGGTCGATAGCTGAAGCCGCTGGAAAGCGGTTCCATAGAGGGTGACAGGCCCGTAGGCGAAATCGATCCAGACTCGAAGCAGGTACCTGAGTAAGGCGGGGCACGAGAAACCCTGCTTGAATCCACGGGGACCATCCCGTAAGGCTAAATACTCGTTTCTGACCGATAGTGAACCAGTACCGTGAGGGAAAGGCGAAAAGCACCCCATTGAGGGGAGTGAAAAGTACCTGAAACCGTGTGCCTACAAGCAGTGGGAGGACTATGGCCGCAAGGCAATGTCTGACCGCGTGCCTATTGCATAATGAGCCGGCTAGTTATTCTTGTCAGCAAGGTTAAGCGTGAGCGAGCCGCAGCGAAAGCGAGTCTGAATAGGGCGTTCAGTTGGCAGGAATAGACGTGAAGCGGG
>JAJZDM010000065.1 GCA_021806005.1 Acidobacteriota bacterium | reverse complement strand
AACATGAGCGGCCTGCTGAAATAAATCCGCTGCAGGTTTCCTTGACGGTCGAACCTTCCAGAGCTTCCCAGCAATCGTCCGTTCGCAAACAGTTGCCACGCATCTTCCGCTCCAGTGGGACCGTCAATGGCCAACGTCTCTCCCAGCCTGCAAGCCACCTTTACGCGCAGACGGTACCAGGCCCAGCCCGAATAGCCCTCGTGTCCCCTGGCCATCCAGCCCTTCACCCAGCGTGGGTCTCCCGTGTGGTCGTCGTACTGGCCAGGAACAGGCGCGGCGCTCACCGTCTCCCAATCAGAGTCATCAAATCCCGGCTCCGCCCATAACCACCTGTGAGTCGTGGGATCGAGCGGCGAGTCCCCAATCTGAAACCTCCACGGACCGGTGAGCGCAACCACCGATTGTCCCAGCGTCACGTGGACCACTCCATCGCCGGATTGCGTGGCCTGAGGGACCAACCCCTGAGCTGCGACCACACTTGCGGAGAACCAGAACAAAAGAAGAAGAAACATCGTCTTCATGTCGGTGCGACCTCCATTTTCACTGCAGGCGTTATCGCGGGCACAGTAATCCCGTCCTCCTGCCCCGACGCTGTGCCGCGCCGGCATCTTCAACCGCCGCGTTTACTGCTGGCGCAGTCATGCGCTCAGAGCCCGGAGATTCACACTTCCCACCGCGCACCTCCACTACGCCGTCCGTAACCCCGGTCAACTGTTTGTGATGGCTCAATCGAGACGTGCCCTCGTTGCAAGTGGGTTCGGCTACGAGTTCGAGCGTAGGGCTGCCTTCAACCGCAAACTCCGCGCCGCGCAGATAAGGAGCACATTGCGCGGCATTCGCGACCGTCAATGTGGCATCCGCCTCGACGAGAATCACAAAGCAGGTCCTGAAACCACCGCCGGTACGGGCCGGCTTGCTCTGGTCCATCGCTGCCAAAGCCTCGCCAGAAGTTTGGGCGTAATCGGCATGCGTGCGCACCGTGCCGACCAGGAGCGAAACGGCGGTGGCAGCGGGTAGCCCCTTGCCGCTTACGTCCCCTGCGACGGCCGGCAGACCTCCGGTCCCGGCCGGAATGATTTGAAAGCAATCACCGCCAACCTGGCTCGCCGGCTTGTAAATGGTTCGGATGGAGAGCGCCGGGAGGTCAGGGATGGCAGCCGGATTCAGAACCTGCTGGACGGTGCGGTCAGCTTCAATCTCGCGCTGGTACGCGTCATCCTGGCGACGAGCAAACCTAAAGAGGAGTGCGAAGTGGGCGAGCATACCAACGTGAAAAAGCCAGTCGCCTGCGCTGGCAATAAAACACGGAAACAGAGAGTCCGAGGCGGAGGCTGGCCTGGCAGGGCCAGGCGGAAGCAGTAGGAAGGAAAAGAGATCTTTGCGCACGATATTCCCTCAATTCTCGTACGGATGGCCTGATGGTGAAGCCTGTCTGGATTCAGATTACTCCGCGCTTTAGAGCATCTTTCCGGTGCTGTATGGCCGGGAGCGAACGTCCGGTGGCGTTTCTCTGGGAACAACGCCCATCAGCCTCGAGGCCCCGCGTTACACCTGCAGAGAAAATGCTCCACTCCTTCATCGGACCCAGTGTACGTCCCCATAGGTGACGCGCCAGCCAGCAGGCAATCTCCGCCACACGCTACTCACAACGAATCCAGGAACGAACACGCCAGCAGGAACCAACAAATCCGCTTCATCACTCTCCCTCGGAAGGTTGGGCAGTGGGAGCTGGCTCCTGAGGCTGAACTGCCCCACTGGATGCTTCGGAAGAGAACTTCGCAAGCAGGACGCCCATGGCAAGGCAAGCCACGATGCTGATCGAGGCGTCGGCGGAAAAGGCTCCTGCCACTCCAGCGGCGGAATAGGCGCGCCCATCGGCCACCATCATGTAAGTGAGTGGAACGTTCGTCGCGGCGGTCAGGAACGCGAAGGTCGTAGCCGCCAGAGGATTGTTTGACCCTATGGCGTCAAATACGATCCCTATCTGGATGGAGAACGCCACCGCCTGGAACAGGAACTCGCCAAACACCGCCAATGCAAATGTCCATGTCAGGTGCGGCAGAACAATAAGACCCAGCGTGAAGAGGCTGCCTGCCACACCGTTGGCCAAATAGAAGAACCGCAGGGGCAGGCGTCTGGCGATGATGGGAAAGAGAAAGCAACCAAGGATTGCCGGAACGAATTCACCCACACCACCGGCCAGGCTGATCTCGCGAGCGCTGGCATGGAAATCAGCACCGAGGCCCCCGAGCAGGTTGGTGAGAGCGAACGAACTGCACGGCGACAGGAAGAGCAGCAGCACAACGACATTTTCGCGGCGGCGCAGCAGGCTCAGGACCTCACGATTGAACTGGCCGAAGCTCTCCGCGGCCAGGCGCCTGTCGGGTCCAGGTGCTGGAATCAGCAAAAAGGTCAGCGTAGGCAGAAAGACGATAAGGCCCATCAATCCAGCCGCCAGAGAGATGGGAAGACGGCGAGTGAGTTCTCCACCGAGCGTGGACGCGATGCCCATTCCGCCGATCAGCGCGACATTCATCCATTTGCTCAGGATGTTCCTGTCTTTCTCTTCAATAACGGTCGAGAGCCAACCTCCCAGTGCCGCGCCAAACAGATTGGCCGAGACATTGGCGAGAGTCAGGGCGAGTTCAAGCAGCAGAAGTCGATGGAGGCTGAGGAAAGCGATGGCAGTGAAGACCGCAGCACAACCCGCCAGAACCGTGGCATACCACCGCCGGCTGAAGCGTACGTCGAGCATCGGGCCGAACAGAACGCACCAGAATGAAGGCGAGACCGCCACAGCCGTAATCGCCGCGATCTTCCACTCAGGAACCCTCTCCGCCGCCATCAGTTGAGGCAACGCGAAGGCAACGATCCCGGTAACGACGCCCAGCGTCAGGTTAGACAGGCCCATCAGCCAGACAGGTGGAACGGAGTGGTTCTTCTTCACCCTAACCTCCATTGCTGCGAACCCCGCTGATTCTAGCCAAAACGGAATAATCGGGCCCCGTGCGCGGGCCGTGGGTTAGCCTGCGAGTCGCAGCAGAGGAACATAGTCCAGAGCCACAAGCGGAATGGAAACGGTCTTGCAAAAGAAGGTACGAGTTTTTGGTGTCAATGTCCATGCCGGGGCGGATGGGTCCGGCGCGCGGCTTCTGTCGATCCAGATCGGTCCCCGTCGCCGTGCGCACGTGACCGGGCTACGCCGCAAACTCGTCGCGCGAAGCCGGCTCGCTCCGGCAATAGCGTGGACCGAGTTGCGGGCTTTCGCCCCCGCGCCTCGCGCTGCACCCAGATCACCTCGAACTCACCTTCGCAACTGATCTCCAAAGGGCTTGCAGCATGCGGCAACCGTTTCAGAAGACTCTCACCCAGAAGCGGCGTTAAACAGAAAAGAGCCCTGTCCCGAAGGACAGGGCTCCGCCACTCACTGGCAGACTTCACTCATCTCTTGCGACTCGCTCGCTGGGTCATCTTACCCAGGTCTGCCTCGTCGCCTATTGATCTACTTCACCGTCGTCGCCGAGCTCAGTCTCCCTCCCCGGCAAATGCGGCCAACCAGAACATCGCGCACTGCCCATCGATCACGACTCGCAGACGGCACGCATTACGCAATCCCCGATGAGCGAACAATCTTCTGCTCGGCCTGCGCCCTCTCCAGATCTCCCGCCGCGGCCTTCGCTCCGTGATCCTTCTGGAAGAGGTCAAGCCCCTCGGAGACGATCTTGCCAACCGCTTTGCTTATCCCGCGGCCATCTTCGGCATCGATCGCAGCGCGTGTCGAGATCGTCTCGTCCGGCGGCCCGCCCAGCATCGTATCGGCGCACTCATCAATAGCCACCAGCGAACGTTCGACGAAGCCCTCACGAGCCACCTCTCTCTCCTGCACTGCGACCTGGTTCGGTGTAAGCGGCGTAATCGGATTGGATGCTTGACTCATAACTCTCCTAAGGCATGCGATCTTGGACCAGTTGCTGGCCCCAGTAGAGCGGTTCCACCATCTGCACCGCGCCACGGATGTAAGGCCAGGACCTCCGCACCTTGCAGCCAAAGGTTCGGCATGGAGCTGGAAAAAGAAACACATGAAACTTCTGTTGAAAGTCTGTTGTGGTTGCGTCCAGGTTCCGCGTCACTTGCTGCGCTGCCTGCAGCGTCGCAGGAATCTCCGGACTCCGCAGCAGCGCATCAAAGTCCTGCATCGACCGCTCCATCGCCGCCTCACCCGGCTGCAACCCCTTCACCGTCGCATCGATGTCCTCGGCTGCGGCGTTGGCGGAATCCAGCACCGGTGCAATCCCTCCGGTAAGGCTCCGCAGAGACGCATCCGCATTCTCTGCTGTCTGGTTCAGTCTATCCAGCATCAGGTCGGCATGCGGCGCTATCGTCTGCAGGCCCTGCACCGCCGCAATCACCTGCGGCGTTATCTGCTGCTCCTGGAGCTGCGTGGCCACAATCGCATCGCCCCCCCTGGTCACCGCCTTGGTAAAGGCCGCCAGCGTCCCGCATGGGCCGGGAGCGCAGGGGCGGTTTACCGTCACCAGGGCCGCATTCGCCTGGGTCAGCGTCCGGTCCAGGCTGCGGACGAGTACGATCGCGCAGGCGGCCACCACCCCGCAGAGGGTGATGGCCGCAACGGAACTGGCAATCTGTATGCGTTCAACACTGGTCATCGCGCACCGGCTAGGCTACGGCTGTGGCCGCGCCGTTCGCGCTGGAAGCCGCCGTGCCGGCAGTGGCGCTCGAGGGCATCGCATTCAGCAGCGCCGTAATCTCCGTGCTGATGACGTTGGTGTACTCTTCCACCTTGCTCACCACAGACGGATTGCTCACCCGGACCGCCGCCAGCAGGTTGGGCAACTCCGCCTGGATGCTGCTCAACAGGTTCGGAAGGCTGGTTGCGGCATCTACCGTCTTCACCGTCGCCAGCGCCGTAGCCATGTCCGACTTGATCCCGCCAATAATGGCGTTCGCTTCCTCGCCCAGGGCCGCTCCGCCCCCAACGGTCAGAATCGTCACCACGATCGGACCAAGGTAGGTCAAAACGCCCTCTGCTACCGTAATCCAGTTCGGCGCTTCACCAAACAACTTCTTGAAGGCAGACTCCACCTTCGCTGCAAACGACTTCAAATCCGAGATAATACTGCCGAAAAAACTCATCTGCTCGTCTCCTCTTCCTGAAAAGGGTTTGCTGTTACTTCACCAGTCTGCTTTCCGCCCAGGCGATGCCCGGTCAGAATCCCCGTACCTGTACCACCAAAGGTCAGCCCAAAGCTCACCAGGTCATGCCACCCAAAGCGTGAGCCCAGGCTGATTGCCAGCGCTGCGCCAAAGATCAGCACCAAGGCAATGACCTGTGTCTGCGCCTCCTTATCCCTCATTCAACCGTCTCCTCAATCTCTGGATCGCCAAGAAACCGTTGAGCCTCGGCTTTACGCCGGGCAATCAGTCCCGGCAGAGGCTCGCCGTCCGCATCATGCACCCACAGCCCAAACTCGTCCGCCGCTCCCTGCATGTCGCCCGCGTTCACCTTGCGCAACAGCGTGGAGCTCTCCAGGTTCCCGGCTCCGCAGTTGAAGCAGAAGTCCACCAGGGCATCGAACTGGCACTGCTGTAACGGCTGCCTCACCACCTTGTTCACAAAGGCGACCGATCCGGCGATATCGCTCCGCAAAGCCTCTTCCGCCTGCTCAACGGTCCACTCCACTCCCGCGTGCACCTCGCGTCCCGTGTGGCCATATCCGATCGTCCATATCCCGCCGGCATCCTTGTAGGCCTCCCGGCGCAGACCCTCAAACCTCTTGGTCAACTCCAGCCCCTGCTGGCTGTAGACATGCATCAATGCGCCCCCTTCAAGTACTCCTGGATCACCGCCTGCATCAGCAGTTGCAGAACCAGAAAGACACCCATAGCCACACCCCCATAGACCATCAAACGGTCGATCTTGCTCCCGTGTGCCTGTATCTGCGCGGTCACCATGCGAAAGGCTCCTTCATCCCCGAAGAAGTTCCTCCAGTTGGTCTCCAGCGTATCCGTCCGCCGCAGCAGTTCTGTCTGTATCTCCTGCAGCTTGGCGTCGCGCACATCATCCACCTTGCGCCGCTCCGCATCCACCAGATCGCGCGCGCTCAACCGCGTCTCGATCGCATCCAGTGCAATGCGCACCTCCCCTATGTTCTGCACCTGCCTGGCTACGACCACTCGTCTCCTCCTCGCTGCAACTCACTGCCGCACCTGCAGCCCCACAGGGCGCAGGTGCATCATCCGCGGCCAGAGCCGCGCTCCCCTGCCTCCGCAGCCAGGCCGGTCTCCAGGCCAGACGCTGTCGCTAATACGTAAACGATGCCAGAGCCCCCACCCAGCTCGTCGTCATCCCGTTGCTCATCGAGCCTGTCCCGGAGCTGATCAGGCCGGATGAAGTGTTCCACTCGCACCCAATCATCGCGTCAGACGTAAGATAAGGCTGGTCCACCCCCACTAACGTCGCCGGCACACCCGCAATCTCTCCTGCCGCAAACGCACCATTCTCTCCGGTTCCACCCATGCAGAAGACGTTCAGCGTAGGAGCAGCCGTTGTGCTGAACGCACTTGTGGTAAATGAGTTCGCGCTCGTCGCTGCGTTGATGGAAGATGTATTCAGGGTCGCGCCTGGAGTCGCAAACTCAAGAACCACCATCCCCTGGTACCCACTGCTTGAGTTCGGAGTGCAGGTAAACGTGCTTGTCGTATTGGGTGTGCCTGATCCAAGGTACAGATAATTCATCTGACCATCGTTATAAGTCACCGTCCCGTACACTCCCGTCACGGTAAATGACGACCCGTTATAGTTCGCCGTTACGGGTACCGTTGGAAGGCCTGACGTGTCATTGTCGGTCGTCGCGGAGTGGCAATAAACAACGATCAACTCGTCAGGCCCGATGCTGATCGAGGGGCTCGTGATCGTCGCCGACGAAGTTCCATTCGTGTCCGAGACGTAGGTGTACTGGATAAAACTCGGGGAGAGCCCAGACACGGTCACGGAAGGTCCCACATCCTGCCTGCCCCCCAGCATCAGCGAACCAGCCAGCAGCAATGAACCTGCGATTGTCTTCATGGCTACTCCACCCCAATCGAGAACGTGATGGCACTGTAAACGATGGCGGCGCTGGTCTGATTGCACACCTCCCACTCCGCCGTATTCGCCGCGCTGGGCCAGATGTGGAAGACCATCCCGCCTACCGCCCCCCATCCAGTCAAGGCGGCAGGATCAGAGGTATAACCCGAGCTGATATGGCTGCCTGCGCCACTGGTGGTCACCCCGTTGATCGTGACCGATGCCGCTGTGGAACAGGTATTTGCGGCCAGCGTGGCCGAGCTTACCGTCAGGGTCGAATCGTTGGCGACCACCACCGGCGTACTGTTGACGGTCGGTGTGACAGGAAGATTCATCTGCCCCGTAGCGCTGTTTATCTTGAAGACGTTTGTTGGTGCGCTGCTGCTACTCGGGATGATGTCCATCTGTGTGGTAGCTCCACCGTTCCAGAACGCCAGGTCCCCCTCGGATGCGACGCAGCCGCTGCAGCCTCCCGGTCCGGGGTTCTCCTGCAGGATGTGAAGCAGTCCACTGTTAACATTGTTCGCGAAGGATAGCCGAGTCACCCCTTCAACTACTGGAGCGCTGATGGGGTCACCGAATGCGAAGTCTCCGTTGACAGTATCCATTTCAATCGTTCCTCCCCCACCGGCGCTGAACAGGTAGTAAGGGGGCGGGTAAGATCCAGTTCCGGGGTTGGCGTACCTCGTGCAGATGATGCATCCGTTGTGCTGTGGCGGATAGGCAAGGCTGATATCTTCAACCCACCCTCCGTTGGCATAAAGCATCGTGCCTCCAGGTCCATTTGCCCCGGTGGCGTTGTTGGTCACGGTAATGTTGGAGTTTACCCACGCCGGGCCAAGATCCTGCAGGGTAAGCATAGCCTCGCTGTTATAAGGCATACTGCTCTGCCCATGCGTATCCACAATGTCATTCTCGCTGTAGGTCGATGCCGGTGCTTCTCGAATCAGGTCACCAGAGTTCCACGGAACCTGATTCGGCTGGACATTGACTGCGGATGCACTGGCGGAACTGTTGATAAACGCCCCCGGATAAAAAGTGAACTCCGGGTATCCGCTGTTCACGGTGCAGGTCGTATCTGGCCCCTCATTGCTACCAGTCTGCGCCCATTGCAGGGTGGGATTCAGTGCATCTTCGCTGTTTGCAGTTATGGTGTAGGTTCCGATCAGATCAGTGTCAACAGTGCATCCAGCTACGTTGATCGTACTTCCTACCGGGTAGCTGTAGACTCCGCCACCTCCCATGGTCGCACCGTCATTGAAATTCACGGAAACCACGTTGTTGGTTCGGGTCAGCGACACTGGATAGTAGTTTTGTAACCCAGAGTATAAAAGCTCGGGGTTGGGAGTAAGTGCACCATCCGTGCAGCTTCCAGTTACACAGTTGGCCAGAAGAATCTGTGTTGTAGAAGTCGCCCCGAGCACCTGGAACGCCACCGGCCAGAAATACTGGCTGCCTGATACGATGCTGTTGTTATTCACAACGAACCGCCCGCATGGACCGCCTTGCATGATAACGGCGCCGCTGCCGTAGTTGTGGAAGGTTGTGAAGGTGACAGCCTGAACGCCGCTGCTTGTCGTTCCAACACTGGTGATGGGCACCTCTTCCTGATACCATCCGGCGATGCACGCATCTTCACCTGCAACAAAGTTCCCAGGAGACGCTGGGCTGGTGCCCAGGGTAATCTGGCACGTATCGCTGTTGGCCACCTGATTGTTTTCGTTGGTGGTATTCGGCGAGCAGGAGGAAACAGTCCCCCACGCCGTGCTCTCGGTAACGGCTGCGCTGCCTAGATTGAATGCCATATCTCCAAGCACGTCCGCCCCGGAGATGAACGTGGCCGTCGTCGGCGTTGCGTTCTGCATGTCCAGCAGGATGCCGCCTGTAGCCCACTCCCAGCCAGATTGTCCCAGACAACCCTGGGCGTGACTCCAGCACTCAAAGTTGTTCACTGCCAGCGTTGTTGATCCGGTGGTGGGGGGAGCCAGATAGGCTTCCATCACCACGCCTCGCGATCCACCGCATTGAGAATAATCGGTATCTCCAACCGTTGTGATCGGTCCCACAACAGGCGTCCCTGTAACGGTCGAGCATAACCCGGGCTCTGAGCTTACCTGCTCGGCTCCGTAACCCGCTGGGGCATAAAATCCAATTCCCTCTCCGGGAACAATATTCACCGTTCCAAAGCTTGCAGAGGTGAATGTCTGGGTTCCTCCGGTTGCCGTCACGGAGACAGGCAACACGGCATTGATCGTGGCGTTGTTCCCCGTTCCCGGCGTCCAGATCACAATGTAATCGGTCTGCGCTGTTGGAACCTGGGATGTGGAGAAGCCTATCGTGACACTCGACAGGACTCCGGAGCCCGTAAATGTCATCCCATTCCAATCAAACAGTTGGGTATAGCCAGAGGCTGTAGCCACAGAGGGATTCGAGGGCTCATACATATTCCCAGCGCTGGGAGTCGTAAGATTTCCCTGAAAGTACCCCACCTGCTGCGGCTTGATATCGATCGCTTGTAAACCCTCGTCAGAGCCGAAGTACGTGCCTCCGTAGAACAGCAGATAGGCATACTGCCAGGCTGCATCTCCCACCTTTAGATCCGTGAAGTTGCCGGTGATTCCATGGTCGATCCCCGGAGAGTTGTTCAGGAAATTGATATCAATTCCGGTATGGCCGCCCCACGGTCCGTTGTTCACGTAATAGCCAGGACCGCTGCTGTACAGACTCAAGGCCATGTTGTTCAGCGGAGTCGCCAGCGTGGTGCTGTTGTTGTTCACCGTCACGCCAAAGCTGCTATTCGTCTGCGATACAGTCTGCGAGGTGGCAGCGTTCGCCTGGACGCACGTACCGGATGCACAGGCCCCATTGAACGTAAATGTGTTGCCAGACTGAGAGACGCCCGAACCCGTCAGGGTGATATCTCCGTTCACCGTGCTCGACGGTCCGGTGACCTCATTGACCAGGGGGCCGGCCAGCGCTGCATCCGGAATCGCGCTCGCACTTACCCCCAGCGTCGGCGTGGTCGTCGCCGTCGTAACCGTAGGTGTCAGCCAACTCGGCCATGAACCCGTATCAAAGGTCGTCAGCGTCCCGCCGCTGTTGGTAATCGTAAACGTGTTGCCAGACTGCGAGACGGCGCTCCCGGTAAGGTACACCGTTCCCGTTGTGGTGCCGGACGGTCCGTCGATGGCGCTCACGCCGCTTCCAGCCGTGGCGCAGTTCGCCGCGCTGACGGTCCACACGCCGTTGTTCTCCGCAGGGCAGCCCGTCAGTCCTTCGGTATCAAGCCCAAAACCGCCGTTACCCACCGGCAGGACCCCTTTCACCTGGGGGCCAAGATTGATCGCCTGCGCCGCGGCGGATTGCGCGCAGCCGTAGCCAAAGAGAACGAACAGGCTCACAGCCAGGCTCGGCCAGCATCTCCGCAGCAGTGACGCAGCTCTCCCGCTCTCTGCTGCAACGCCGAACCAGTTCATCCGGTTCCACCCTGACTGTTCCCTAAAGGAGTCCAAACGCATATAGCACATCTCCTGCCTGCGGCGCCACGGCCAGCGTGATGGTGAACACCCCGTTTACAGTCGCCGTCGTATAGCCCACGCCCTCGACCAGGACGGCGGAGTTGTACTGCAGAATCAACAGGGTTGACGGCGCAACGGTCAGCGTAAAGACGGTGTTTGTTCCGTTGATCGTCCCCGCCGGCGTCTGCGCGAACGGCGTCACGCCCGTTCCCGCGCCACCCGACAAGCTCTGGTCTGGATACACCTGCTGCAGGATCTCAGGCGCCTGCACCACCATCGTATAGAGTTGCGTGTTGTCCAGGTAACACCCGATCTGGCCCAGCCCGTCGGTCTCCTGCGGGTTGTTCCCCGGGGTCCCGCTCGTATCGCTGTACACGCTGGCCAGGGGGGTCAGCGTCTCCACATTGGCCGGCTGCGTCAGAAAGTACACCAGCGCTCCAGCAATCGCCTGCCCCTGCGCCGTCTGCACCACCCGGTCGATTCGTGTAATGGCCATCGATTAGGCCCCCGTGATCTTGCAGGTAAACTCGCCGGTTCCGGTCACACCGCTGGGCAGCGCACGGTAGAAGAGCCACTTCTCGGTCACCGTTAGCCCATTCGCAGTCACCGCTCCAGACGCCACCGTGGCAATCGTGCCAATCGTCACAAACTGGGCCGGATCAAGGAACATAGAACCCTGCAGGCTTACCGTCGCCGCCGTGGGCAGCGCGGTGAACTCGCAGACCGCCGTCACCGTGCGGTCCAGATCCCCTCCAAAGCTGCTGTTGGCCATGGCCACCGCCACGCTCGCGCCGGTCGCACTGCTCAGCGCCTCGGGAACCTCCGGCTGCGGTACGATCGCCGCACCCGCGTCCGCGGTCGTAGCCAGGTTCGCAGCCGTCAGAGCAAAAGAGACCGTCCCCACGCCGTTTGCGGCAATATTAACCGCAGTCAACGCCTGCGCTACTACGTTGAACACGCCGCTCCCGGTGACCGTGCCCTGCACGCTGATCAGCGACCCCACAGCCGGGATCGAACCTCCATGGACCGTCACACCGAGCGTCGCTACATCGGAGGAGACCGCCACAGAGGTCACATACATCTGGGTAGGCGACTGGTCCTGCGCCCAACTCCCGAAGAGGTAAGCCGGAACCCCGGCGTACAGCAACTGCACGGCAGAACCGAACGGCGATACGTTGAATGCGGGCATATCTGCTCCTTAAAACGAAGTGCCCCGCGTCGGGGCTGTGGTCTTCGGCTCCAGATTCTGGTTGTCTGCTGCCCCGAACCGTTGCGCGGTCCGAGAGTGTCTTCCAAGGTCAGCCAGGCGGCGATCCGTCAGCCCCTTCCCGGCCGAAATCCCAGGCTTCCCAGCCCTTGCATCAGGCCGGTCGCCTGTTGCAACCATCCGGAGTTGTTGGCGTTGGTCTCAGCGTTGATGTCCCCCGCCTGCTGTCCGGCGGCCTGCAGCATGCCGCTGGTGTTGGTCCCATACAACCCCTGCAGTTGGTTGGCGGCTGTCTGCTGCTGTTGCTGCTGCAGGTTGGCGTTGGCCGCGCCGATCTGCTCACTGGCGTCCGCGGCAGCCTTGGTGCGCTGCCGAGCGGCATCATCCAGCACTGCAGAAAGGCTGCCGCTGTTGTGGGTCTGCGCTGCGTTCTGCATCGCTCTGCCGGCGATCGCCGAGGTAGCCCCGCCCGCGCCTGCATCCGCCGCGGAGAGCATGCTGCTCAACTGCTGCTGGCTGTACCCCTGCGGATGCTGCAGTTCGCCGGTCAAAAATGGCGTCAGCGTGCTGGAGATTCCGCTGGCCGCCGCTCCCAGTCCCGCGCTTGTATTGGCCGCCGTCGTTGCGGCGTTTGCTGCCTGCCCTGTTGCTGATCTCATCGAGTTCTCCGTGTCCACAGATGCCAGCCCGGGCGGTCCTTCTCCCAGCCCAGTTGCACCAGCCGCTTATCAAAATCAATCTCCGGAATGGCGGCATGCACCGCATCCAGCCCCCGGGTCCTCGCCTCATCCAACACCGCCGCCTGCAACTGCCGCATGGTGTTCATCTTGTCCTGCGGCCCCTGCTCCCCCTCCAGCAGCAGCATCGCCTCGGCACACAACTTCAGCACTCCTGCGCCCACGATCCTTCCCTCGTCCACCCTCACCTTCTTCACAAAGAAGAGGGCGTCGTTCAACTCCGGAAACGCGTAATCGATCCCCTGCCGCGCATGGATCTCCCGCAGCAATGCCACATCCTCTGGCAACAGATCCCGGATCAACGTCATACCGTCCTCTTGGCCGCTGGCGGCGCGCCTCGCAGCAGCGTCCTGCCCAACCCCGATCCCGCCTGCTGGCCGTTGCCGCTGGCCGTCCCGCTCCCGGTCGACGGCAGCAAGGTCAACTTCGTGCTTCCGGCCATCTGCACGGCTGTCGGAGAAGTTCCACCAAACACCACAGGCACACTCGGCTGGCTGCCCGGCAACTGCGAATAACTCCGCACATACCAGCTCTGCGTGTTGCCGTTGGAGTCCATGGTGGGCAGCGGAAACGGATGGCTGGTGCGGCTGGCCCCGTGGTCGATCACAATTGGCTGGGTAAAGCTCGGATTGTTAGCCACCTCGGTGAAGTACCGTATCCCGCGCTGCAGCGGCGCATTATCCGCAATGGAGACATGCATCATCTCACCCGCCACCGCCACATCTACGCCCTGGGGAGAACTGGGCGCGCTCACCTGCCCTACCGGGGCCACACCGGCAGCCTGCGCTACCGTATTCACCGCCGTCTGAAACCTGGTGCGCAGCAGGATCCCCAGCTTGGGCCACCGCTGCTCCACCTCTGAGAGCAACTCTCCGCCATCAAGATTCGCCATTGCGTCCCTCCCCCAACTTGTGCCCCCCCAACATCCACCGTAGCCGCAACGCTCACCTCAGCCCCGTCACCACGTTGTGCGGATGCCTCTTGCCGACCAGCACCACATTGCTGATCTCCATCCTCCCGGTGGTGGAGAACTCCAGAAACGTTCGTGTTGCCGCAAAGTTCAAAGGAGCTTCATGGATCTGCGTGCACGGGTCCGCGAGCGGAAAGCCTCCCGGCAGCGTCCACGGATAGTAGCCAGCACTGCTGTCTGTGGGGCCCAGCAGCGTATTTGGCAACAGACGCAGATTCAGCGTCCCCACCCCGCTTACCTGGTGCGTGATGTAGCTCCACAGCTTGCGGAACAGGCCCAGCAGCGGCATCTGTGCGGCCTTATCCGGACTCACCCAGCCATAGGTTGTATAGAGTGAGTTGATCGGCGCTCCATCATCGGTGGGCGTCTCACCCGGTTCCAGCTTCGTATTCAACCGGTAGATCTTCGAGTTTCCAACTCCATTGCAGAACCGAACCTCGCCGTCGAGGATGTTGATCTCGCCGGTTGCAGCCGCGCCAGCCTGTCCACTGCTGCTCACCACGTTGGCGTACGGGCTCTGGATCTGCCAGATCGACCACTTGCGCCGCATGTCGGTATCCATCAGCGTCCCGAACATCGTGGTATGCACTCCGATCATGCTCTGAATCTCGGCGCCGGTGTCGCATCCCTGGTAGTTGCACATCAGCATCACGTTGGGCGAGGTGGGATCGGGATTGGACGGAGCATCGGGGAGCCAGAAGTTCGGTGTGGGTAAAGGCACACCCACATACAGCCTGCGGTTCGGCACATCCACCTTCACCCAGATCGAACTGCCGGCATTCCAGTTGATGGCGTTCCACACGGGGAAGATCTCTTCCATGATCCTGCCCGGCTGGCCTCCCTCAAACAGGTACAGGCCGTTGCGGCATGCCTCCACCAGCCACTGCGCACCGAAGTCGTAGGCGTTGATCCCGCAGGCCCCTGCCCGCTGCGCCACCTCTGGTTCGTTCCAGTTGCCCGGCTCCTGGTTGCCACTGGACTGCAGGGCGTACATGCTGCCCTGCTTCAGCGCATAAAACGTGTCGTACATCACCACCGCGCCGTTCACAGGCTGCTGGTTCTCACTGGTGAAGCCGACCACGCCGGTGACGGCGTCCACGCTCTCCGGATCGCCTGCGTAGCTGAAGTAGACGCTCGTCGCATCCACAGGAACGTCTGTCTGGAAGACCTCGATCCGATCGATCTCGACATCCGCTCCGGCGGCCATGCTGCTGCCGTAGACCTCCAGCGTCAGGCCGGTGGGAACGGTGCTGAATACGCTGGTCAGCACCGTTCCGGTGAGAGTCTGCATCTGGGTGGTGAGCCGCGCGAAGGGAATCGTGAACGTCCCATAGGTCACGCCGTGGCTCACCAGCGCCACCACCAGGCTGCCCACCAGGTTGCCCGACGGGGCACAAGCCGTCACCCGCACGCTGTAGAGCGTATTCGGATCCAGGATGGGCTGCAGATACGCATCCTGATACGCCGACTGCTGGATCAACCCCGCCTGCGCCAGCGTCTCCGCTGTGGAGTTCCGGATGTAGTAGCTGTTGCCGAAGACCGGCGAGACCAGCAGACTCCCATAGGCATCCGGCACCGACCATCCCAGAGGCGTCAACTGTCCGCCAGGCAGGTAGCCGCCATCGAAGCTCAGGTTGTTGAAGTTCTGAATCTTGTTCTGGCACAGGCCATAGGCATTGCGGTCCGCGTATCTCACAATCCAGCCCGGATTGCCAATCTCGATCAGGTTGAAGAGGTTGTTGCCGTAGATGTCGATCGCCTCAGCCTGCAGCAGTTCGCTGTCGGGAAAGAAGAAACTCGCCGAGGTCGAGACATTGTCGTTGATGAACAGGCTGGTGCAGGTGTAGGTCGTACCCTGGACGATGTACTGGATCGCCGTGGGCAGCGTGAAGAAGTTCCCTCCCGGAACGCCGTTCGATCCTGACTCGGTAAACGCAATGCCCCGCGCCACCACGTTCGGCGGCCCCAGCGGAATATTCGAAGCGGTAATCGAGGTGCTGTTGTCCGGCACATCGAAGGTCACCGGTGGGCTGGGCGCGGTGTAGTAGCCGTTGCGGGTGATGAAGAACACCACGCCCTGCTTGGTGCCGGGGCTGATGTACTGCCCCACGCCGGTTACCACGATCTCGCCGCCAGTGGCGTTGCCATAGATCGGCGAGGTGGAAGTACCCAGCGTCAGCAGACCCGGATCGAAACAGAACTCGGTTCCTGCGGTCACGCCCTGGCCCTGCTCCTGCTGCGCCGGGTAGTTGGTCACGGCCGAAAAGCCATCGATCGTAAACGTGCCGATGTTGGTGCCGCTCACGGTCGCAATCGTCAGGTTGACGCCGTTGAGCGTTCCATTGGCATTCAGCGTTCCAGTAATCGTGACAAGCTGCCCGGCAGTGGGATTGGCTCCGGAGTTCACCGCGTAGCTATAGGTAGCCACGCCACCGGTCAGGCTGGTCTGGGTAATCACCATCGAGCCGGAGTTCAACGTCTGCGCGATCGGCCATGTAGCATCCCAGGCCGCAACGGAGCTTCCCGTCACCACGGCGCTCGATCCCACCGAGAGCTGCGGCACCGCTGGCCCGGTCGTCATGGTCGCCAGGGTGATCTGGTAGTTGGCCGTATAACCTGCATTCCCGCTGCCGGCATAGAAGAGGTACTGGCTGGTGGGGACGACGTAGGTGTAGTAATAAAACGGACGCGGCTGGCCCGGCGGCGACGCCAGCCCCACGCTGGTCACCTGCGCCGTCGTCGGCCCCTGCGGCTGCGCCACGCCGGTAAAGGATGTGTACAGATACACCGCATTGCCGCTGTTGAAGGCGTTCACCAGAGTGGCATCTTCACCGGTCTGGGTGGAGTCCGCATAGTAGACCGTAACCACACTGCCCGGTGAGGTTGAACCCGGCCCGGTCGACTGCAGGAAGTACGCATACCCCCAGCTCCGGGCCGCCGGCTGGGTGATGCTCGTGATGGCATAGTTGGTGGTGGAGGCGCTGGAGGCTGCAAAGACCGGCGAAGCTCCGGGGCCCACCTGGGAGATTCTATCTGTCCACTTTCCGGTGTACTGGCGCGGAACGTCGCTTCCACAGGTCAGGTTGTTGAAGGCCAGGTACTCCACACCGGGACCACTGGCCGCGCTCGCGAAGGAGCCGGGCGTGATGCCGCCAAACAACAGTGTCAGCACGCCGGGATTGTTGGTGACATCCTCCATCCAGAAGTTTCCGTCCGCATCCAGCGAGAGGTTCTGCACGCTGCCGTTCTGGTTCACAAAGGTAGTGATGAAGTTGAAGTTGGCGTTGGCTGTGGTCTGCCCCACCTGAACGGTCAAGCTGTTCAGCTGCGCCTGCGCGCCGCTGAAGGAGGACATAGCCGTGATCTGAACGCCGAACTGCTCGTTGTTGATGTCACTGGAGGCAAACGAAGCCCCCCACAGATCGTTCGCACCGCCCAGAGCCACCGTACCCTGCACGTTGGGCAACGCCACGGTCTGGGCCGTCCCCACCGCGACACCGGCCTTCAGCAACTGCACGGAGAGCGTTACCGCGGAGTTGCTGAAGCCAGAGATCAGGACGGTGACGCCGGTGGGCGTCACCGTCTGCGGCAGCGCAAAGCCAAACTCGGTCACCGTCAGCAGGTTCGCTGAGGCAGCCGTCACGCTCGCGTAGCTGGCCCCGTTGCTCAGCACCGCTGAGGGATCGCTCCAGGTGGAGCTGGCCGCCGACTGTCCCCGGTTCGGGCCGGAGCTGGCTGCCGCGTAGCTGTAGACGCTCTGCAGCGGAGCGCGCGTCTGCGCGCTCCCCACCAGAAAGTCCATGTCCTGGTTACGCGGACTGGCGCCCTCCGGAAGGTTCTCCGGGCGAATGAAGGCGATGAGGCCTCCATAGGTCTCCAGCGGCAACGACTGCACGGCTTGGCTGATGTTGTGCATGGATCCTTACTCGCCCCGCAGGAACTCAAACCGGAAGCCGATGGTATCGGCGGTGATGGCCGCGCCGCTGGCCAGTTCCACGCCGGCCTGGTAGATGCGCAGCGTCTGGTGCACGGTGTCATACAGATACTGATAGGTGCCTCCGGCGAGCGACTGAAACACAGCCCACACCGGGGTTGGGGTAAGGAAGCTGGGAAGGAAGGTCTTTCCGGACGCGTTCAGAAAGCTGAACGCACACGGGATGCCATTCGTCGCATAGTCGCCGCCCGCGCTGAGGGCCGCGGTTCCGAAGAGAACCTGATGCCGCTGGGTGTTATCCACGCCCTGCGGCTCCGCGTTGACGGTAAGAGTCAGTGTTGCTTCTGCCATGATCTTCTCCTTCGAGTCCGTTGATTAAAGGTCGTTATTCCACTGCGCGAAGTCTCCTACGGCCTCCCGGCCAAACTCCCTCCGCGTGTTCTCCTGGCGCTGCGCGGCGCGCACCGTCTGCAGCATCAGCTCGCCGATGCTGCCTCCGTTTCCATCCACGCCCTGGCTGGCTGCGGCAGCCGCTGCCAACTGCTCGGGCGCAAACCGGCGTGCGTAGAGCACCAGCATCCGGTCCACGATGGCGTCCTGCGAGTCCAGCACCGGAACATAGGTCGTGCAGAAGTTCAGGCTGTCCCCCAGAATCGGCGGTAGCGCGATCTTGCAGCGCAGGCGCAGATCCACGCTCTCCAGCGCTCCCGGCATCCACAGCGCGTTTCCGCGCCACTCGTAGATCCGGTTGACGCCGCTCTGGTAGATCGGCGGCAGGCCGTCGGGAGCGGCCTGCAGGGGAACGAAGTCCGCTAGCGACCCGCTCACCCGCTCCCACACCCGGTCCACACCCATCGCCCCGGCCGGCAGGGTCCACTGCGCGTGGTTCTGGAAGCCGTCAAAGTAGCTCAGAAAACCCAGACTCACCTGCACCGTGGGGTTCGGCTGTGCCAGCGCGGGAAGCCCGAGCAGGATGTAGTTATCCAGGACCAGCGCCGGATCTCCGATGCTGCGCAGCTTGCGATAGACCCAGCGAATGGCGGCGTTGAGAAACGGCAGTGTAAACGGCGCGGTATTGGTGGCGATGATGCCGCCCTGCGGACCATCCGCCCCGCCGCCGTCGTCGTTGACCAGCGAACGGAAGAGGTCCATCATCCCCTGCAGGTTCGGGTACCGGATTGGATAGTTTACGGACATAATCTCCTGACCTTGACTTCGCAGGCGGCAGCGGCGGGCTCACGCCGAGACATGGAGCGTGAGAGACCGCCGCTGCTGCGCCTTACGAAGGGCGGGGACGCGCCACGGCGCGCTTCACTGGGGCCTCTTCACCCCACCAGCGCAGCTCCTCCGGCACATCGGACTTGTTCTTGACGCCGGCCATCACGGCCTTCTGCCAGTCCAGAATGCACAGCATCCCGCCCAGCGCCGTGCTCTTGTGAAAGGCCATGTTCTTCTTGATCGGCTCGCCGCAGTTGGGGCAGTCGATGGTGGGAACCATCGGCTTGTGATACTCGCGCTGCTCGCCGAAGTAGTCCAGCGCCATGCGCAAATCCGTTCCCTCTTCGCCCTTCAGCATCGCCTGCAAGCCAGGACGGTCGGTCGCCTCCAGCTCATCGGCCTGCGCCATCAGCGCCCGGTAGTAGCGCTCTCTCCGCTGTTCGGCCCGCCGAATCTCCTCCTCGCTGGGAGTCGGATTCAGGCTGACAAACAGGCCCTGGGCAAACAGGTCGCTGCCCCGGCTGGTGGAGAAGTAGGCGGCCATCTCCGGAGCCGCGTTCCAGTCCGGATCGTTGGTCGGATTGTTCGGGTTCAGCAGGTCGATGGTGCAGCGCAGCCCATCGTGCGCCTCGCCGCGGAACTTGCCCGTGTCTGTGTTGTGCACCTTCTGCATCAGCGGGTCCGGAATCCGCGTGACCAGGGCGTAGCGCTCGCCTTTGGGGCAGCCGCGCAGCCGGAACTTGATCCATAGCGGCGGCCGGTCGACGACGAACTCGCGCGGTGAGACGGTAAAGACATAGATGTACCGCTCCGGCGGCCGCAGCATATTGCGGTCGATCCGCGGATCCCATGTATCCGCGTTCATCTTCTGCATCAGAGGCTGAACCTCTGGATCATCCAAGCCATGTAAAGTTGCCATTCTGTCTCCTTGGGTAAACTTGCTCCGCCGCCCAGACGGCTGCGGCAAGAGCATCGTTGAAGCTGCTCACTTTCAAAACCACGGCTCAGGCGTGGGGCTGATTCAACTGCATCAGGCCGCGCGGCATCCGGGCGGCGATAGCCATCGCCTGCCGCATCCCGCGCTCCATCACCTCCACTTTTTTGGCGATCACGCTGGTCCTGCAACCCTGGTTGGTGTAGCTGGCAGCGGCTCCACGAAAGGCCGGAGCGCAGTCTGCCTTGGCCTCGATCATCTCCTCCAGCACCTCGTTCTCCGCCAGCTCCGCCTCCAGCCGCAGTGCGGCCACCTTCTCTTCCTCGTTCAGCGCCTGCCAGAACCTCACCGCAGGCAGCATCACATCCACCAGAAAGCTGCTCAGCTCGAGGATCTCGGCCCGCATCTCTCCGTCGCTGGTCTCGTAGTGCACCAGGCGCTGCAGCACCACGTACTGGCCGTGGAAGGGATAGCCGCCCAGCTCCTGCAGCCCGGTGGCTTCGTCGCGGTGCTGGTAGTACCAGCGCGCGGGCGAGCCAAAGTCCTGCGCCGGCTTCCACATCATCAGCAGCCAGCAGGGCTCCTTGCCGCCCACCAGGAAGTCGCGATAGCCCTGGAAACCATCCCTGGCCCAGTAGCCTCCGGCGCGCGCCGTGGCGCACTCGCTCCACACCAGCTTGAAGACCGGCTCACCGTAGGGATTGGTTCCTCCCTGGCGGGTGAACGCATCCTGAAACTCCGGCGGGCACTCTCTATGCACCGGGCAGCTCCCCGTGCGTATCGGCCACGCGGATGGTGAAGGTGCGCACCTCATCTTTGGTAAAGGCCCGCTCGCCCACCTGGTGGGTGCGCAGGTTGATGTACTCGCGGCCGTACTCGCTGCAGTGCACCACGTCGCCCACCTTGTAGGGCATGGGCATCAGCACGCCGGCCATGGGAACTCCGTCGCCCACGGAGAGCACGCGGCCGGTCATCGGCTTGGCGGCAAAGCGCTCGCTGCGCTCCAGCGTCAGGCCGCCGGGGGTTACGATGCGGTTGTCCTCTACGGGGATCTCTTCAACAAAGATGCGGTCCAGCACCGGCCGGAAGGCAATCGGCGCTCGTCCATCGATCAGGGGAAGGCTCATGTCTCTTCTGTCTCTCTTTCGTAAAAACCCAGGGAGGGTGAAGCATCACCCTCCCTGAGGGACATCAGTTCGACTGGGACATCAGGCCGCAGTGCCATCCCACCCTTCGCGCAACGTACTGCGCAAAGGGTGGGGCACCCACAGCAGTTTTGCTCAGCGTTGGAAGCAAGCAGCACCAGATCTGTGGCGCCAGCTCTGCGGGACCAGCTCTGCGGCGCTAGATCTGAGGCACTGGGCAACCCTGGACGTAGAACTGGTCCTTGGGATCGGCGCACACCAACTGCAACCCGCACTCGTACCCGAAGGTGATCGAGTCGTAGTAGGTGTAGCCGCTGGTGGCTGCCGGCGTGGGAGCGATCGTGTTGCCCGGGGTCCACTCATGCAGCCGCGTGTCAAACAGCACACCCACGTGCCAGTCCTTGGGATTGAACCGCTGGATCTGCGTTGGGTCGGCCGTGCTGGAGTAGACCACCGGACGCCCGAACATCGTCTTCTGCATGAACTTCTTGGCCGTGTCCACCACGGTGTCGCCATCCTGGTCCAGACGGGTGATGCCGGGATTGTAGTAGTTGTTGGAGGCGGCCACGCCCTGGGCGAAGTTCGTGTAGTAGAACTCGTTGGCGTCGTCCTGCTCGTCCTCACCCTCGCCATCGCCGCGGGCCCGCGCAATCAGTGCCTCGATGCGCTGCGCCATGGCGTTGGTAATCGCGCCGGAGCCGTTGAGGTTGATGGTCGGCGTCGAAAGCCGTCCCGGATAGAGCGCCTTGTTGATGCCCGCAATCGTCCCGGTCGAACCGTTGGCGATCCAGTACTTCGAGCCGTAGATGGAGCTGCCGGCCGCGCCGGTGGCGCCCATCACCACCAGAATGTTCCCGGTGGCCGTACCCGCAGGCAGCGCGGTGGAGAACCACAGGGTCTGCGCCACCGGGTCCACATAGCTGATAGTGGCCGTGCCCAGAGCCGTTCCTCCCACCGCGGGCAGAATCTGGATCACCTGCTGATCGCTGAATCCGGCCACGGTGGTGAGCCCGCTGATGTAGCTGGTCTGCGCGCCGCTGCCGGAGCCGGAGCTGACGGTAGCCGTGGAGGGGATGCTGGCGATCGTGCCGGAGCCGTCTCCGTTGAAGAGCCCCTCGATACCGTTCTCAAAGGAGCGCAGGCTCTGCTTCATCTCCTCCTTGTTCACCTTCACCAGGCCGCGGTCCCGGCCGTCGGTGGCCTGCTGGGTCAGGTTGGAGATCTCGCAGGTGTTGATGATGCGTACCGGCGCGGCCACAAAGGCGTCGGTGGTGGATCCGGTACCGCGCGGCCACATGGCAATGCTGCTGGAGGTATCCGCGGCGAACTGCTGAATCGCCGCGCCACCCTGGGCACGGAACGGAACCCGCAGCGGCTGGCGCTGCACACCGCCCGCGTTGGTCATATTGCTGATGGGGACCTTCTTGCCGTCCTTCATCAGGCGCTGCTGCAACTTGTTGAAGCGGGCCTGATAGTCGGGAATCTGATCCACGAACGCTTCCAGTTCTACCGCCTCATACGCTAACTCGGTGACTGCCATATTGTCTGCCCTTCCGGAGCAATGGGATAGGCCACAGAGGAGCCGAATCTGCCGCTCCCCTGCACCTTCGCGATGTCTCTTCTGCTGCTTCTGTCTCTCTGCGTACTACGGGATGCCGGAGGGCTACGCGTTTAACGAGGTAGCGATCTCGCA
Source organism: Acidobacteriota bacterium (assembly GCA_021806005.1). Lineage (GTDB taxonomy): Bacteria > Acidobacteriota > Terriglobia > Terriglobales > Acidobacteriaceae > Granulicella. Next base: position 535 of record JAJZDM010000065.1, on the reverse strand, counting down.
CCTGCGGCTCTTGAAAAATCTTCTCTACGCCGGCCGCACCCACTTCACGCGGCTGCCATTCTTCAGGGTGTAGATTCCCTTCCACTGGTCCGCCTCCGGCGTCCTGCGGTAGTCAATCTCCTCGGGAGACGGCTTGGCGCTCACAATCGTTGGAGCCCCGCTGCGGGCAGCGCCCGCCCGCGCCGCAGGCTGCACCCGTCGCGGCTGGGCCTGCGCTGCTCCCAGAAAGCGGCCATAACGCGCTTTGACAACCCCATCCACCACGCTCTTGTAGTGCCGGTTGATGGCGGCCTTGACGAAGTTCCCCACCGTGGCCGGATCGGGGTTCTTCTGCTTGTGGTAGATGCCCATCTGCTTGATGTAGGCGGCGTCGGCCTGCCCAACCTCCTTGAGCCGGGCACGGAAGGCGCTGAACAGATCCTCGGTTCCGGCGGGATCCAGGCGCAGCTTGGCGGCGTAGGGGCGAAAGGCCTCTTCCAGCTTCTGCTTCTCGTGGCTGGCCACCTGCGGAATGATGTTGTTGCTCCAGTGCGCC
>JAJZDM010000003.1 GCA_021806005.1 Acidobacteriota bacterium | reverse complement strand
CAGAAGGCAACGCCGCCAAAGGTGTTTCCAAATTTGAACTCGAAGACGCCTGCTACAAACTGAGCGGTGCCTCCGTAGGCAAAGGCCAGAGGAACGACGGCCGCGAGGGCTTCAGGGGGCAGCAAGCTGCCATTGATTGAGGAAAGAAGCAGTGTGGTGAGACCGAAGCCGAAGAGTCCAAGTGGACCGGGGTTGGCGGCTTTGACGGTGGGTGTAACAGGCACGGGGGTGGTTTGGCTCATGATGGACTCCTCTTGCTGTTCTTGTCTTTCCTTGTCCGCGCGGCAGAGTTAGCGGCCATGGTTTTGCCATCATCACGACACGAAAGCTCGCTGTGACGATGGATAGTGGTTAGCTGCGGTTTTACTGCGTGCGATGCGAACCGATGAAGTTGATTGGGGAACGATCAGCTTTTGAGCGCAGCATTGGCTGTGATATTTGTCACAAGAAAGATGAATTTGAAGAGAGACGCGGTAATCGCGCAGCGTAGTTTCCCTGCGTGGCAGAGGAGGGAGATGCGCAAAGGGCGGAGGACGTGAGGAGGGGACCTCTGGGCGATATTGCCCTTTGATGGGGGTGTCGGAGCAGGCCAGTCGCGAGGGGTCCCCTGGAGAAGCCGTCAGTCTCGGTTGAGTCTCCGCACTCCGCGGGCAAGGATGTTGCCCATTGGCGGACCGGCAACCTCTCTGGCTGTAAAGACTCTGCGTCGGGGCTAAGCTGTTTGCTGGTCGCGCCGGCTGCAGGGAGGCGGTTTCGGGATGCAGTTCTTCAGCGCTTACATCAAGGCTCGGGGATGAAGCGGTAGCCGACGGCGCGAATGGTGAGCAGGTGGATGGGCTTGGCCGGGTCTGGTTCAAGGTAGCGGCGCAGGCGGACAATGAAGTTATCGATCGCACGCGTGTCCGTATCTTCCCGGACGTGCCAGACGTTCTCCAGGAGTTCGGACCGGGAGATGATCTTGCCGGGATGATCGAGCAGATAACGCAGCAGTTCGGCCTCCATCAGGGTGAGATGGACGATCTTTGCCCCGATGCCCGTCGGATCAAGGGGTCGAATTTCCAGGGCGTCCAGGTCGATGATGTGGCCGGACAGGGTGAAGCTCTTGCCGGTGGCGGTTGGTTGCGCTGGGAGGGAACTGGGCTGTTGCCACTGCATGCGGCGCAGCAATGCGGAGAGACGAGCCAGAAGGACGCCCAGGTCAAAGGGCTTGGGAAGGTAGTCATCCGCGCCGGCGGCGAAGCCGGCGACGATATCTTCGCTGCGGCCGCGCGCCGTGAGCATCAGAACAGGGGTGTAGCGGCCAGCCTGGCGAAGGGTGCTTGCGATGGAGAACCCGTCACGGCCGGGCAGCATGACATCCAGCAGGATGGCGGCGGGACGGTCGCCGGACGCAGGATCGGTTGCCTTCAGGAGCCAGCGCAGCGCGGCCTCTCCGTCCGCCTCATGATGGGTGCGGTACCCTTCCGCTTCCAGGTTGAAGATGAGTCCCTGGGCGAGGTGCTCTTCGTCTTCGATCACAGCGATGATGGGACGGGGCAGAGTCATGGAGATAACGTCAATGAACAGGGTTAGGGATGAAGGAAGGAGTTGAGGAGTGCGCTCAGGCCTGTCCAGGTGATCTGTACGCCGATGCAGAAGAGGAAGAAGGCAACAACGCGCAGGATGCCATGCGCCGTCGACGGCGAGATGGCCTTGGTGATGCGGGGAGCGTTTGCGTAGGTGATGAAGATGAGAATGGCCATCGAGATGGTGGCCAGTATGATGCCGCTATGCGCAATCAGCGTGCGGTACAGCGTATCCTGGGTGGCCTGCGCGCTGAGCGTGAGGGTGACAACGATGCAGCCTGGCCCGACCGTGAGCGGAAAGGTGAAGGGATAGAAGGATCTCTCGGTCAGAGAGGTGGAGAGAACTTCGACGTCGCCGGCTTCCACCTGGGATTTCTGCTGATCGGTGCTGGAGGCGGTGCTGGCCTGGTTGAGCAGAGACCAGCCCATCGCGGCGATCACCAGCCCACCGGAGACCTGCACGATGGGAAGCGAGATGCCGAAGAAGTTGAGGATGGCCGAGCCAACCAGCTCAATGGTGCCAAAGAAGATGAGGACGTTGATGGCAATTCGTTTCGCCAGTGAGTGATAAAGGTGCATGGGCACCGGACCCACGAAGCCGACGATGAGCAACGCCGAGCCCAGCGGATTGACCAGCGGGAGAAGTGCGCTGAACGCGAGGGCAAAGAACTTCCAAAGTAGAAAGATGTTGAAAAGTTTCATGGCGTTTTCGGAGGCAGGTTACCGATGAAGAGAGGAAGTTTGAGTTTGAAGGTGCATCCCTTGCCCTGGCCCTCGCTGCTGGCGTGGATGCTGCCACCATGCTGACGGACGATGGTGCGAACCAGGAAGAGACCAAGACCAGTCCCCTTGATTTTAACCTGGTCGTTGGATGGAACTCGGTAGAAGCGTTTGAAGATGCGTTTCAGCTCCCGGGGAAGCAGGCCGAGTCCAGTGTCAGAGATAGAGAGGACCACCCAGGTGTAACGTTCTATGGCCAGGTTGCAGCGGATGTGGATGCCCTGAGGAGAGTACTTCACCGCATTGTCCAGCAGATTGAGGATGGCGGTACGAAGGTCATCGATGTTGGCCAGCACGAAGAGTCGGACGCTGCCCGGGATCTCATCCAGGGTGATGCTCTCCTGGGGCAGGTGATGACGGGTGAGCACAGTAGAGATGCAGTCGGCAACCAGGGGATAAAGCTCGATGCGGGTGCGCTGCTGGACCCGCTGGCGCTGACCGAGTTCGCCGGCTTTAAGGACGGTCTCCACAGTGGCCAGCAGACGGTCGCTGTCCTCGCGCATGATGGCGTAAAAGCGCTGCCGTTGTTGCTCGTCGCCGGGATGGCGCTCCAGGGTGTCCAGGTAGAGCCGGATGCTGGCGATGGGAGTCTTCAACTCGTGCGTGACTGCCTTGAGAAATGAGTCCTGACGCTCGTTGCGGCGCACCTCGCGAACCAGAAACACGGTGTTGAGCACCAGACCGGCGATCAGGATGGAGAAGAGAACGACGCCCAGAAGGTCGATGGCGATGCGCCGGCTGTTGTGATGAATCCAGGTAATGTTCAGGATGACCGCCACGGCGGTAAGACACACGCCCAGCGTAATGAAAAACGCTTTGGCTCCGCGGCGCCGGGTAAGGTTCATGCACTATTGAGCATAGAGCAAACAGGCCCACACGGTTGAACCGGGTGGGCCTGAAAGGCGGCGCGCAGATGCGCCGCCGGTGATCTGTGCTGAGTTCTATGCTCCGGCGGGTCTGGGGTCGGCCGGGTCGAAGCGGGCGATCTGGACTCTTTTGGCGAGTCCGACTTTGGATAGCAGCCAGATACCGTAGTAGTTGATATCGAATTCGTACCAGGCCAGGCCGTGGCGGGCGCTGACAGGATGGGCGTGGTGGTTGTTGTGCCATCCTTCGCCGCCGGTAAGAAGGGCGACCCACCAGTTGTTGCGCGAATCGTCCTTGGTCTCAAAGCGGCGCTTGCCCCATAAATGGGTTGCGGAATTAACCAGCCAGGTGGCGTGGAGGCCGAGGGTGACGCGCAGGAATGTTCCCCACAGCAGCATCCCGATGGCACCGGTGAGGCGATGGTTGGGGGTGAGCGCGGCGCCCAGCGCGAGCTGGGCCAGACCGGTGAGGATCAGGGGGATGTAGTGATACTTGGAGAGCCAGACGTGAACGCGGTCGCGGGTAAGGTCCGGAGCGTAGCGGCCCAGCAGTGCGGTCTCCGAGTGCAGGGCGCGGCCGGAGAGAATCCAGCCGGCGTGCGCCCACCAGGTACCGTCGTGCGGGGTGTGCGGGTCGCCCTCCTGATCGGAGTTCTGGTGATGGACGCGATGGGTGGCCACCCAGAAGATGGGACCGCCTTCCAGGGCAAGACAGCCGCACGTTGTGAGCAGATACTCCAGCCACGCTGGAGTTTTGTAACCGCGGTGCGTGAGCAGCCGATGGTAGGCCATGCCAATTCCGACGTTGATGGCCAAGAAGTACATGATGCAGAAGGCGGCCAGATTCTTCCAGGAGAAGAAGAAGAGCGCTGCAACGGCGCCGACATGGAACAGCCCCATGGCGACGGCCGTAATCCAATTCACGCGGCCCTCCTGGTACTGGCGGCCCATGCGGAGGTCCTGCTTGACCTTGAGCTGGATCTCTTGAGCGGCCAGGAGAGCGCTGGCTGGGGTGTCGGTTCCCGGTTCAACGTCAAGTAAGGTTGAATTCATTCTGGGGATATCGTCCTTGGGAGTAAGTTGGACTTTTCCTCGTCCTGTTGCTCACGATACTCGGGCGCCAGACCGCCGTGTGTAAGACATTTGTAATGGCGAGGCGTGGATGCCGGAGCGGGGAGCGGGCGGAGGGGGATCTGCTCCGCTTTTGAGGACAAGGATTTCCTGCGGGTATCCAGGTGCGAGGATCGGGTATCAAGCGAATGGATGGACGCCCGGATCCGGTGGCGAAACCGGCCGGCAAGAGGCTGATTCCAGACGAGCATCGCCGGGATGAGCACCGCGACGACAGTCGCAGGAGAGGCTCCCTGGGCAAAGACGCTGCGGCAGTGACGGCTCTGAACGAGATCGGGAAGATGACGGTCAGGCGGGGACCAGATCCTGATCTGGGTTCGGCTCCTCGAGTGCTTCCGTTCGATCGATTCGCGCCAGAGGGATGGCGGCTTCGGCCTGCTGCAGCAGACTCCAGACTCCAGTGGAGAAGATGGTGGTCAACAGAAGGCACTCTGTCGGCTTCCATGCGTCGTGGAGGTTCACGGCGATCAGATTGGCGAGCAGAAAGGCGCCCAGATAGGTGATGACAGCGCGGGCGGTGACGCCATGGCGGGTAAAGAACCGCCAGGCGACCAGAGCCATGGGAATCGCCAGGGGAGCCGCGTCATACTCCATGATGCGCGGGTTGAGCAGGATGGCGCCGATCAGCAGAACGGGCATCCACTGCTGCAGGGTGAGCCTGCCGGCCAGATATTGGCGGGAGAGATGGAAGAGCAGGCCGACGATGACGGCGGCGTAGAGCATGTAAAAGACGACTGAAGCCGGCATGTACGATCGGCCGTAGTGAACCAGCAGATCGCTGAAGATGCCGGCGGGGCTGGAGCCGAAGTCGTGGTTGTAGGTGAACTGCAGTTGCACGGCCTGCAAAAAGTGAAGGAAGAGCGTGGGTAGCAGGCGGGACTGTATTGCGAAGACTCCCAGGCCCAGAGCGGCTGTGGCGCCAACCGGCAGCCACGGGCGGCGGGAGGAGAACAAGGGGATGGCCAGCAGTGTCAGCAACGGCGGCTTGAAGCAGGATGCGATGAAGATAGCAAGGTAACACCAGCGCCAGATCCCATGCCGCCAGCCATAGGCGGCTCCGAGCAGGATCAGGGCATAAAGGATAAAGGCTACATTCCCGCTCAGAATGGTGTCATGCGCCAGCAGGCCGGGGCAGAAGGCGGCCAGCGGAGCAACCAGGGTAATGAAGGTGCGTTCCGTCTGCTCCCGGGCGCTGGTGGTTACCCAAAGAACGGCGAAGACGCCAGCGACCAGAATGAGCCAGTAGAGGGTGTAGGCCAATCCCTCGGGGAGAAGGCCAATTAGACGCAGAAGCGGAAGCGTAATCGGCGAGTAAACGTAGCTGCAGGGTGGGTAGGCGTCGGGATGCTGGGCGAGAGTCTGGTGAAAGGTCTGCTGGCGCTGTATGGCATCCAGGTAGGGGTCGTGACCGGCGCGGAGCGAGGTGATCGCGTTGTGATAGAACACGATGTCATAACCGGCTTGATCCGTCCGGGTCCATATCGGAATGGTGACGAAGGCACAAAGCCAGAACACGATGGCTATGGTGCGACACCTGGTTGTGAGTAACATTGCGCTGATTCTACTACCCTCCGGCTAGGGGGCTTAAGCCCGGATCATACTGAATTAACTGTCTTTTATCCGTTCTGCATCGGTGCTTCTCCCGGTTTCCATGGCGGCCAAAGGTGAATTGCCAACGATCTCTTCCGGCTGTATCTGACGACAGGGTCTTGGTGATAGGAAGATCGCTGCGGCATGGAAGGTTGAGCACATCTGGATAGACGCTATCTGTTCGTGAAAAGTGGCACCGCTGACAGGTGGCAGCGGTGATTCTGTGCGCTGCGGCGAGACAGGTCCACGCGTGCTGGATCTTCCCCGAAGTGAACAAGGTCGGAGTGGGCAGAAGTTCGTACGGTGGAGGGCGTTGGGTCAGGGAGCTGCCGAACAGCGCCAGGCGGTGAGACGTCTTTTCGGCGCCGGGACTGCCGGGGAGGGCATGCTGTGGCGTTTTGGCACTCCAGCAGGCGAGTCTGCCGGTGTGCGCTCATCCATTGCGCTCATTCATTTCGGTGTCCCACGTCACCCCTGCGGGGCACCGCTTCTATAGCATTTTCAGTTTGGATGGGTGTCCCGAAGAGGGCTTAATGTGGCGTTTTCATTGGGGGAAAACGCCCATCAAGATCGAGGCGTTGGGTACACCTGCACTGAAGATGCTTTAGCGCAGAAAGACGCTCAGTTCAGCGGCAGCGGCGCGCAGCGGAGGCAGAAAGCGAGTCTGCATCTCCAGCATGGGGATGCGGGGGGCGTGGCCGCTCAGGTTGACCACGGCGACCACGCGGCCGTTTCCTGCGTATATGGGTACCGCGATGGAGCGGAGACCGATCTCATACTCCTGATCCACCAGGGCGTAGCCGTTGCGACGCACGTTGCGCAGCGCCAGGCGGAGCTTGTCGATGGAGTTGATGGTCCGGGGTGTGTACTGGGTAAGAACCAGACGGGAGAGTGTGGCCTCAAGCTGGTCCTGGGGAAGGTAGGCGAGGAGGACGCGGCCCATGCTGGTGCAAAAGGCCGGGAGGCGTGAGCCGATGTGCAGGTCGACGGACATTACGCGGGTAACGCTGCTGCGAGCGATGTAGACAATCTGGTCGCCGTCCAGCGTGGCCACGGAGAAGCTCTCGTGGTAGGTGTTGGACATGCGCTCCAGAACCGGTTGCGCGGCGTTGGCCAGTGTGCTGGAGGCCGTGTAGGTGTTGGCCAGGGAGAGCATCTTGGGACGCAGGGAGTAGCGCTGGGATTCATCGGCGCCGGCGAAGCCAAGCTTGACGAGTGTATAAAGGCAACGGCGTACAGCCGCTCGGGAGAGGCCGGTGCGCAGGGAGAGCTGCGAGATGGTCATCTGTGGCGTCTGCGGTGTGAAGGCTTCGATCACCACCAGGCCCCGGGCCAAGGAGGCCATGAAGTTTGGGTCACCGGTGTAGGAGTCAAGGGCTACACCGGGAAGAATCTTGGCTTTGGCAGGAGGTGCGGGTGAAGCGGTTGCGGCGGCGGGTGACAAACGAGACCTCCTCGAGATACTCCGAGTGTTCTGGGCGAGGCAACCGCCTGGGACTCAGGAACCCAGGCGATTGCCGCTCAGTTTCTACGATAAACGCACGATCGTTTCCATGCAATAACTTGCCTTGTACTTGTGTCCGATATACGGCAAGTCACTCGTGGGAAGTATCGGTAATCGTCTCAATGGGGTGATCTTCGCGGAGAATTCCTCTATTTGTGGCTGCGATAGAGCCGAATCAGATTCGAGGTGGATGTGTCGTGAGCCAGGGGTGGTTCGGAGGCTGACTCAATCTCCCCCAGGATCCGCGTGGCCAGCACTTTGCCAAGTTCTACGCCCCACTGGTCGAAGGAGTCGATAGACCAGATCGCACCCTGGGTAAAGACAGAGTGCTCGTAAAGCGCAACCAGCGTACCCAGGGTATAGGGGGTGAGGCGTTCTGCCAGCAGGGTGTTGGAGGGGCGGTTGCCCTCGAAGACCTTGTGGGGAACCAGTGCCTCCGCAACACCTTCGGCGCGAACCTCGGCGGCGGTTTTGCCGAAGGCCAGCGCCTCGGCCTGGGCGAAGACGTTGGCCATCAGCATGTCGTGATGCCGGCCCAGAGGGTTGATGCTCTTGTAGAAGCCGATAAAGTCGCAGGGAATCAGGCGGGTTCCCTGGTGAATGAGCTGGTAGAAGGAGTGTTGACCGTTGGTTCCGGGCTCACCCCAGTAGATTGGCCCGGTATCGGTGGTTACCGGTGTGCCGTTGAGGCTGACGTGCTTGCCGTTGGACTCCATGGTGAGTTGCTGCAGGTAGGCAGGGAAGCGCTTCAGGTACTGCTCGTAGGGCAGGATGGCGACGGTCTGGGCGTTGAAGAAATCGTTGTACCAGACAGCAAGCAGTCCAAGCAGAACCGGAAGGTTCTGCTCCAGCGGGGCTGTCCGAAAGTGGACGTCCATGGCGTGGAAGCCGTCCAGCATGGCGCGGAAGTTCTCCGGACCGATGGCGATCATGGTGGAGAGGCCGATCGCGGAGTCCATGGAGTAGCGGCCGCCCACCCAGTCCCAGAAGCCGAACATGTTGGCGGTATCGATGCCGAAGTTCGATACGGCTTCTGCGTTGGTGGAGATGGCCACAAAGTGGCGTGCGATCGCCTCAGTCTGCTTGAGTTGTCCCAGTGTCCAGGCCCGGGCAGAGTGGGCGTTGGTCATGGTCTCAAGGGTTGTGAAGGTCTTGGAGGCTACGAGGAACAGGGTCTCTTCCGGGTTGAGTTCGTGCACGGCTTCCGCGAAGTCGGTGCTGTCCACGTTGGAGACGAAGCGGAAGTTGAGGTCGCGCTGGGAGTAATGGCGGAGGGCCTCGTAGGCCATCACCGGTCCCAGGTCAGAGCCGCCGATGCCGATGTTGATGACATTCCGTATGGGCTTTCCGGTGTATCCGAGCCATGCGCCGGAGCGCACCTGTTCGGCGAAGGCGGCCATCTTGTCCAGAACCTGATGAACGCCCGGCACGACATCCTCCCCGTCGACGAGGATGGACTCCGATCGGGGAGCACGCAAGGCCACATGGAGGACGGCGCGATTCTCGGTGGTATTGATCTTCTCCCCGGTAAACATGGCCTCGGCGCGCTCGCGCAACCCGGACTCTTTGGCCAACTCGATGAGGAGTCTCAATGTTTCGTCCGTGATGCGGTTCTTGGAGTAGTCCAGGAAGAGGCCGCAGGCCTGGGCGGTGAAGCGTTCACCGCGCGTGGGGTCGGCTTGGAAGATCTCGCGCAGATGCTGGGGACGAAGCGTTTCAGCGTGTTGTTGAAGGGCCTTCCAGGCTGGCCGGGAGGCCAGGGGAGTGATTTGATCCGTCATGTACTTCCTCTCCTGATGGTTGGGCGTGAACCGGACGAGCCGCAAACCAGATTGGGCGGCTCGGGATGTCGAACTCGCTCTGGTCATTAGATCATCGCCAGGACGCCAGCGAGTCAAAGAGAAGTTAGATGCGGAAAGAGCGGTTTGCCGTTTGCAGCAGGCTCTGACGAGCCGTTTTGAGTGGAATCCAATGGAAGCGGCGATCGACTGCGGGGGGTGTGGAGTCTCTACTCGTGGCGGGCGGCAGCGGCTTATCGATTGGGAGGCTTTGAAGACCACCGCCGGCACGATGAACTCTGTGGGGCAAAAGTAGAGAGGCCGCCCGTGGGCGGCCTCGGGTGCTCGAAGCGGTCAGCAGTTCTACTGCAGCAGTTCCGTGCAGTTGGTGCCGCCCTTGGGGTCGTAGCGGATCTCGCCGTTCTCGTCGGTGCAGAAGCCGCGGTTACCACTATGTCCTACGGAGTTGGGCACGGCGGTGATCTGATAGCTGTTGTACTGATCCACGTTATTGATGGTGGTCTTGGCGCAGTTGCTCACGGTAAACGTGTAGCCTGCCTTGTGGCCGCTGGCAAGGTCATCGGGGATCAGTTGCGCCGCCTCGGCGGTGGGTGGTCCGGAGCCGATCTTGCCTCCCAGTGCGGTCAGCGAACAGGCGAAGCCGTGGTCGGGATAGGTGGAGTCATACTGGCCTTCCATCTCATTGAGCATGCGCAGGCTGGTGATGGCCGAGGTCTCGTTGCCGCGGCGAATCACCGACTGCATGGCGGGGATCGCCAGTGTCAGCAGGATCAGAATCACTGACATGACGATCAGCAGTTCAACCAGCGTGAAGCCGGATTCGTGACGATGGTTCGGAGTGTTCATGCATGCCTCGCAGAGCCGGACGTGCGCTCAGATTTTCCAGATTCAAAGTATAGACGTTTCCGGTGTCGCGATGACAGCATCTCCTCATCTGACTATCCGCGGGAGCTATCCGCAGGGATGGTGGAGGTCCGTTGGCCGGAGATCGCCCACTAGCACCCGAGGTCGGCACGGGTGAGCTTCATCGGGCCAACGTTGCCCAGCAACGTCAGTGCCATGTGTCCGGGTTGGAGGAGTTGGCCGGCCAGCATCTGGACATCCTCTGCCGTCACCGCGTCGATTGCTGCGGTGATTTCATCCAGCGAAAAGAAACGGCCCCAGTACATCTGCTGACGGGCGAGCGAGGACATGCGGGAGCCGGAGGTCTCCAGGCCCAGAACCATGTTGCCCTTGAACTGCGACTTGGTGCGCTGGAGTTCCTCGCGGGTTACGGGCTGTTGCTGGATGCGGTTGAGTTCGGCCAGGGTGAGGTCCAGCACCTGGCGGGTGTTCGCCGGCGAGCAGCCCGCATAGACGGCCAGGGACCCGGTGTCGCGGAAGGGATTGAGTTCGGAGTAGATGCTGTAGGCCAGGCCGCGATCCTCGCGGATGGATTGGAAGAGCCGCGAACTCATGCCGCCACCCAGGATCGAGTTCATCAGATAGGCGGTGTAGCGCAGGGGCGAGGCCACAGGAGGCGCGGGAACGGCCAGGCAGAGTTGCACCTGCTCCAGGGACTTCTTCCGCTTAAGGGTGATGTGGGGTGATGTCTGCGGAGCCTGAGCGCGCGCCATCTTTTCTCCGGAGCCTGGGGCCAGGGAGGCGAAGCAGGCTGCAACCCGGTCCACAAATTCATCGTGGTGAAGGTTGCCCGCCGCGGAGAAGACCATGTTGGCCGGGGTAAAGCGACGGGAGTACTCGGAGCGCACAATGAGTTCGGTGAAGCTGGCGACAGAGGCCGCGGTTCCAAGGATGGGACGGCCCAGAGCATCTTCGGGCCAGAAGTTCCGGGTAAAGAGTTCGTGGACCAGGTAGTCGGGGTTGTCCTCGTCCATCTTGATCTCTTCCAGGATGACGCCCTGCTCCCGTGTGATGTCCTCCGGTGTGAAGGTGGGGTGGAGCACCAGGTCTGTCAGCAGATCCAGCGCAGCAGGCAGGTTCTGGTCCAGGAGCTTGATGCTGAAGCAGATGGTCTCCTTGCCGGTGAAGGCGTCCAGATTGCCTCCGATGGCGTCCACCTCGCGGGCGAACTGCTGGGCGGAGCGCGTCGTGGTTCCCTTGAAGACCATGTGTTCGATGAAGTGGGAGATGCCATTGACCTCCAGGGGTTCATCGCGGGAGCCGCAATCGATCCAGACACCCATGGCGATGGAGCGCAGATGGGGCATGCGCTCGGTGAGAACCAGGAGGCCGTTGGGGAGGGTGGTGGTGCGAATGTCACGCAGGTGAGGAGCGGAGGCGGAGACGGTCGCATTCTCGGCGACGGGAACGGAGATGGGCATCCCGCCCATTGTTTCATGATTGCCTGGGCGCGACATCATCCTGATCGGTGGTGACGATTGTGCCCTGGTGAAACAGAACCTGCCAGCCGGATGGAGTTTGTTGCCAGATTGTTGCGCGGCGGGTCAGGCGCTGGGGCTGCTGGAGGGTGTAGGTGAAGAGAAACGTGTCCGCGCTCAGGCGCACGACGGCGTGGTCGGAGGTCTTCCAGCCGGCCTGAAGAGCGTCGAGGGGCGGAGACGCTGCGAGGTGTTTCAGGATGAACTGGCGGCTGTAGCGGCGGCCGGAGGCGCCCACCTCCCAGTAGGTGGGTGCCATGGTAGTGGGCTCGCCGGGGCGATGGAAGATGGGTTCGCGGCTGCGGAGATCCTGGAGGATGGGGAGGAGTTCTGGGCTGGTGTGGGTGAAGGCGCTGGGAGCGAGCATGGGGCGATTGTAGGGGAAGTAAACTGAAGGGATGGAGACGCGCGCCCTCTTTGGATTGGATCTTGCGGAGTTGACCGGCCTGATGGCCGAGCTGGGGCAGAAGCCGTATCGTGCGCGGCAGCTCTTTGAGGCACTGTACAAACAGCGATGGAACTCACTGGATGTGGTGACGACCCTGCCCGAGTCTTTGCGCAAGCAGTTGAGCACGGCGGGGTGGGATATGGGAGTGCCGGTGATGGCGCAGACCGCGTTGAGCATCGATGGCACCGAGCGATATCTGATGCGGATGGCGGATGGAGAGACCGTCGAGACCGTGTGGATGCCGGATGGGGACGGCGGCGAGCGCGGCGATGGAAGCGAGGCGGCTGAGGAAGAGGCGGGCGAGCAGGAGACGGCTGCGGAGGCGGTTGCGGGGGGCAAGCCATCCTTCTGGGATCGGAGAGCGAACGGGCGCGACCGGTCGAACTTCGGGACGCTGGCGGAGAAGGGCTTTCGGAGGGCGACCATCTGCATCTCCAGCCAGGTGGGGTGCGCGGTGAACTGCCAGTTCTGCCTGACCGCTAAGCTGGGGATCAGGCGCAACCTGACCGCTGGTGAGATCGCCGGGCAGGTTGCGGCGGTGTTGAACCGGCACCGTATCCAGATGGGCAAGGACCGCATCAACCTGGTCTTCATGGGTATGGGTGAGCCGTTCCTGAACTACGACGAGTTTATGAAGAGCGTGCGGCTGCTGGTGGAGGGCATAGGAGTGCCGGAGTCGCGGATGACCGTCTCCACCAGTGGGATTTTACCGGGGATCGAGGCCTTTGCCCGCGAGACGGTGCGGCCCAAGCTGGCCCTGAGCCTGAACGCCAGCAACGACCAGGTGCGGGCGGAGATGATGCCCATCACCCGAAAGTGGAACATCGCCCAACTGCTGGAGGCGGTGAGAAAGATACCGCTACGGACCCGGGAGTGGGTTACGTTTGAGTACGTCCTGTTAGGCGGGGTAAACGACCGGCCACAGCATGCGCGTGAGGTGCTGCGCCTGCTGGCCGGGATGCGCGCGAAGGTGAACCTGATCGTGTGGAACCCCGGGCCGGAGATCGCCTACCATCAGCCCGCGCCGGAGGATGTGGCGGCATTTCAAAAGATGTTGATCGAGGGTGGAATGGCGACCTACATCCGTCGACCTCGAGGCAGGGACATCTATGCGGCCTGCGGGCAGTTGAAGCGGACGGTAGCAGGGGAGTCCGGGCTGGTGGCGATCAACCCTTAGGCCGAGCGGATGGAGGTCCCTTTGCGGTTGAGTTGAGCCGCTGTGTGTTCGCTGCGGAGCAGCGCCTGGGGATGCCTGGCGGGCCAGCCCGCGCGGACGTATCGAGTCTGCGGCGCCTTGCCTCCGGCGTCGGCATTCGAATTCAGAACCGGCGAGGTGCAGCCTGCAAATCCAGCCGTTTGCCATCCGATCGTGGGAGATGATCTCCGATTCAATGTTTGCCCGGAAATCCTCCAAGGCCATGGAAGGTCAAGTAGAGTGAGTACCCACATACTGCAAGGGCGATTGCCATCTCAAGAAAGAGGAACATGACCCCGTATTTGTACCAGGGCTCATGCGGCACATCTTCGGCAGGAAGGTTCGGTTTCATCAAAAAATCTCCTGATGGTGGGTTCAAGATTCTTGTGGCTGGTGACGGCTATGCCTCATCGAGGGCCAATCTGCCTGGCAGGAGTCCGTGTTCTTCCGGATGGCGTTCATAGCGCGCGGCCCAGAAGTAAAAGAGCATGAACGGAAGGAACATGAAAAACGCTACGCAGATGTATCCGATGTGAGGGTTCTCCCCCCTCGAGAAGATGAGCGGATAGACGATCGCCGCCGCGGTTGAGACGCCGCCAATAAAACCTGCGGCCGATCCGGGGCGGTCTGGAAAGAGCAGAGGGACAAGCGCAAATGTGCCTCCCGTTCCACATGATATGAATATGCCCAATGCAACCAGCGTGACCACTGACAGATGGAGCGATCCGGAAAGGCCGCTGGCAGTCAGGCCGGACATTGCCAGAATAATCAGAATCAGGGAAACCCCAAGCCAATGGAGCCGGGGCGCATATGGCAATGTCTTAGCGATGAAGGGCAGCGGAGCCCACCCCCGGCGCTGGAAGAGATCGGACATGAACCCGGAAAACGGGCGGAACAGCGAGGCCGTGAAGGATGCGACTGCCGCGAACGTACCGGCGGCGATCTGCACGCCGGCAACGCCATGGAATCCCAGCGCCAGAATCTCTTTGTGGAAGCCCCGCATGAAGTAGCCTGGAAGCCAGGCATTCAATGCGATCTCCAGGCCGAAGGACATCGCATAGGCGAGCATGAGGGCAATGGCGATGTAGCGGCTCCAGATAAATAGCGTGCCGCGCAGACCGCTTTTTCCGCGCACCAGGTTTTTCCGCTCAGCGGAAGTTGCAGCTCTTCCGCGCCAGAGGTACCAGGCGGCAATGATCAGTGCAACCACGCCGAGATCGATGAATGCGGCGTGATAGTTGGTGCCGAACAGGCGCGGCAACACCAGCGCTCCGGCGCCCGCTCCGGCATTTCCCGTGCCCGCATAGAGCCCTTCCGCCGTGCCGATCTCGTGCGCATCGAACCACTGCGCGACATGCTGAATTCCGACGACGAACGAGACGCCGGCGATAGCGACCAGGATGCGCTCGAGAAAGAGCACGTTGTAGTTCGTGGTGAATCCTGAGGCAATCGAGATCAAGCCACATCCGCCGAGAAGACAAGCGAAGGTGCGCGGAGCCCCAAAGCGATCCGAGGCCCACCCGGCGAGGACCCTGCCTGCCGGAGCCATCCAGATGGCCGAACTCGCGAGAAGCCCGAGCGCCTTGATGTTGAGGTGGTAATCAGCCGCAATGCTGGGACTGAAGGCGGCGGTCGAAAACCACATGAGGAAACACCAAAAGAAACCGGCCGTGGCAATAATGAGTTGCTCAACTTTGTGCGTCGTCATGACTCTCCTGTGTCGCATAACCTGGGCTCAAACGCTAGTTCTGATCGAGAACCAATCCGCTCCATCGAGCGTCATGGAGTTCCACCTCCTGAGTGAATCCACCGGTAGACAAACTCGACATACCCGTATTGCATATTCCGGCCGGACGGATAGATCGCGGCGACGGCGGTCTTGCCCTGCGCATACGCGTAGTAAAAGTTGAGATCGATATTCTTCGTCGTCTTCCAGTCAGCGCTAACGTCTGCAACAGAGGCGAGAGAGTGCGACTGGTTCGAAGGGCGGCCAACGTAGCCGAAGACTTTGTTATCGTACGCACCACCGCCCAGGTACCAGAGGTCTTGCGCCGAGGTGAGCTGTAGCCAGTGAAGATCAGATCGGACGGCAACTCTCTTCACCGGGTTGTCGATGATCTGAACGAAGTCGTCAGTGGAATTCATCAGATTATAGAAAGGAAGCCGCGCATAGATTCGCGGCGTCGGCAGGATTTGAAAGAACGTATTATGAATACCGTCGGTTGCATTCTTGTCGCCACTGGAGCGGAACCAGCCTCCGCGCAGCCAGGGATGGGTCGTCATGTGGCTGAGCTGATAGCCGCCCTCTATGGCCGCCGCGTTCGCATCGTGTCTTAACTCGCCCCAACTTCCATTTTGAAGCGCTCCCCAGAAGAGGAAGTCGAACTGGCCGGGACCGGCCGGGATAGCAGAGAGCAGATCAGCCCCGTAGGTTCCAATTCGAATATTCTGGTGATCGGCTTCGCGAACGGCAAGAGCGCGATTGTCTGTCTTAGTCACTCCGGTTCGGCCATCGTGATAGGCGATGGCAAATCCGCGCCACAGCAGGTGCTGCCTGAACTGAGACCGTGTCGCGGCGACATACTGCACATCGACGTTCAGTTCAGGGTTGCCGTCCATGTTGAAGACGCCTTGATCGGCGCGCGCCGCCATCGCTGAGATGTTCCACCCCGCCGCATTCCACTGCGCGTCGAGACCATCGAAGCTGCGCTGGGCGTCGGAGAAGCCGAAGTTTGCAATCAAGCGCTGGGCGATGCGATTGGTTTGCAGCCAGCGGATGGTTGTATTTTCCGGTTTTGTCTCCTCTCCATCGAAGAACTCAAAACGGCCAAGTCTGGCGTGGCTGTCTCTCCCGTCGAAACGCACAAAGCCCAGCTTAAGAAACACGGCGGCTGGCTCGGTGTTGGCATTCGCAGCGTAATAGCTTCCGCCCAGGCCCAGTTGCCCCTGCGCCGCCACGGGCGAAACGGCATCGCCGGGAACATTCAGCACCGCCGGTTGGGCTAGTTCCAGCTGCCAATCCCACCGGTGGAGGCGCTGCGCGACGCCCAATCGCAATAAAGACTCGATGTAGCTGTAGGTGTTGGCCTCCGGCGGTGCCGCGAACCATTGCCATGCGTTTACCCGCGTGCGATCGTATACCGAAACGTTGAGAGCGGAACTGCCCGAGGACTGTGCCTGCAGCGGAGCAAGAGTTGCGGCTGCAATCACTAGAAGCCAAACGATACCTGGGATATGAGGACTCTTGTGCACTGGCTCTCCTTGTGGCGATCGGTGTAACGTGCGATTGCGTTCGCTTGAATTGCGGAATGCGCCCAACGACTTGAGCTGATTCAGGCCTTTGCCGCTCGGTTCCACGGCGGGGACAACTTCAGGCACACGCTGGCGTCTACCTGGCGCACGCAATCATCCTGGAATGTCGGGGTGCTCTGCGGAGAGCGGGGAAACTCGATCGAGTGGTGGGCACGGCACGGTGCCCACGTTGAAGTTATTCTGAGTTCTCTCGTAGCCTTGCTGAGGTGCGAGCTGCTTCCATGTCCTTATGCATGGGCGGCGTTGGCGGACGATTTTTCGATGCGTACAGCACACTGCTTATAGTTTGGCTCTCTGGAGATGGGATCGAATGCGCTTTGGGTGATCTGATTCGCGTTCGTCTCAGCGAAGTGAAAGGGCAGAAACACCTGTCCGGGAGCCACAATCTCAGTAATGCGCAACTCGACCTTACTCACCCGGCCGCGAGCCGAGATCACTTCGACACGGTCGTGCGCCTGTAGGCGGAGCTGCTGCGCATCTTTGGGATTCATTTCGAGCCAGGCGCGCGGCGCCATGCGCTGGAGAATCGAGATGGCCCCTGTCTTGGTGCGGGTGTGCCAATGCTCGACCGTACGCCCGGTGTTGAGAATCAATGGAAACTCTGAACTTGGCTGCTCGGGGAACGGGGCCCATTGCGTTGGCAATAAGCGTGCTCGTCCATCTTCGGTTGGAAAGATCCCATCGCTGTACAACCTGCGGGGCAAAGAGGCGCCGGAGAGTGCTT
This sequence comes from Acidobacteriota bacterium, assembly GCA_021806005.1. Lineage (GTDB taxonomy): Bacteria > Acidobacteriota > Terriglobia > Terriglobales > Acidobacteriaceae > Granulicella. The sequence goes on along the minus strand of JAJZDM010000003.1, from coordinate 82,683 downwards.
CGCTGGTGAATGGCCACTGAATCCCACCGATTTCATTCATCAGTTCATAGGTCATGCCGGAGTAGTCGCAAAGCCGGCCCGCGGAGACGCGCCGCCACTCGTTGAACGCATCGCCCGGATCGCTCCAGCCGGGGAACAATTCTTCTCTGCATCCCAGGCTCTCAGCGACGGCCAGAAAGATATCGAAGTCGGAGCGGGCTTCTCCGGGTGGCGCAACCGCGGCATTCACCTTGCTTACCCGGCGTTCAGAGTTGGTGTAGGTGCCTTCCTTTTCGCCCCAGATGGCGGTGGGAAGCACCAGATCGGCCAACTCCGTGGTAGGTGTGGGATGAAATCCATCCTGCACCACGAGAAAATCAAGATTGTCCAGTGCGCGCTTCAGCACGTCGATGTTCGGGAATGAAACCAGCGGGTTCGTCCCGAGTATCCAGAGAGCGCGGATCTTGCCGGCCACAGCGCCTTCAATGATGTCGGGATAGGCCAGGCCCCGCCCGGTGGGAATGCGCTCCACCGGCAGGTTCCATAGATCGGCAATCTGCTGACGATCCTTTTCGTCTTCAAACTTGCGATACCCCGGAATTCCCGAAGTAAATCCGGCCTCGCGCGTGCCCATCGCATTGCACTGGCCGGTGATAGAGAACGGCGAGGCACCTTGGCGCCCGATGTTGCCGGTAATCAGCGCCAGGTTATTCATGGCATTGACGGTCTCTGTGCCCTTGGTGCTGTGGTTCACGCCCATCGTCCAGCCAATGAACGCCGCATTTGCGTTGGCATAGAGGAGAGCGGTCCTGCGGATCATCCCCGGTTCGAGGCCCGTGATCTGCGCGGCGTATTCGAGTGTGTAGGGCTCGAGCGATGCGCGCAGTTCGTCGAAGCCTGTGGTGTGGCTGGAAATAAAATTCGCGTCATAGCGTTCTTCTTCGATCACGATGCGCAGCATGGCGTTGATCAGCGCGAGATCGGAGCGTGGCTTCAGGGATAGATAGATGTCGGCCATCATGGCCGTCTTGGTCACGCGAGGATCGGCGACGATCAGCGTCTTGGCTTTGTTCGCCTCCAGCCGCGTACAGAGGATCGGATGGTTCTCCGCGATGTTTGCGCCGATGAGCAGAATCACGTCTGCGTGCTCGAGATCTTCATAGGCGCCGGGAGGCCCGTCGCTGCCAAAGGACCGCTTGTATCCGGAGACCGCGGTGGACATGCAAAGTGTCGTGTTCCCGTCGTAATTCCGGGTGCCGAAGCCAAGCTGCACCAATTTACCGAGAGTATAGAATTCTTCGGTCACAAGCTGCCCGGTGCTGATCACGCCCAGCGACTCCGGTCCATATTTGTCTTGCACGGCGCGGAGCTGTTCGACCATGGTGCGGATCGCCTCATCCCAATTTATCCGTACAAGCTGGCCGTTTCTGCGTAACAGCGGATATCTGGCCCGGCCTTCTGCCTCGATCGCATAGTGCTCCGCCAGTCCCTTGGGACACAGCTTGCCCAGGTTGACGGGATGATCGGGATTGCCGCGTACACTCACCACGCGGCCATCCTTTACGCCGAGTTGCATACCGCAGCCAACGGAGCAGTAGCCGCATGTGCTGTTGACCCAACGCTCAGAGCATTTGCCCGAGGAGGTAAAGCCCAGTACAGGATCGTCGCTGTAGCTGTACTTCGAGGAGCCAATGTCGAGGCCGCTTTTTCGCGCCAGCCAGTCTGCAAGCTTCATGCCCCCTCCTGTGTCAGGTACCCGCTGGCCATATTGGAGGGGACCACGGAGACGAAGAAGAGATAGCGCCCCATCCACTCTCCGCCGATCATCACAACCGCGGTAGCGATTCGCGCCCACGGTGTTGCTGCAAGCGGCAGAAGCGCAAGGCCAACGCACGGCAATACGATGCGGAGGAGAAGATGGGTGGAGAGCACGGTAGTGAGCAACTGCCAGGAGCCGTGCAACTCATGTACGCGGGACCTGGCGAGACGCGCCAGTTTGAGCCCTGTGGTTACCAGCGCAAAGCCAAAAGCCAACAACACAGCATAGCGCGTGCTGGCAGCCCCGAGAGTGAGAATACTGGCGCAACACGCTCCCAGTAATGCGGTTGTGGCCCAGAATTCCACGAGGGTGAGTGGCGAGTTCCACGCCGGGCGTCCCGGCGCCAGATAAAGTCTCGCACTGGCGCTCACCCCGCAGATTCCCAGGATGACAGTCAGCAGCCCGAGCCAAGCTGCCCCGCGCATCCCAATCCACAGCACAGCCGAATACGCAGTTGCGGCAAAAGCGAAGAGGGTGAAAAGCAGTACTTCACGGCTGAGCCACGAGCGGCGCCACATCTTCAGCGCGCGCGCCGCGTGGATGGGCCGCCCTAGATGGAGAGTCGAAGCCGCCAGCGCGATCATGGCTACCAGTAATGCAATCAGCGCCGCGGTGCGATGCGGTTGCGTGGAGAATGCCTGGAGGATCCCGATGGACGTGAACGCTCCCACAGAGAGCTGGGTCAGGACGGTCATCACAATCAGCGGCGAGTGCGCGTGCTCAGGGCGAAGACAGCTCAGGTCAACTCTGCCTGTGTCGCCGGGCATCTTCGGCGGAAGCTGGATGTGCGTCGTCGAGATGCTGTCGTCGGCTGATGGCATGCCGGGAGAGTTGGCCGACGTACGGTAATGCTCTCGCCACTCTGCCACCTTCACCACTTCGATGCGAATTGCGTCTTCAGGACAGGCAGAGGCGCAAGCCGGCTCCTGGCCTCGCACCAGTCTTCCATAGCACATGTCGCATTTACCCACCACACCGCGCTCAGGGTTGTATTGTGGCACGCCATACGAGCAGTTCCATGTGCAGTACTGGCAGCCGATGCAGGCGTCCGCACTGTGGCGAACAATCCCGGTAAGGCCGTCTTTGGAGTACGCGTCCACCGGGCACCCGGTGAGGCAGGTTGGTTCCAGGCAATGGTTGCAGCCCATCGAGAGATAGTGGCGCTGAGTGTGCGGGTAGACTCCTCCCTCAATCTCTCCCACACGGCGCCATAATATATCCGCGGGGTTGCCATTCTGTTCATTGCAGGCCACGACGCAACACTTGCATCCGATGCACTTCGTCATGTCGAAGTGAAAGCGATATTGCTCGCCTGGCCCCGGAGGGTGCGGCAGTCTGCTCTGCGAGCCTGCGCCGCACAGGAGGCCTACGGCGCCATCCGCAGGGGTCATCGTCGCGACCGTCTCCGCCGTGGCCAGACGGAAGAGGTCTCCGCCTTCCTGAACTCGTGTGAGCAGGGGAAGTTCCAATTTGACTCCTGTCGGTTGCGAAGAGAAGTTGAGGCACAAGTTTCTGCAGGTACACTGCGGTGCCAGCGCACGCGCGAGTGTGTCTCAGGATGTGCATGCAATCTGCGGCCGTCCGGGCCAAGCTCTTCACGGAGCCATTGGATCGTCACCCCTTGCCGGAAAGGCCTGCTGGCATGCGGAGCCAGTGGAGAACAGGGTGAGCTTGAAGAAGCTCATATCCTCCGGGTGGTTGCGTTTGAGCGTAACGTTAAATTACATTCTGTGCAAGCGGTGTCTGGATCGCACCTTTGTCCTGTGTTTCTTTATGGGATCTTTATCTCCATTCGACGAATCTATGGAGGTAGCCCGCTTTGCGTAACTGCGCGCTTTGCGTAACTGCACGGTCAAAGATCGAAAGCTTGTTAAGGCCGTTTGCGCGGGCCGGGACAGGGAGGTAAGATCGTCCCCCTGCTCCCGTTCTTGTGTGGGATAAGGATTCCAGGACGCGCTTTGCATCTCCGTTTTCCAGGTCAATCGATGGCGACAGCAAACTTCAACGGTATTCGCGTTCTTAGCCTCGAATCGCGGCGTGCCGCGGAGGCGGGCAAGCTGGTTCGTACTTATGGGGGACAACCGCTTACCGCTCCCGCGATGCGGGAGATTCCAATCAGTTCTGATGGACCGGTGATCGAGTTTGCCGAAGCGCTTATCGCCGGAGCATTTGACCTGGTGATCTTCACCACAGGCGTTGGTGTTCGTGCCCTCATCAAAACGGCTTCAGAGCACATCGACCAGGAGCGTGTTCTCAACGCTTTAAGGTCGGTCATGATTGCCGCGCGTGGACCGAAATCATCCAGTGCGTTACGCGAATTCGGGATTCCCATCACGCTCGTTGCTCCCGAGCCGTTTACCTGGCGCGTTCTGGTGCAGGCGATGGAAGAAAAGTTCGGAGATAACCTGACGGGGATGAACATCGCAGTGCAGGAATACGGCACTTCAAACCCCGAACTGCTCACGGCCCTTGCGGAGAAGAGCATCTCGATTACGCGAGTTCCGGTCTACCAATGGGCACTGCCTGAAGATGTTCAACCGCTACGGGAAGCTGTCATTGCTCTGGCCCATGGCCATGTGGATCTCGTGCTGTTCATGAACGCGGGGCAGGTTGCCCATCTCTTCCTGATGGCGGAACGCATGGAGTATACGGACGCGCTTTACGAAGGATTCCGCGCGACGGTGATCGGCTCTATCGGCCCCAGCACCACGGAGGGCCTCTCGATCTACCGGCTTGTGCCCGACTTCGAACCCTCGCAGTCGAAGATGGGATTCCTCATTAAGGAAATCTCCGAGAATGCCGGCAGGTTGCTCAAGCAAAAGCATGCGGCGGCCTCGCTCCGTGTGTCGGGTGGGATATCCTCGCCTGTCAGCCCGCTCCTGACAATCGAACATGGAATCGAGCAAAATGCCAGGCCGGCGATCTCGGCGCTGGACTTCCTGCACGAGATTGGCAGCCGTATGGCGGCGTCCGATTCACTGCACACCGTACTGAATCGAATCGTGGACTTTGCCTGTACTCTCATCCGGTGCGATTCCTGCTTCGTGTATGTGCTCGAAGGAGATCAACTGGTACTGCGTGCCTCGAAGAATCCTCACGCCGATATCGTCGATCATCTTGGCCTCTGGCTGGGCCAGGGAATCACAGGGTGGGTCGGCTGGCATCGCGAGCCGGTTGCCATCTCTGAGAAGGCCCTGAAAGATCCTCGCTTCCAGCAATTCAAGAACCTTCCGGAAGATACCTTCGAAGCCTTTCTCTCCGTGCCCATACTGTGCCGAGGCAAGCTGATTGGCGTGATCAACCTGCAGCATCGCAAGCCGTACTACCACAGCGAGCAAGAGGTGCGGCTGCTTACGGCGGCCGGTCACCTCGTTGGAGCTGAACTGGAGCGCGCCCGGCTGGAGAGCGAAAATCTGGAGCTTTCCGACCGACTGGAATCCCGGAAGCACATCGAGAAAGCCAAAGGCGTCTTGCAGCGTGACTTTGGACTTGATGAAGACACGGCCTACAAGGCTATGCAGCGCGAGAGCCGGCAGCGCCGCAAATCGATGCGAGAGATCGCTGAGGCGATCTTGCTGAACGACGACTTGCGCAGGACTCGCTGGTCTATGGCTGGTCAGGTGGCTGCGGACGATTCATCGTCCACTAGCTAAAGCGGCAGTCCACTCGTGAACTCAACCAACGGCTTGTGTTCGAAAACAACTTCGCGTAGCATGCATCGTAAGGTGAGACTCTGACGTCTCCCTATCCAGATCGCCCTGCCCATGCCGTGCCAGGGTTATTTCAACTGAAAACTCACTTAAGCTATGCCTCCAGAGCCCCTTCCAGGGGCCTCGCAAAGGTATATGGCTGCCCCGCTACCGCCGACTGAGCGATCGCTTCGGCACGTCGGCATTTGCGCATCACGCGAGCAAAGGACATTCGGCATGGAATCTTTTGTCTCTGAAAATTCGACGGCCTTCAGCGCCCGGCAGAAGGAGTATCTTCTCGGATTCTTTGCGGGAGCGATGCAGCGCGGAGTGCGCCCCTTTGTGGGCCACACTGACTCTGGTCTGCTGACAGATGATCCTGGCTCAGGTTTCGCCAATCGTGCCGAACCGGTGGAGGAGACCTTTCACGGAACACCGGTCTCGGACCTCTCCAGGGAAGAGCTTTGGAAGTACGAGCAAAACCCGTTGGACATCTGGGAAAAGCTTCTTGTGCATGCCAAAGAAGATCGCGCGCCCGGGGCTGAAGACGTCTTTCGCTTCAAGTTTCACGGCTTGTTTTACGTCGCCCCTGCGCAGGACTCCTTTATGCTGCGGATGCGCATCCCGGGTGGGAAGATGACCTCGCACCAGATGCGCGGCCTGGCCGATATCGCTGGGAGTTGGGGCGCGGGCCGGGCTGACATCACGACCCGTGCGAACCTGCAGATCCGCGAGTTCCGGCCGAAGGACATCGTGCGCGTATTGACCGGCGTTCAATCCCTTGGGCTCACGTCGCGCGGATCCGGTGCGGATAATATTCGCAACATCACCGCCTCGCCTCTTGCCGGGATTGATTCACGCGAATGGATCGACACCACCCCCTTCGCGGTCGCCCTGGATCACTACATTTTGAACTCGCGTGACCTCTACGGATTGCCCCGCAAGTTCAACGTCGCTTTTGACGGGGGAGGCGCCATCAGCGTGGTAGCCGATACCAACGACATCGGATTTGTTGCTGCCCGCATCGGCGCGGGACGAGGCGTTCCATCGGGTGTGTACTTCCGCGTGCTGCTGTGTGGCATTACGGGACACAAGCAGTTCGCCAGCGACTCTGGGTTGTTGCTTCATCCTGAGCAGGTAGTTGCGGTTGCCGCGGCCATGATCCGCGTCTTTGCCGATCATGGCGACCGCACGGACCGCAGGAAGGCGCGGCTTAAGTACCTTGTGGACAAGTGGGGCGTGGAGAAGTTTATTGCGGAGACCGAAAAGCGCCTGGCCTTTCCCTTGATGCGTGTTCCAGTGGAGGATCTCGAGCATCACGCCGTCGCCCGCGCCGGCCACATCGGTGTCTACCCGCAGAGCCAGGACGGCTTGCATTATATCGGCGTCTCTGTTCCGGTCGGCCGGCTGCCCATCAACCAGATGCGTGCCTTGGCAGACATGGCGGAGGAGTTCGGCAGCGGTGAGTTGCGCCTGACCGTCTGGCAAAATCTCATCATTCCCAACGTTCCCTCGGAGCGGGTCACGTTGGCGATAGAGCGTCTGCGCTCCGTGGGTCTTGAGTGCACGGCGGGCGCTGTTCTGCGCGGTACCGTGGCCTGTACGGGAAGTCGCGGATGCCGCTATGCGGCCACCGACACCAAGGCGCATGCAGTAGAACTTGCCCAACGGCTCGACGCGCGATTCAAGATCGACCAACCCGTGAATCTCCACGTGACTGGGTGTCCGCACTCGTGCGCCCAACACTACGTCGGTGACATCGGGTTGTTGGGTACGAAGGTGAATGGTGAAGAGGGCTATCAGGTGGTTCTCGGCGGGGGATCTGGACGGGACCAGGGGCTGGCGCGAGAGCTTATCCCTTCCGTAGCGTATCGTGATCTGTCGCCTGTGTTGGAAGGTCTCTTTGCGGCCTTTGAGGAAAGGCGCCATCCGGATGAATCGTTCCTTGCGTTTAGCCGCAGGCATAGTGTTTCCGAACTGCAATCGTTCGTTAAGAACAAGGAGCCAGTATCGCGATGAGTGTTGCCGTTCCTTACATTCCGGAAGATGCTCCATTCACATCCGAGCAGCGTGCGTGGCTCAATGGACTTCTCGCAGGCATGTTTTCAAGTGTTCCGCGGGATTCGGCTGCGCAGGAAACGGGCCAGCGCATCGCTGTGCTCTACGCCTCCCAATCGGGAGTAGCGGAAGGGCTTGCTCGCAAGCTGGCCAAGGAGCTTAAAGCGCAGGGATACATTCCGTCTGTTTCCACGCTTGTGGGTTACACAGCGGCATCCCTTGCGGCGGAGTCATGCGCATTGATTCTTGCCAGCACGTATGGCGATGGTGATGCTCCGGATGGCGTAGAGCCCTTCTACGAGCAGCTTTGCCTGGAGCGCTTCCCCCGCATGGATAAGCTTTCCTATGCGGTCTTTGCGCTCGGCGACCGGCACTATGAGCACTTTTGCGAGTTCGGAAAGAACCTTGACGCAAAACTGGCTGCACTTGGAGGCAACCGGCTGGCGGATCGGATCGACTGCGACGTGGATGTGGACGAGCCGTTCGCGCAGTGGAAGGCATTCATCCTTGCTCGTTTGAACGAGGATTCTCCTTGGCAGTCTCCCAGGCCACCTGTGGGAATGCCCGAATTGAAACCGCCGGCTTTGCCTACTGACGCCGGCGCGGACCCGAAGCGGCAGGCTGCGAGGGCCTTCACACGCGATCAGCCTCTATTGGCAGCGGTGATCGACAAGCGATCGTTGACCCATCTCGCATCCACAAAATCCACTCTGCACGTCGCATTCTCGATTGAGGGAACTGGGATGTCCTACGAAGCCGGGGACGCTTGTGGCGTGATTCCGGCCAACGATCAGAATCTGGTCGCTGAGATTCTGCAAAAGCTGCGTTTCAACGGCAACGAGCGAGTGTCAAGCGCGAAGGAAGGAACGACAACACTCTACGACGCGCTCGTTCACGAACGCGAAATCACGCGGCTGAATCGCAAGATCATGCAAGGATACGCCGAGCGGGGAGACTGCGCGCAGCTCCTTGATTTGCTGAAACCTGAGCATCAAACCGCTCTTGAAGCGTATGCCTACGATCGCGGTTTCATCGATTTACTCATCGAGTTCCCGGAGGTGATTGGCGATCCCGAGGATGTGGTCACCTTGCTGCCGAAGCTTGCGCCGAGGCTTTATTCCATCTCCTCCAGTCCTGCGGCGCATGCAGGCCAGATTCACACGACGGTTGCGGTGGTGCGATTCGTAGCCCACAATCGTCACCGCGGCGGCGTATGTTCTACGTTCTTTGCCGATCGTACTTCCATTGAGGACCGTCTGCCGATTTACATTCAGCCCAACAAGAGATTCAAGCTGCCGGCGAACCCGGATGCTCCCATGATCATGATTGGCCCCGGAACCGGTATCGCTCCATTTCGCGGCTTTCTGCATGAGCGCCGGGCTTTGGGGCATAAGGGAAAGAATTGGCTCTTCTTTGGAGAACGCAGTTCGGCTACCGATTACCTCTACCGCGAAGAACTTGAATCGATGCAGGCCGATGGGCACCTGACATCCTTCGACACGGCGTTTTCGCGCGATAACGGTCACAAGATCTACGTCCAAGACCGGATGCTGGAACGGGCGCCACAGTTTTGGAACTGGCTTCAGGAAGGAGCAAGCGTTTATGTTTGCGGCGACGCGTCGCGAATGGCAAAAGATGTCCATGCGACGCTTTGCCGCATAACTCGGGAACAAGGTGCGATGTCGGCGCCGGCCGCCGAGGAATATGTCGGCGCACTCCAAGAGCAACATCGATATCATCGCGATGTTTACTGAACTGCAGCACGCCTGCACGGCGATGTCTTCCATGACCATCGAGCAACTGTATATTTCGCCCGGCCATAACGTTTGTGGCCATCACGGACAATCGGCCGGCAAGTCGCCGCAGATTGAAGTCGATACGGTTGAATGCGTTGCTGGGCGCGGCCTTCGCGGCGATCGATTCTTCGATTTTAAGGAAGACTACAAGGGCCAGATCACCTTCTTTGCACACGAGGTCTTCGACGACCTGTGTCGGCATCTCGGCGTCATGACGGTTTCTCCTGGCGCAACCAGAAGAAACGCGATTACCCGCGGCATCCACCTGAACCACTTGATCGGTAAGAGGTTCACCCTGCAGGAGATTGAATTCGGAGGCATCTGCGAATGCAGGCCCTGTTACTGGATGGACACGGCGATTGCTCCGGGAGCGGAAGCCGCCTTGCAGGGGTGAGGTGGTCTGCGCGCAAGAATCCTTTCCAGCGGAATACTGCGGGTAAGCAAGATCATCGGGCACCGATGACAGCGATGCGGAAGGGTGATACACCTCCCGCAAGACGGAGGTGGGCCGGCATTCCGTTATCGAAATAGGCATGCCCTCTCCGATCCAGAGCCAGCTCACTTTGGCTCTTCCGGCCGTGCTTCTCAACGCCAGGCCGACACGCAAGGCTCCACTGTTGTGGCAAATCTCTCTTCGGACTCTTTCATGCAGCTACCCGGCCCAGGATAGGGAGCTTGTGCAGCATTTTCCCTGTAGCATTCCGGTGTGGATAGGCGCTCCGGACCCGGCATGCGGCGGCGTTTTCCATGAAGAAGATGCGCACGAAAATCCAGACGCCGCGTTTCACTCGGACTGAAGATTGTTCAGGGGCGCCAGGGGCGTTCTTTCCGCTTTGCAGGCTTGCTTGTCCCGCCGGAAGCGGTTGCGAGCAACAGCGAGGCTCCGCAGAGACCCAGCGCCACAAAGCCGCTGGACCACTCCTCTCCGCTGTGCAGATGGTGAAAGATGCGCGGTGCGTGGAGCAGGATCAGCCATCCCCCGAACAGCAGAAACAGTCCGTAGGCTGCATACCTGTCTTCGATGGTGGTGGCGATGGAGATGCCGGCTGCGATCAGCGCGAAGCCGGTAAGGATCACCCACAGGTGATGGCCGTGAATCCAGCGCGGGACAAGCGTGGCCAGGTAGTGCACGTAGAGGAAGTGCTGCAGCCCGAAGAGGACCATGGCGAAGGCGAAGAGGATACGGCCGGGCATCAGGGTGTATCGACCTCGAGCGCCGGCGGAGAGACCGTGCAAGATGAGCGCCGTGGCTGCAAAGCAGAGGCACTCGAGGAAGACGGTGCGGTCGTTGGCATTGTTGAGGGCATAGCCAAGGGTATCGTTCAGATTGCCCTGAAGCGGCCAGAGATAGAGCGCGGACGAGGCCAGCAGCAGCAGGCCGAGGATCAGGCTGACGCTGAGTGTCTGCCAGGAGACGAGCAGCAAAAGGCTGGAGCCAATGCATACGGCTGCCAGCGCGTAGGCCAGAACATGATGGTGGGGCAGCCCGGTTGGGCACAGAGGAAGGGCGCGCCGGAGTTGCCCGTAGAGGGCATATTGCACGCCGATGCCCAGCAGAGAGAGGGCATAGAGGACGCGGCCGAGGGTAGCGAGGGGCGAGGAGACGGAGTTGGGCATGGTGTGGCTGGGGATGGAACGGCTGGGAATGGCGCGGCCGGGAGATGCGCAGGGGGATTTTGGGATGAGGACAGCCTGACGAAGATGACTTACGGGATCTTATACGGCGGAGGTTTCCAGAGCCAGTTGCAAGACAGTTTCTGCCAGAACGTCATAGCTATGGCGCAGGACGTCGCCCTGATGGACGAAGTTGCCAGTGATCGGCACCACGCCCAGAGCGCGGATACGGTTCAGATCGGCCTCGATGGGAGACTGTCCGGAGCGGGCATACTGATCCAGCGTCCTGGCGTCCACCGGGCCCGTGTTGATCAGAGCGTAGTCGAAGATCTGGCTGCCGGCGTGGTCCAGGATCTTTTCGATGTGCTGGGAGGCTGTCAGACCAAGGCTCTCATTGGCCTGAGTCATCAGATTGCAGATGAAGACCCGCGTTGCGTGGCTGCGGGCGATGGCCTGGGGAACATCGCGGACCAGCAGATTGGTGATCAGTGAGGTGTAGAGGGAGCCGGGGCCGATCGTGATCAGGTCGGCGGAGGCGATGGCTTCCAGGGCTTCGGGAAGCGCCCGGGCATCGGTGGGGGTAAGCATCAACTCGGTGATGGAGCGCTGGGAGGCTGTAATGTTTGTCTCGCCATGAACGATGGAGCCGTCGTCCATGCGCGCTGAGATGGTGGCGTTGGCCATGGTGCAGGGGTAGATACGGCCTCGGCTGTTCAAAATCTGCGAACTCGTCTGAACCGCCTGGCCGAAGTCCCCGGTGATGCCGGTGAGGGCAGCGAGGAAGAGATTGCCGAAGCTGTGCCCCTGCAGGTCGCCGTTGGCAAATCGGTACTGGAAGAGGCGAGAGAGGAGGGTCTCATCCGGAGAGAGCGCAACCAGGCAGTTGCGGATATCGCCCGGAGGAAGCATGTTCAGGTCTTCGCGCAGACGGCCGGAGGAGCCACCATCGTCGGTCACCGTAACGATGGCGGAGAGTTCGTCGATGAGTGTGGGCTTCGGATTGGGCGCGGGATAGGCGGGTGGGGGTGTGCCGGAAGCTGGTGCTACATAGGACTTCAACCCGCGCAGGAGCGTGGACAGTCCGGTTCCACCGCCGATAGCGACTACGCGAAGCTGACGTGACTGGGTCATTGGCTAACAGTGTATTCGGACGCAGAAGTGAGGTGCGGCGTTTTCCGCATTTTTGTCTATGCGAACCAGAATTGGTAAGTGCAATCCGGAGAATGAGATCTGAAACGGGGCCATGGATTGCATGGTGCTTCAGATTGCGACCTGGCGTCGCCATGGCAGGCCGCAAGGACGGCCTGAAGTCTGCGGCATTGCGGAGGAGGATGAGGAGGCCCGCCCGCGGCAGTGGCGGGCCTGGGGAAGAACAGTCGGCGAGCAGGAGTGGCTGCGGCGTCAGATCTCCGGATAGAGGAGTTCCGTGAAGCGTGGATCGTCGGCAACGCCGTCGAAGTCCGAGTCCAGGCGCGCCTGAAGGCGGTTCTGTCCATTGAGCCGAATCGCCTCTGCCAGGTGCTCGATGCAGGTATCCGCATCGCCGGTCAGGCTGGCGAGAAGCGCCAGGCCATAAAAGGCGTAGTCGGCCGCCTGCTCCTCGACAAGGATCTGCTGGAGGTGTTCCCGGGCATCCTCATAGTTGCCCTGGTTGAGCAGAGAGATGGCGTAGTCGTAACGCTCTTCGTGAGTTTGAAAGCTGGTGGAGCTCTTTTCGATCTGGATCACGCAGGCGGAGATGTACATGCGGATGCGGTCGGCCAGATCCTGCGGCGCGGACTCCAGCATCCGACTGAAGGCATCGTGAGCCTTGTCGAATTTTCCGGTCTGCATCAGCTTGATGGCGCTCTCGTAGAGGGCGAGCGTGGACTTGCGAGCGGGATCAACGGCGCGCTGTGCATTGCCTGCGAGGGTTTTCGAGGCTCGGTGCGCCTTCTGCGCGTCGCTGGTGTCGGAGGTTGAAGAAGACTGCTTGATTGCCATGTTGTTCTCGGGGACACAGTCAGGTGAGAGATGGATTGGTTCGGTATTCAATGGCTTTATACGAGGGTTCGATGACGGTGGTCAAATGAGAGTGTAACGGATAAGGGATCAGACTGTAACCGTTCAGGTTGAAGAGCGAGTATAGAACACCGGGTTGAGATCCGGATCGTTGTACATCTTTAGTTGACGGTAAAGCTTGAAACGGCGGCGGCCGGAGAGGACGTCGGACCAGAGGGTGTCCAGGCAGGCGGCCAGATCGGTACGCTGTTCCTTCAACACCAGAAGCCGGGATTGGTTGCGCATCTGGTGCTCCGGGGTGGAGCGGTGCAGTTGCTCGCGGGTGTGAAAGATCTTGAGCGCCAGGATGGAGAGCCGGTCGATCATCAGGCCGGGGGACTCGGAGTGGAGCGGGGCCGCACTGTTCTGCTCGGCCCGGGCCAGCAGGGTGAGATCCAACTGCTCGGCGAGATCGTTGCGGATCTGGTTGAGACGATCGATCTGATGTTTGACCTGAACGATGGTGCGATCGGAGGCTTGGGGATCGCGGGCCTGATCTTCGCAGTGCCACAGGTCGTAGTTGGCCCGATGCTGGTCCAGGACGAGTTGGTCAAAGCTTCCGGAGGCCATAGCGGCGGGCAGGGAGGGGTCATGACCGTGGGCGGTGAACTCGTCCTGCAGGGCGGCGATGTGCGAGGCGTCCAACATAGATTGGTGATTGCAAGCATAACGGAGGCGCGGTGCAAGTGGTAGCTGCTGCCTGGAGGCCAGAGAGTGGGTCCAGGCTCGGACGGGAGCAGGGTGGGGGCAACGAACTCCGGGAAGGGCAGGAACTTCGGACATTCTGCGGGTCCAGGGCGCAGGTTTCCGGTCTGGGCGACCGGCCGGAGCCGGGTGACCGAAGCAGGTTCCAAAGGCTTGGTGAGGGATGGCGCCGATGCGACACTGAAGGCTATGGCGAAGAGGATGCGGAGGTTGTTGATCTACCGGCTGGGCAGCCTGGGCGACATGGTGGTGGCTCTGCCGGCGCTGCACCTGGTGGCGCGGGCGTTTCCCGATTCGGAACGCCGGATGTTAACCAACTTTCCGGTGAACGCCAAGGCGCCTGCGGCAGCGGCGGTGCTGGAGGGGTCGGGGCTGGTGGAGGGCTACCTGCGTTACAGTGTGGGCACCAGAAGCCCGCTTGAGCTGCTGCGCTTGTGGTGGACCCTTGTGCGCTGGAGGCCCCAGGTGCTGGTGTATCTGGCTGCCGCCCGAGGAGTGAAGGCGGCGCGGCGGGATGAGATTTTTTTTCGGCTCTGCGGCGTACGCCGGCTGATCGGCGTTCCTGTCACCGAGGGGATGCAGCGGAACTTTTATGGTGCCGTGACCGGCGGCAAGGACCACGCCATGGGCAACGGCAACCTGGAGCCGGAGGCCGGAAGGCTGGCCCGCTGTATCGGCGAACTTGCCACAGTGGTCGATATCTCAGATCCGGGAAGGTTGCGCGATCCGCAGAGCTGGGATCTACACCTCAGCAGAGCCGAGAAGCAGTACGCGCTGGAGATGCTGCAGACCAGTGATCCGCAGGCGGAGCGAATCGCGGTGAGCGTCGGCACCAAGGTGCAGGCCAAGGACTGGGGCCTGGAGAACTGGAATGAGTTGCTGGGGCGGATGGCGGGGGAGTTTCCGAAGCGCGTCCTGCTGCTGATCGGCGCCGGCGAGGAGAGTGAGGCCAGCCGCCTGGCCGCCCGGCAATGGAGCGAGAACGGAGGCGGACCGGTTCTGGATCTGTGCGGCCGCCTGACGCCCCGCCAGAGTGCGGCGGCCATCGCGCAGGCCAGGCTGTTTGTTGGTCACGACAGCGGCCCCATGCACCTGGCCGCCGCTGTGGGCACTCCGGTTGTAGCGGTCTTCTCCGCGCGCAACATTCCCCGGCAGTGGTTTCCCTATGGAGCCCGGCACCGCGTGCTCTACCACCGGGTGGAGTGCTGGGGGTGCGGCCTGGAGACCTGCATCAAAGAAGAGAAGAGGTGTCTGATGTCGATTACTGTCGCCGAGGTGATGGATGAGGTGCGGGCCGCGATGGTGGCGGAACCGGTGCGATGATGGATCGAGTCATGAACCCTGAGAGTGGAGACGATCATGCTGCCAGAGACGGATGCGGTTCTGGGATTGCTGGAGGGTGGTTTTGGGCGCTTATCGGTGCTGGTGGTTGGGGATCTGATGCTCGATCGCTACATTCTGGGAGAGGTGGACAGAATTTCGCCCGAGGCTCCAGTACCTGTACTGCGCCGCGCCCAGCATTATGAGCGGGCAGGCGGTGCGGCCAACGTCGCCATGAATCTGGCCGGGCTGGGCTGCAAGGTGGTGCTGGCTGGCTTCTGGGGCGAGGATAAGGACAAGGACGAGCTTGCCGCCTTGCTCGCCGCCGCGGGGATTGACACATCTTCTGTGGTGACCACCACCCAGCCAACCACATCCAAGACCCGGATCGTGGGACGCCAGCAGCAGTTGTTGCGCCTGGACGTCGAGAGCCGGGAGGAGCCCTCGGCTAAGGAGCAGCGGAGTTTGCAGGAGAGTGCGCAAAGGATGGTCAGCCAGGTGCAGGCGGTGGTTCTCTCCGACTATGCCAAGGGTGCTTTATCGGCAGAGATCTGCGCCGGCCTCATCGCCGCCGCCAACGCCGCAGGGATTCCGGTGCTGGCTGATCCCAAGAGCAGAGACTTCGGTAAGTATGCGGGAGCGACGATGGTCTGCCCGAACCTGCATGAGCTCTCGGCTGCGACCGGGGTGGGGATGGATCTGCCCGCGGCGCTGCTGGAGGCAGGCGAGGCCCAGCGCGAGCAGTTCGGGCTGAAGTACCTGGCGGTGACCATGAGCGAGAGAGGCATCCGGGTACTGTGGGAAGGGGGAGAGTTTCACTCCCCGGCGCGCGCCCGGGAGGTCTATGATGTCTCTGGCGCCGGCGACACGGTGATCGCTACCCTGGCTGCCGCGCTCTGCGGAGGTCTGCAGATTCAGACCGCGGTCGAGTTGGCGAATCTGGCGGCTGGGATTGTGGTGGGCAAGATGGGGACCGTGCCCATTGCCCAGCATGAACTGATTGCAGCGTTGACCCCCTCCAGCGGAATCACCGGCGGAGAGAAGGTGATTGCCCGGGAGCGAGTGGCCAGGCGTGTGGCCGAGTGGAGGGCGGCCGGGGAGACAATTGTGTTTACCAACGGATGCTTTGACCTGCTGCATGTGGGTCACGTGACGCTGCTGGAGCAGTGCCACCGTTTTGGAACCAAGCTGGTGCTGGGGCTGAATTCGGATGCGAGCGTGCGCCGGCTGAAGGGGCCCTCGCGTCCCGTGGTGGGCGAACGAGAGCGCGCCCGGGTGATGGCAGCCCTGGCCGCCGTGGATGCGGTGGTGATCTTCGAGGAGGATACGCCGCTGGAGCTGATTGGAGCGGTAAAGCCGGATGTTCTGGTGAAGGGCGGCGACTACTCGGTGGCGACCGTGGTGGGCCATGAAGAGGTGCTCGCGGCCGGGGGGCGGGTGGAGATTGTGCCCACGGTGGAGGGATTCTCCACCACCAACATCGTGACCCGGCTGGTTAACGCGGAGCATCGAGGGTAGAAGATGGCTGCGGCCGCATTCCCCGGGTGCGTCCCTGCCCGGGACCGGCTCCAGGGCCAGCCGCAGCGGGCTGAGCCGCATGGTTAAATAGGAGTACTCCCCCCTGTCGGCCTTCCGGCAGAGACTTTGAGCCCGAGTAGAAGAGATGCAGGACGCCAACCCAGGAAACATCAAGTTCGTCGAGTTATTTGATACCAGCCTGCGGGATGGCCTGCAACAGCCGAACCTGGAGATCTCCATCCCCAATGCCGTGCGTCTGCTGGAGCGCATGGCCAGGTTTGGGGTGCGCTATGCGGAGATTGGCTTTGCCGGCGCCAACCAGTTTGTTGCGGAGTTAGCCGGCGCCTTGGCTTCGGTGGACACCGGCGCCATGAAGTTGGCGCTCTTTGGCCGTTCGCGTGGCCGCGGCGCGCGGGTGGAGGACTGGCCCGACGTGAAGTTCATGTTGCACCATCGGCATCTGGTTCGCACCGCGGTGATCGTGCTTAAGAGCCGGCTGCTGGATGTGGAGCGATCGCTGGAGGCTACGCCGGAGGAGAATCTGCGCATGGCCTGGGAGACCATTGACTGCCTGCAGTCGCATGGGCTGGAGGTCCTGGTCGACCTGGAACATGCCATGGACGCCAGTTGCGGACGACGGGAGTGTGGCCGCCCCTGCGACCCTGACTTCGAGCAGCAGAGCCTGGAGTACTTTCATCGCTTGACCGAGCAGTGCGTGGGTCAGAAGGTAAGCCGCATCGTGGTCTGCGATACCAACGGCGGCGCGAGCCCAGAGGAGGTGCGAGAGGCCTTCAAGAGGTTGACCGGGGAGTTTCCGCAGGCCAGCTTCGGCTTCCATGGCCACACCGATCGTGGCCTGGGCGTTGCCAACACCCGCGCCGCCATCCAGGCGGGAGCCATGCATGTGCAGGGCACGCTGATCGGTACAGGCGAACGCTGCGGCAATGTGAACCTCACCACCGTGATCGGAGCCATGCAACTGCGCGGCGAGGCAGAGTTTGTCTCTCCCGAGGCGCTGACCGGGCTGACCGGTATGGCCCACGCCGCCTACGCTGCCTTTGGACTTGAGACTCCCCATGGAACTCCGATCGTCGGCCTGGGGGCTTTTGGGACCTGGGCGGGCATGCATGGCTCCAGCGAACGCAAGGATCCGGGCGCCTACTTGTGGTGCGATCCTGCCCAGGTGGGAGCCAGCCCCGTGATCGGGGTCAACGCGCAGTCGGGCCGGGCCAATATCATGCTGCTCTCGGAGTCACTTGGAGTTCCCCTGACCTCCGCTCAGGCGCAGTCGCTGATGGATGCCAACCAGGCGATGGTCGAGGGAGGTGGATACACCTCCAGCGAGGTCTCCTTTCGCCTGGCGTGCATGCGCACGCTGGGAGGCTGGCGCAACTGGTTCACGGTGAGAAGTTGGCGGGTGTTTGACGAATCCGACGAGATCGGGGGGCGCTTCATTCAGGCATTCATGAGCCTGAGCGTCGGTCATCGCAACGGCGAGTCCACCCTGGCCACCACTCGCGGCGAGGGCGCCGGTCCGGTGGATGCGATTACCAAAGCATTGCGCAGCGAACTGGACAAGTGGTATCCGGAACTCGCCGAGATGCGGCTGGGAACCTTCACGGTCGCGGCGCTGGACATCAAGGCCCATGACTCCGCGGCGCACGTCCGCGTCACGGCCAGCTTCAACGCCGACGGCCATGAACCCTGGGTCACTGCGGGCGTCAGCAGCGATCTCAACCAGGCCGCACTCATGGCCATCGTCGATGGCTTCCACTATTGGCTGATGGTGAAGGGGGGAGAAGCGCATGCGGAGTAGCGGGGAGCAAGTCATGAGCGTCTTCGCAAAGGCTGCTTTCTGCCGCATCGCTCTGTCTTCCCATCCCTCCGGGGCTGGAACTTTTCAGTGCAGAGGGGGCGCATGAGTCCCGGCACCCTTGCCAAGACCAGCACAGAACGGGATCTGGAGGTAGCGGAGCAGAGCGGGTGGCCCGCGGAGTATCCGCGTTTCGCTCCGCGACGGTGGATGAGAAACGGGCATCTGCAGACTATCCTTGGCAACTTTCTGCCCCGAACCCATGATCTTCCGGAGCCGGTGGCGGAGTTGGTGGAGGTGTCTTCCGCGCATGGTTCCCAGATATCCAGCCAGGTGCTCTGCGAGTGCCACTGGCAGGCGCTTCCGCAACGGCCAGAGTGCCCGACGGCGATCATTCTGCATGGCCTGGAGGGCTCGTCACGCTCTCAGTACGTGATTGGCAATGCCAACAAGCTGTGGCGCGCCGGCTGGAATGTGGTTCGTATGAACATGCGCAACTGCAGCCCCGGGAATAAAGATGAGATGCTGCGCCTCACTCCAACTTTGTATCACTCCGGCTTGTCCCAGGACGTGGAGCGGGTGCTGCACCACTTTGTGAGTACAGAGGGATTGCAGTCCGTGGCGTTGATCGGGTATTCCATGGGGGGGAATCTGGTGCTCAAGCTGGCAGGCGACCTGGGCAGCAGCGCGCCCCGGCAACTGCGTTCGGTGGTGGGAGTCTCTCCGGCACTGGACCTGGCGGCCTCCGCCGATGCGCTGCATGAGCCCTGGAACCGCATCTATGAGCGCAAGTTCGTTCGTGATCTGGTCCGGCGCTTTCGACGGAAGGCAGCGCTCTTCCCGCGAGCTTATGATCCTCATCGTGCGAACCATGTGGGTTCGCTGCGTGAGTTCGATGAGCATATCACCGCGCTCTACTGCGGATTTGCGTCGGCGGACGACTACTACCACCGGGCGGCTGCCGCACGCGTGCTGGACCGTATTATGGTGCCCACGCTGCTTCTGCATGCTGAGGATGATCCGTTTGTTCGCATCCGGGCAGAGTCTCGCCAGATCATCGCAGAGAATCCCAACATCGTGTTCCTGATGACCGGCCACGGGGGTCACTGCGCCTTTCTGGAGCCATCTGATCCCGCTACCGGTAACGACGGATACTGGGCCGAGCAGACCACGTTGCGCTTTGTTCTGGCTCACGCATGACGCAACGCCAGCCGGTGGTTGTGCAGTATCCTAAAGGCTGATGCTGTGCGAGTGGACTGCTGAGTGTTCTCTGGATTCACCGGTGCTGATCGTTCCCTGGTCCGCCGAGGGAGCCGTAAGCCTGCCCAACACCGGCGCCGGGATGCGGTTCATTGACCTTCGCGCCAATCCTTACGACATCGCGGAGATTCCGGAGGCGGAACAGAACCCCTGCCTGGCCCGCGCGCTGCGCTCGCTCAACGCCACGCGATCGCCGTTTCTCACCGCCAAGTGTGACGCTTGGCGGCTGGCGCGGTCTGGCGCGGACGCCGGTCCCGACGCGGAACATTGTGAGAGGCTCGACGCCCTGCGCCTGGAACTGATGCTGCCCGAGGAGGATGCGGGCTATGGCTTTGCCAGCTACATCGATCTGCTGTGGCGGGAGCGTTCGGTCTTCGCCTCCGCTCATCAGCAACAGGACCGGATGGACCGGATTGCAAGAAGGGCGCAGCGACTGGTCCACGCTGAGGCCGCACTGGAGTTCGTGCTTCGCCCGGCGTTGCTGGATCTCTCCGGTCCGCTGGAGGGCTTTGCGGTGACCGTCTATCTCACGGCGCTGGGTACGGAGCCGGAGATCGCGCGCCGCCGCTGGGAACTGGCCATGGAAGACGTGGTGAGCCTGCTGCGCAGCAAAGAGCTTGAAGTCAAGCGCGGCTCGGCTACAATCGATGCAGTGGATCCTGATCCCTTGCGAGGCTCAGCGGAGCGGCAGTGAGGGATCGCCGCAGGTGGATGGCGAGGATTTCATGGTTTGGGGCGAGTAGCTCAATTGGATAGAGCACGGACCTTCTAAGTCCGGGGTTACAGGTTCGATCCCTGTCTCGCCCACCATTTTCATGCGCGTGGCAGGCGCCGGTGGAATCCTGTTTTTGCGCTGTCTCCGGGGCATTCCGCATGGCCGCCAACGGCGCGTTTCGCCTCAGTTGCCCAGCGAGTAGGGAACGGCAAAGCGGCCGATCTGGATCACGCTCCGCTGTGAGGGAGGCCAGATCTTTACCGATACGATGGGAGCCCGCGGGGTGATCGGCCGGGCCAGGAACGTTCCGTGCATCGCCCCGGTCTCCGCATCGTAAAACCGAACCATCAATCCATCGGCCGTGCGGGTCCAGCCCACCGCATAAGACCCGGGTGGGAGTTCCAGGGAATCTCCCAGGCGGATGGGGGCCTGGGCCAGCAGGTAGTAGTAGTACTTTCCGCTGGCCGAATAGCCGGCGGTGATCAGGACCGCGGCCGCCACTACCCGTCCACGGGCGTCAATGATTCCGGTAGCAGAGCGCGTCTCGGTCTCGATGTGCTCCTTGACGACCTGCACACGCTCCGGCAGGACAGCTTCGAGCTCGGCTGGAGTGGCAGAACGCCATCCCAGCCTGGAGGAGGAGTCGTTGCCACGGTTCAGATGGGCGGCTAGTTTCGAGGCCGGCGCCGCTACGGGGGCTGCGCACAGTGCGGCGCACAGCAGCCATGTCCAGAAGCCCGGGCTTCTGGGCGTGGCTGGCGATGCGGAAGACGGTTGGATGTTCATCGGTGGCTCACCAGTCCTCGCTGAATGGCGATGGTTGCGGCCTGGGTGCGGTCTGCCACGCCGAGTTTACCCAGCAGACTGTTGATGTGGGTCTTCACCGTCGCCTCGGAGATGGACAGATCGGTGGAGATCTCTTTATTCGCTCGTCCCGCGACGATTCTCTCCAGGACGTTCAACTCCCGGGCCGTGAGTTCCTGGCCGCTGAGGCGCTCGGCTAGTTTTTCGGCAACCGGCGCGGGAATATGCAGCTTGCCGTTCTGCACCGCATGGATGGTTGTGATGAGATCTTCCAGCGGAATGCCCTTGAGCAGATAGGCTCGCGCTCCAGCCTGCAGCGCCCGATAGATATCCTCATCGCCGTCATAGGTGGTGAGCACTATGAATCGCGCCTGGGGAAACTCTGCCCGAATCTGCCGGATGGTCTCCACTCCTCCCTGCCGGGGCAGTTGCAGGTCAATCAGGGTAATGTCCGGAAGCAGGGAGCGAAAGCGACTGATGGCTTCCACCCCGTCTCCAACCGAACCAACCACCTCCAGGTCCTCGGTGGTGGAGAGCAGGGCCTCCAGGCCTTGCCGGACCACCTGGTGATCCTCCACGAGCATGATGCGGATCTTGTCTGCCATCTCAACCTCGCGCCGGACTGGCGCTCTGCCCTATGGGTACGCGCAACGAGACGGTGGTGCCTTGTCCAGGCTCACTGGAGATCTCGATTTCGCCCGCGATCCCAGCGGCTCGTTCCTTCATCCCCAGTAAACCAAAGTGCGCTGACTTGCTGGATGCTTCGTTCAGATCGAACCCAACACCCTTGTCCTCAATTCTCAGCATCAGCATATCACTGGAGTAGTGCATCTCTACGGAGACCTCTGCGGAGGCTGCGTGGTGCAGTACGTTGGTAAGCGCCTCCTGTGCGACGCGCAGAATCTCCCGCTCGACACGAGGATCGAGTGCCCGATAAGCGCCCCCTATACGCAGACGGGGTTTGAGGCCGCTGAAGGTATCCCGTTGCACCATCCGGGTGAGGCGCATGGGCAGGTTATCCTGCGCAGGGTTGGCGCGCATCTCCCAGATGCTTCGCCGGGCCTCCTCCAGCCCCTCGGAGACGAACTGACGCGTGCGTTTTACCTGGTCCAGCGCCAGGTCCACCTTGCCGCGGTTCAGGTGCTGCGTGATCAGATCAAGCTGCAGTGTGGCGCCTACGAAGTCCTGAGTGAGGGTGTCGTGGATCTCTCGCGCCATCCGGCTCCGTTCCGCAAGTACGGCGTTGAACTCTCCTTTCAACCGCTGCAGCCGCAGCAGGTACACCCCGGCCAGCAGGACGAGCAGCGCCAGGAGACTCAGCAGCAGAAACCACCATCTGCGATAAACCGGGGGTACGATTTGAAAGCCCAGTTCCGCCCCGGTATGGTTCCACACCCCATCCTTATTCCGGGCCTGAACGCGAAACAGGTAGGCACCTGGCGGGAGGTTGGTGTAACTTGCCGAACGTCGCTCTCCAGCCTCCGTCCAGCCCTTGTCGAAGCCCTCCAGTTGAAAACGATAGCGAACCTCTGAGGGAGCGGTGAAGCTCAGCCCGCCATAAACCATGGTGAAGCGTGCATGGCCGAAGGGGATGCGGATCCGGATATGGCTGCCTTCGCCGGACCGGATCGAGGTGTTGCCCAGAGGCTCGGAGACGTCGTCCACGACAAACTGCTGCAGCACCACGGGAGGGGCGACGGTATCTTCCGGCAGGTGACCGGTATCGACAATGGCAACGCCGCCGCGGGTGGGGAACCAGATCTCTCCCTTTTGGGTAAGCCAGCCGATGGAGGGTTCACCCGCTACGACTTCGTCGTTGGGCAAGCCGTCGGCCAGGCCGAATCGTTTCCCGGATCTTCCCGGTCCGGAGGGTGTGCACCCAGACCTGCCGAGACAGCTCATCAACTGCCTGGCGGCGATGCGGCGGATGCCCCGATCCATCCGGAACCAGAGAAACCCGAGCTGGTCGGCTGTGATGCCGTCAATCGCGCCGCCGTCCGCGGTGGGGTTGGGGAAGCCGCCCACGGAGAGGAAGCGGTCTCCCTGAAACAGGCTGAGCCCTCCATCTTTGCTGCCCGCCCAGAGATGGCCCTGGCTGTCCTGGGCCATGGCGGTGACGATGTTGGCGCCCAGTCCGTCCCGGGTTGTAAAGTTGCGAATGCTTCCGTTGCCCTGAATCACGGACAAGCCGCCGGAGGTGGCCGCCCAGAGCTCTCCGGAGCGCAGGTAGAGTGCCCCGATGAGATCGCCTCCCAATCCATTCGCTCTGGTCAGCGTGGTCACTTTCAGATGCGATCCAACCGTGCGCAGGTGAGCCAGTCCTTGGCCGGTTCCCACCCATAGGGATCCATCACCGGCTGTGGCGAGCGCGCGCACATCGTCGTCCGGCAGGCCGTCGGAGGAGGTGATCTGTCGGACCCGCTGGCTGGCATCGATGAAGTTCAGCCCATCCGGTGTTCCCACCCACAGGCCGCCGTTGGCTCCCGGCGCCATGCAGAGAATGAACGCGCTGGTCAAACGGCTCTGCGCTACCGGCTGGTCCACCGTGCCGTGGTGTACGCGGCGCAGTCCATCGTCACGGGTACCGATCCAGATGTCGCCATCCCGGGTTTGCACCACGCTGGTGACGGCCTGGCCGTCCAGTGCCGCCTCGTTGCGGAAGGCCAGCCACCTCAGGATGTGCAGCCCGGAGGTCTCCGTGCCGATCCAGTGGTCCCCTTCCGCATCCTGGAAGATGGAGAGCACAGAGTTGGCGCCGAGCAGGGTGACCGGCGTCGCCTGAGCCTGGTCGGTATGCAACACAAACAGGCCATGATTCATCCCGACCCAGGCCAGGCCCTCGCGATCGACGGTGACGGTCTGGACTCGCCCCAACGGCAGTTCATGGCCGATACGCCAGGTCCGCTGCCCTCCGGCAGCGGCTACGGCGACCTCGGTGGGGGAGAAGCTCCAGTTCACGTGGCTGGATATCTCTCCAACTCCACCCATGGCTGCATTCGGAGCCGCATCGGTCGAAGCGGCGTCCATGATCTCGCTTCCGAGCACCGCCGGCGGGCGGGCCAGCGCTCGGAAGCCTTCCTGCGTTCCCTCCGCCCAACCACTGTCAGTGTTGACGATGAGTGGAGATCTGCCGGGATCGGAGCCGCCGACGGCAAGAGACCGGATCGACGAAGAAGGGAGGCCGTCAGCGGTACTGAAGCGGCGAAACATCCCATTTTGCATCAGCAGCAGCCCATCCGCGGTACCAATCCAGAGACCTTCGGAGCCGGAGGCAAGGCAACAGATGTCATCGCTGTGGAAGGCAGGCTCCGAGTTCCGGTTGAAGATGCGGAATGAGGTTCCATCGAAGCGCGCCAGCCCACCCTCGGTTGCGATCCAGAGGTAACCGTCGGGAGTCTGGGTGATGCCGTGCACGCTGCTCTGTGGCAGTCCCTGCTCAGTGGACCACGCCTGCTGGCTCAGATAGCGCAGATGCTGCGCCTGACACGGGTATGTCCCATTAAGAGAAAGAAGCGCGCAGGCCAGCGACCAGACCGGCGGCCATGCCAGCAGCCAGGCCAGGCCGGCGCGGGCCGTCCGTTGCGTTCGAGCCGTGCGCCCAGCGCGAGCAGTGAACCGTCCGATCAGCATCGTCCACTCCAGCATGCTTGGTCTGTTGTGGTTTGTCCAACCCCGGAGCGGAGGGTACGGAAGGAGCTGACCGCTTCGGCGGCAGCATGGACAGACACCGGATGGACGGCTTCGGCTGACGTTGAAGCGCAAAATGTTGCTTCATCTCCATCGAAAGGTTGATCCGAAACCTGATTTTTCGGGTTAATTTGGATCACGCTCAAGAAGTTGCAGCGGCGTGCCCGGTCACCAGCACCCGCTGTCTCTGCGGTTGATCGCTTGAGTTCCTTTGGAAAGGGATCTTTCGGTCTCATCATGGCATCTTCTCCCATCGCCGTGCGCACTTCCTTTTTCTCTGCCCTGGTGCACGGTGCGATTCTGATCCTTTGCGCTGCGCCCCTTTGCTCCCAGGGCTCAGCCCAGGCTGCTTCCGCCGCCGCAGCTTCCCCAGGAGCTTCAGGCACTCCGGCGACAACAGCGCAACATCCTCCGCAGACGCCGCTCGCCGGCGGTTCCAGCACGGGCGGCGTCTACGCACCGGTGCTGGATGCACAGCATCGCCCCATCACGGAGGGCGGCACGGTCAAGACCGGCCCCATCCTCTTCCAGGACATCGCCCGGCAGGCGGGATTGACGAGCTGGCGGCACCAGATGGGATCGCCAGAGAAGCGCTTCATCCTGGAGAGCATCGGCTCTGGAGTGGCGTTGCTGGACTACGACCATGATGGCTGGCTGGATATCTACCTGGTGAACGGAAGCACCGTGGATGCGATACAAGGAAAGGCAGCACCCCCGCAAGCCGCTCTCTTCCATAACAATCACGATGGTACGTTTACCAATGTTACCGGGCACGCCGGTGTGGGCAATGGACGCTGGGGCTTTGGCGTGGCCATTGGAGACTATGACAACGACGGCTGGCCGGACATCTATGTCAGCAACTATGGCAAGAACCGTCTGTACCACAACAACCACGATGGAACATTTACTGATGTTGCGGAGCAGGCCG
This sequence comes from Acidobacteriota bacterium, assembly GCA_021806005.1. Classification (GTDB taxonomy): domain Bacteria; phylum Acidobacteriota; class Terriglobia; order Terriglobales; family Acidobacteriaceae; genus Granulicella. The sequence goes on along the minus strand of JAJZDM010000003.1, from coordinate 56,938 downwards.
GCGTCGCCCTCGCGGATGGCATCTGGTCCACGGGTGCCACCTGGGGAGATTACGATGGAGATGGTCGGCTGGATCTATTCGTACCCGGCTATGTTCACTTCGATCTGAAGACGCAGGAGAAGGATGCCGCGGCCATGCCCGTGGCCTTCTGCAGCTATCGGGGGGTGAGGACCTACTGTGGGCCGCGAGGGCTGCCCGGTGAGCATGACCATCTGTTCCACAACAACGGGGATGGTACGTTTTCCGATACCAGCAGTTCTGCGGGGGTGAGTAATCCGTCCGGCTACTACGGCCTGTCCTCGGTCTTCGTGGACCTGTCCAACAATGGCAGAGTGGATCTGCTGGTGGCCGATGACTCCACCCCGAACTATCTCTACATGAACAACGGCGACGGCACCTTCGATGACGAGAGCTACGCCTCCGGCTATGCTCTCAATGAACAGGGGCGTGAGACGGCCTCGATGGGAATCGCCGTAGGAGACTATCTCAACAACGGGCAGATGGACATCTTCAACACCAACTTCTCGGATGACTACAAGGTGCTCTACCGCAACGACGGAGACGCGAACTTCACCGACGTGAGCTATCAGATGCACATCGCTGATGAGACCATCCCATTCCTCGGCTGGGGGGCGGCCTTTCTGGACTATGACAACGATGGCTGGAAGGATCTGCTGGAGGTCAATGGCCACGTCTACCGCAACGCCGACGAGAACAACTGGGGGACCAGTTGGGCACAGCGGCCCCTGCTCTTCCATAACCTGCAGGGAAAGAGCCTGGAACTGATGCCGGCCGTCGAAGGAACCGCGCTGGCGGAGCCGATGCCCTCACGCGGCATGGCTGTGGGAGACTTGTTCAATGACGGGCACATCGATGCGGTGGTGAATAACATCGACTCGCCTCCCGCACTGCTGCAGGACGTGGACAAGAACGGCAATCACTGGGTAGAGTTCCATCTGATCGGCGGAGCCAAGAGTCCAAGGGACGCCGTTGGGGCCATCGTCTACCTGACCGCCAACGGAATGCGCCAGCGTGAAGACGTCCTCTCCGGCGGCAGCTTTGCCTCCAGTTCGGATATGCGGCCGCACTTCGGCCTGGGCTCCGCCAGCAGGGTTGATTCGGTACAAGTGCAATGGCCCAGCGGCGCGGTGGAGAGCTTCGCGGTGCCCAACATCGATACCATCATGACGCTGCAGGAGGGGCAGGGCACGCCCGTCAAGCAGCCGGTAAAGCCCTCGCCGAGCCCCGTTGCCTCCGCCGCCTCGGCACAGCCCTGAGCATGGAAGTACGAAAGAGACGCTCTACCATCGTTGAGGATCAAGGACTCTTGAGGAGCCGGGATGCAGTTTAATTCGTTCTCCCATCACCAATCCATGCGCGGTGCTGCAGGCCTGGCTGTGGTCTTCATGCTGCTTGCGGCTCCCCTGCACGCCCAGGCCGGCTCCAGTTCGACGACTTCCTCGGATGCGCAGGACGCGGCGCGCACCGCCTACAGCCAGAAGGTCGCCGCCGGGTATAACTATGACTTCGGCGCCGGTCGTCCCTTCCTGCCCTCCAATATGACCACGGACAACGGTCAGTTCATCGATCCCAGCAGTATTCCCAGCGCCGAGTACTGCGGCCACTGTCATCAGGAGTCCTATGCTCAGTGGCGTCAGTCGGCGCACTCCAACTCCGTCCGCCCGCCCTGGTACCTGTACAGCGTGAATATGCTGAACGACGAGAGAGGCATCAGCTTCTCAAGGCACTGCGAGGGCTGCCACAACCCTGTGGCGTTGGCTGCAGGCGCGCTCACTGACGGGAAGCCGCGTACACGTCCTTACGACGGCGACGGGATCACCTGCGCGATCTGCCATTCGATCCAGTCGGTGAGCAGGTATGGCACGGGCGGGTATGTTCTCTCCCAGCCTGCAGCGCTGCTGGATGCCAACGGAAAGCCGATCGTTGGCCCGGTGCCGGATGCCGAGATTCTTGCGCATCTGGACCGCCACAAGGCAGCGGTGATGAAGTCGTTTTACAAGACGTCGGAGTTCTGCGAAGCCTGCCACAAGGCGGCCCTGCCGCGCATGGAGAATCTCTACAAGTGGCAACGGGCCTTCACCGTGTATGACGAGTGGCAGGCATCCTCCTTCTCCCAGCAGTCTCCGCTGCCGTTCTACAAAAAGCCTGTTGTCTCCACCTGCCAGACCTGCCACATGGCGGAAGGGCGGCTGACGACGCTCCCAGACTCCGGCGCCAAGGACGGCCAGCTTGCCTCGCATCGCTGGGTGGGCGGCAATACGCTGATTCCGTACTACTACCACTTCCAGGAACAGATGAAGCAGGTGACCGCAATCCTGCAGAGCCAGGCGCTCAATATCGACATCTTTGCGGTGGAGCCGGTCCCCGCATGGAAGGATCAGGCAAAGTTGATTGCACCGCTCGGAACCGAGCCGTTCACACTGCGCGCCGGTCAGCGAGTCGTCGTCTCCGTTGTGATTCAAAACAAGGGGATCGGCCATACACTGGTCCCGGAGCAGCGCGACTTCTATCAGGCATGGGTGGCATTCACGGTAAAAGATGCAACTGGCGCAGTGATTGCGAGGAGCGGCTTTCTAGAGCCCGACGGCCATCTGGATCCGGCGGCGCATAGCTTTACCAACCGGCTGATCAATCGAGATGGACGGCTCAATCATCTGCATCAGGTGTGGGATACGCATGTCATAGCCTTCAATAACACCATTGCATCCGGACGCTCCCAACTGGTTCGCTACGCCTTCAGGCTGCCCAGCACGGACGAACCCGTTACCGTGACAGCGGCGGTGCTCTATCGGAGGTTTGATCAATACTTCATTGACCATGCGATGAAGACGCCCCAGGGGAAGCATTATGCAGAGCCGGTGATCCAAATGGGCAGCACCACACGCACCCTGCACATCGGCTTGAACCCGGGCACCCAGCCGCTACCCGACGAGAATCCAGAGTGGATGCGCTGGAATAACTATGGCATCGCGTTACTGGATGCACAGCAGTTTGCCGCCGCCATGAGCGCCTTTGAGCATGTGGCGGAGATGCGTCCAGATTACTCCGACGCTCCAGCCAACATTGGGATCACCCTGATCCAGTGGGAGAAGTACAACGAGGCGGAGCCTTATCTCGAGAAGTCCATCTCTTTGGATAAGAACAATGCGCGGACGCTCTACTACCTGGCGCTGGTGCAGCGTAATCAGGGCAAGTTGAACGAGGCGATTGAGGGCCTCAAGCAGGTGGTCGCTCAGTTCCCGCAGTCAAAGGATGCGCACCGCGAGCTCGGGTTCTCGTATTATCAGGAGCACAAGTACAGGCTGGCCACGGCGGAGTATGAGTATGTACAGACGATTGACCCTGACGATCTGTCAGCGCACTATAACCTTGCCATTTTGTATCGAAGGTTAGGGATGAGGGAGAAATCGAAGGTGCAGGAGGCGCTCTTCGCGGATGAGAAGATCGATCCGTCGGCGAGCACCTTTGCTCTGGAGTACCTGCGCCAGCATGCCGATGTCGCGCGGGAGAGTGTTCCATGGCACGTACACGATTTATCCGAGGTTGCTCCGGACCATGCCTATCCGGCTGCTGCTTCGCCAGCAGCCACAACCGACAAGGGAGGGGCCACTGCGGTGGCGTCAGATCGAGAGTAGGACGAATATGCGGACGTTATTTCTTTCCAACAGGGGGTGCGCCGTTGTCCTGGCGGCAGTCCTGGCCGCGGCCAGCCTGTGCAGGCTGTGGGCTCCCACGCCAACCGAGGCCAGTTCCAGGGCCAAGCGGCGCGGAGCAGAGTTGTTTGCCCAGAGCGGTTGCGTGCACTGCCACGGGCCCGCAGGGGTGGGTGGAGGGCGAGGACCAGACCTGCAGACGGTGCGCAAGCGCATGACCAGGCAGCGGATGTTCCTCCAGATTCAAAACGGGGGCATGATGATGCCTTCCTTTGGACGGGCTCTCACCACTCCCCAGATCAACGATCTCATCGCCTATCTTCGTGCCCGGCGAAAGCTGATCCCTGTTCCACCCCGGGTTCAGCAGGTCGGCGCTCTGAGTGCGATTGCAACCGGCCCCGCCGCGAAGTAGATCTGATGGGGAAGCAGCATCCCGAGCACGGGCTTTGCGATGAAGTTATCCGATGCCCCAGGCCAGGCAGGCCTGTCCATCGGCTCTGATGCAGGGCTGTTAGATGGGGGCAGCCCCGTCGATAACCGTGACCCCCGGCGGCGGGGTGAAGGTGAAGTCGCTCTCCGGAGTCGGCACATTCTCATGGATCTCCGTGAAGGTGAAGGTGGTCTCGGCGCCATCGGCGTCGACGATACGAAGAGAGTCGATCTGTCCCTGCGCATCCACCGTAATGTCGATCGACTGCACGGTCTTCTCCATCCCGCGGGGTACGCCGGAGAGGGTATACCCGCCCTGGACCAGCGTCAGCGTCAGACCGCGGAGATCCTTGGCAATCTCCGTATGTCCCAGCAGGAAGCGGAGGGGTGAACGGAGGTCGTCAAGATCCCTGGCGGGCGTTCGTTCCGCCTGGGCGTCGCCCGGTGTGTAACTGATGGCGAACTTCCCGTTCAGCACAAAGATCTTTCCGGAGGGTGCATCGTAGGCCCAGCGCATCCGGCCAGGTTTGCTCAGGGTCAAAGTGCCGGTCTCGGAACGGTCGATCCCCATGCCGCGATAGCGCTCGGTAAACCGTGCCGTCAGCGAGCGCAGATGGTTGTAGTGCGCATCCACCCGGTGCGCGAGTTCGGTTGCAGAGGGAGCCGGCGAAGCTGCCAAGGCGGTTGGCTGGTAGACGATCATCGCCATCGCCACGGCAAGTAAGGGTAGAAACTTTCTCAGGGTCAAGGTCAAAATCCGATCAGAGAGTTCCCAAGGAAGCATTCGATCCAGTTGCCGTTTGCGGGGAAACGCTGTGTTCTTTGCTCTTTGGTTTCATTGCGAGCGAACTCTGCTGAATCTATTTTAACGATGCTTGCCTCACGCCGTCGCCTGCCGAACCATCTCCACGAGCATCTGGCGGGTCTGCTGGGCGTTGGCCACCTCACGCGGAAAGTTGATTCGCGGCCCTTTGATGCCCTCCGCTGTCTTCAGTCGCAGGGTGAAGCCCAGGCGGTCCACGGAGGTCATCGTCGCCTCACTCGCCTCCATGCCTGCAAAGGCTCGCGCCAGCACCAGCATCGAGTCCACGTGGTCCGCATTCATGTGCGCCAGAATCGCCGGAGCCGCCTCCATCAGAGGATCCGGCGAGGTCTGCGCGTACTCGGCCGTCTGCACCCAGCCCATGACGCCGAACCCGCCGACGTAATACAGATCCACTGGTTCAAGGCGGAAGAACTGGAAGTCCGCAAAGTCTACCCAGTGGCGGCTATTCGGATGCCGGGCCAGATAGATCTCCCGCACCGCGGCCCTCTGGTCTCCTGTCAACATGGCCGCGTTGCCCATCAGCGTAGCCCGGGCGGATCCGAGCGGATCGCCATCCTCGGAGGGTTGGGTTACAAACAGGCTGCAGTGCGGATCATGATGCAGGTTCTGCGTGTGCATCGCCATGCTGCTGATCAGAAACACTGGCCGCCCTTCGCCGTCGAGAGCAAACGGCATCAGCGAACCAAAGGGAAACCCGGCGTGCTTGCGCGAGACGGTGGAGAGCACTCCCATGCTCACCAGAGAGAACAGGGTGCGGCTGCGCTCGGCGTAGCCGGGCTCGGGGAGTTGCGGCTGCGTGGGTCCGGAAGAGGCGTGCTGACGTGGTGCGGGCGCGTGGGAGGACGACATACAACATCCTCTCATTGCGGTGTGGTCTGGATCCAGCCTGCTGCGGCGCTCAACCGATTCCGATAGGTTGAGCGCCGCTTGCCACAGCCAGGGTTCTCACAGAGACGTCTCCTGCAGATGGTTCGCGGCTCTGCTCACCCGCATCCGGTAGTCCTCTTCACGGTCGGTTCGGGATTGCATCAGGCCAGGTTGAATCCGCTTACCACGATCGCCGGCGCCTGGCCCCGGGTGTCCGCGTGCTGCAGTTCGGTGGTCACGGTCCGGTGCTCGCCGGGCATCAGCATCAGGTAGTTGTCACTGTAGATTGCGGGCAGGATACGATCTCCACTTTGCGCGCGCACGGCCTTGACCCGCGTCATCAACGCGGGCCACGCCGAGGTATTCTTCAGGAGGGTCGTCAGTCGCCATTGATCGCCCAGGCGTTCGGTCGCCGTCTGCGCGGTGACGCGCGCGTTGGCCAACTGGCGGATGGCGCGATAGTCTCCCTCCACCACTCCGCGCATGTAGTCGTTGGTGGAGAGTACGGTGTCACCGTCCTTTAGCCGGAGGCGGAGAAAGTGCACCGGGGAGAGTCCCTTGGGATACTCCATGGCCATCGCGGTCACCGTGCTGTCTTCCATGCTGTCCACCGTGGTCGCCTTAATCTCCATGGTGGTACCGCTCATATTCAGGATCTCGACGGTGGCCGTCAGCCCGTGGCGGTCGCCGCCGCTGTAGTTGACCACTTCGAGCGTCTCCTGATCGCGGTTCCATTGGATATGCAGCGGCTCGCAGGCGAGCTTGCACCCAAAGTATGCCGCAGTGGGCTCGAGGAAGTAGTCATAGGTCTGCCAGACGAACGACGGCCAGCAGGGATGGCTCATCCACAGCAGCAGTCCGGCGCGATACCGGCTCTGCGACTCAAACATCGCCCGATAGCCCTCGAAGTTTACAAACTGTGCCAGCGAGATCCACTGCTCCGCACTCTCAGCTCCGCCGTAGCTGACGTCGATGATGGTGCGGAACGATGCCGCCTCCTGGGCTCCCTTCAGGCAGAAGTCATGCAGCCCCCACTCCAGCCCCTGGGGCCACAGGGCGTCCTGCGGCATCATCATCTGAACGCTCTCGAGGGGTGGTATGTTAGGCATGCCGATCTCGCTGTGCAGTCGGCGGTCCGCAATCTGGACGTACTCCACCAGGGGCAACGCGTGGTACGGGCCATGCCCGCTGACAACGTCGTCTGCAGAGCTGGGGATGTAGTGAATCCCGGGATGCAACTCCGCCAGCGCCTTGCGCAGACCCTGCTCCAGCACCTTGGGCGGGTAGCCCTCATTTCTGCCGCAGTACAGCCCGATCGATGCATGGTTGCGGATGCGCAGGAGAAGATCTCTGGCGTTGGCCATGAACATGGGGTCATCGTTCGGGGCTGGTCCATCCCAGGGATTGGCCAGCCAGAAGTCCTGCCACACCATCACGCCGTTCCGATCGCAGGCCTCGTAAAAGGCCTCTTCTCCGATCTGGCCCACCCAGTTGCGGATCATGGTGAAGTTCATCTCGCGGTGGTAGCGCACGGCCGCTTCATACTCGCGCGCCCGGTAACGCAGCATTGACTCGCTGAACCCCCAGTTGCCTCCGCGGCAGACAAAGCGGCGGCCGTTGATGAAGATCTTCAGCATGCCATCGTCTTCGCTGTAGGTCATCTGACGGATGCCGAACTGGAAGTTTCTGCTGTCCAACACCGTACCTGCAGGGCTCTCAACACGCAGTTCCACCGGGTACAGCGAGGGTTCACCGTAGCCTGCAGGCCACCACAGCCGAGGCTGCTGGATCAGGAGAGCGGGGTGCGTGGAAGGGGAGAAGCTGACGTGGGTCGTGGCCTGCGCGGGGAGATGTACCGCCTGCTGTATCTCGATGGAGCCGAAGCGCGCCCGTAGTGTCGTCTCTACGGCGACAGCGGCATGGTTGTGGAGCCTGGCCTCGATATGAATCTCTGCCCGGGAGGTGTCCGGCAGCGGCAGGGAGGAGGTGACAAATGGCTCCTCCAGGGTGACCCGGCCCGTGCGGTAGAGCGTGACCGGGGCCCAGATGCCGGTGTTCCGCCCGCGAATCGTCGGAATCCAGTCCCACCCGATCGATGCGTGGAAGGTGGGATTATCGGCGCCCAGCGCTCCACCGTTGCGGCTCGGGTTCTCAAAGGTCTTCTGCTTGGTGCTGCCCGGCGTCTGATTCTTTTCGATCCAGACGGCCAGAGCATTCTTCTTTCCGTGCCGCAGCTTGCCAGTTACATTGAAGCGCTTGTGCAGAAAGGCGCCCTGGATCTCGCCCAGCCACTCTCCATTGAGAAAGACCCGCGCCTTCCAGTTGATTCCTGCGAAATCCAGCCAGGTTATCTCGCCGGGCGTGATGTCATCGCCGGCCAGCGGGGCGTCAAACTCCGTCCGGTACCAGAAGTGGGAGCAGAAGTAAGAGTCAGAGACATAGAGCTGGTTCTCTCCGAAGTTCGGATCATCGATGGCACCCGCGTTGTAAAAGGAGGTGAGCACGCTGCCGGGAACCGTAGCCACCAGCCAGGAGTCGTCGCTGAAGCCGACCCGGGAGATCGCGTGCCCGTCGCTGCTGACGACGCTGCTGCGTTCAACGCGCCACGCGCCACCGGCAAGCTCCATCCGGTCGTGTCTGCCAATCGGGCCACTGGTTGCGGGCGGCGCCTGGGCTGCCACTGCCACCGGACCTCCCCGGCCCCACACCTCCAACTCGCTGAGAAGGTAACCATAGGGCGTTGCGGGCCGGGACATCCAGACGCGCACATAGCGCGCCTCCACCGGATGGGAGAGGTGAATCTCCTCGACTCCTGTGCCGCTCCTCGCGCTCGCATCACCCGGGGTCTGAGCAGTTGAAGATGTACTCGCCCCCAAGGCCTGGACATCGGCCCAGCTCTGTTCGTCATCGGAGATCTGAATCTTGCCCTCGGCCGCCTTCGCGATCCAGTACAGCGCGACGCGGTCGATCGTGCAGCGGGCTCCCAGATCCACGGAGACCCACTCCTGGCCAGAGCCCGCGCTCATCCAAGCGCTAGTGAACTCGCTGGGGCCGCCTATTGGAACTCGTCGTCCGGCAGCGTAAAACTCCACCTGCCCGATCATCCAGGGGACGGACGCCCAACCGGCAGGTTGTAACAGCTCACATGTCACGCGATAAAACTGGCTCCGGCAGGTTTGCTTCAAGGGCAACATCGGATAGAACAGATGGGCTCCCTGAATCAGATCTGGAGGATAGCCCTCCGTTGAGGTGGGCTGGGGCGCCGTCAGTTCACCTGCCGTCTCCCATCTGCGTCCATCCTCCGACACGGTTACGGAGAGGCGCACATCCTTGGCGGGCAGATAGTCTGGGAGCACTACGAATATTTTCAGCGAGTCTACCGGGAACGGCGCGGATCCACCCATGGTCTGCACCTGGACCCAGACTTTGGGGCCATCCAGCGTGATTCCTACAGGAGGGAAGTGGTCCAGGATGATCTCGCGGTCGGGTTTGGAGAGCTCGCCAGCGGTGCTGGTGGAGACCGCAATCCAGCGGGGCAGGGTCGTCTCTCGAATTCCATCCGTGATCAGTTGCGCGGTCAGGTTGTAATCGTAGCTGCTGGAGTGCCTGGCAGGCCGCCGCAGTGCGAGGTTGCGATAGGTTGTGGTATCCAGTTCGAACGTAGGTGAGAAGGCATCGCTGGGCATGCCGGGGTAGATGCCCACCCCACGCGTAAACTCCGCCGGAGGAGCAGCGGCTGCCTCAGCGGCTGAGGGTCCGTCCGCACCCAACCCTTTGCCGTCCGCGTCCACTGCCCTGGCTGATGTTGTCTTGGGATCCGCGATCGCCATCGCCGGCAGGGCAATTTCTCCTGCTGCCATAACAGAGCTCTTCAGGAACGTTCTTCGGGATAGGGACACGGGTGGGGGGATGCCTCTCTGGTGGATTTTGTCTTGCGTTATCTCTGCCGCATGCAATGGTTTAGAGCTTGATTCTGGATGTTTTGCCTGCGCAGCGACAGCATGTTCCTCTTCACGGAACCAATGTAGCAGTATGGTATCGTCATGCCCTATGGTGCGGGCAAGGGATCTGCCTGGCGGTAACAGGAGGAGCCGTCCGACTTGCCACCTTTTGGTGGCTGCCATTACGATCCCCTTGTTCGAATTTTTCCGGCGCGAATCGATTCCAAGTGCGGCGCCGGATGGGAGAGTCTTCCATGAAGCAGTCCTTCAGTATCGGTATTGGTGGCGCCGCTGGTCAGGGAGTGGCTTCTCCGGGCGACATCTTTGCCAAGATCTTCACCAGGCGCGGACTTCACCTGAACGCATACAACGCGTATCAGTCGATTATCCGCGGTGGCCACACCTTTCTGACTATCCGCACCGGCACATCCGCAATCGGCACCATCGACGGCCATCTGGATCTGCTGATCCCGCTAAACCAGGATACGGCGGACCGCCATCTCCGCCTGCTCCAAGCCGGCGGCGCGTGCTTGTACAACGCCGACCTCATTCATCCTGGCACGCCTGCCGAAGGCGTTGTCCTGTGCCCGTTGCCGGTCTCCAGTCTGGCGGACATCAGCCGCAACAAGATCGCGCAGAACACGCTGGCCATCGGCGCCGCGCTCAGTATGATGGGCATCGGCTTCCACGCGCTGGAGAGCATTCTGGAGGCACAGTTCCGCAACAAGGGCACTGCCGTCATCCAGGAGAACGTTACCCTGGCCCGCGCCGGGTACGAGTATGCGTCGCAGAACTTCGCGCCCTTTGCCAATTCAATTCCTCTTACCGAGAACCGATATGCCGCGCTCAGCGGGAATGCAGCGATGGCGATGGGGGCTGCCGCGGCAGGGGTGAAATTCTACTGCGCTTATCCGATGAGCCCGGCCACCGGGGTTCTGCATTGGATGGCACAGAACGGTCGCAAGGCCGGCATTATGGTTCGCCAGGTGGAGGATGAGATTGGGGTCATCAACATGGCGATCGGCGCCGCGCACGCCGGGGCTCGCTCCATGTGCGCTACCTCGGGAGGCGGCTTCGCTCTGATGAGTGAAGGGCTGGGGCTCTCTGCGCAGGCGGAGATTCCGGTGGTTGTCATTGACTGCCAGCGCGCCGGCCCATCCACGGGCGTGCCCACGAAGACTGAGCAGGGCGACCTTTGGCAGATGCTGGGCGCGGCCTTTGGCGACTATCCGCGGGTTATCGCCGCTCCTCTGGATATTGCCGACTGCTTTACGCTGATGGCGGAGATCTTCAACGTCACGGACCGTTTCCAGTGTCCCGGCATCGTGCTCTGCGATCTTCTGCTCGCGGAAGGACGTCTCAGCGTTGACCCCTCCGTTCTGGATTTCGCTCCGCACGTCGATCGCGGGGAGTTGATCACGAGCAACGGCGCCGGCGATGGTGAGCCTTACAAACGCTACAAGATCACCCCCAGCGGCGTCTCTCCGCGTGTCATCCCGGGCGTCGCCGGCCACACCCACGTGGTCTCCAGCGATGAGCACGATGAAGATGGCGTGTTGATCAGCGACGCGTACACCAACCACGCCAAGCGTCGCGCCATGATGGAAAAGCGGATGCGCAAGGTGGAGGGCATCGCTGCCGCCATTGCGCCGCCAAAGTTGCTGGGTCCGGAAGATGCCGAGGTGACGCTCATCGGCTGGGGATCAACCTACGGAGTGATCCGGGAGGCCTGCGAGCTGCTCGGCGATCAGGGAATTACCGTCAACCACCTGCCCATCCGCTGGCTGGTTCCGCTGCATGGAGACGCCATTCTGGATCTTCTCCGCAAGGCGCGCCGCACCATCATTGTGGAGAACAACTTCAGCGGCCAGTTTGCCCGTTATCTGCGCAGCGAGACCAGCTTTGTTGCCAGCGGTCACATCCGCAAGTACGACGGGGAGCCCTTCTTCCCGGAGCATATCGTCGCGGCTGTCAAGGAGCAACTGGCCGGCCGGACGACGCTCTCTGTCCCGACTCACGAAGTGATGGTCTAACTGCGAAAGCGTACCCGCGCGGAGATCTCCGTGGGGGAAGAAGAATAATCAGGAGAATCTTGATGGCGACCGAAATCATCACCCCGAACACGATCACAATGGCTGACCTGAAGGGCCGTGTGGAACCGGACTGGTGCCCTGGCTGTGGAGACTACGGGGTTCTTGCCGCGGTTCAGAAGGCCCTCGTCGAGCTGCAGATTCCGCAGCATGAGGTTTGCACGATCAGCGGCATCGGCTGCTCCTCGAACTTTCCCGGGTTCATCGAGACCTACGGGATGCACACCCTGCACGGCCGCTCGCTGCCGGTTGCTACCGGGGTCAAGATGGCCAACCATGCTTTGACCGTGCTGGTCACCGGCGGTGACGGCGATGGCTTTGGGATCGGCTGCGGCCACTTCGTTCACTCCATGCGCCGCAACGTGGACCTGACCTACATTGTGATGGACAATCAGATCTATGGCTTGACCACGGGCCAGACCTCGCCCACCAGCCGCATGGCCATGAAGACCAAGAGTACGCCGTTCGGCAACGTGGAGAATCCGGTGAACCCTGTCGCCCTGGCCCTGGCTGCGGGCGCCACCTATGTGGCTCGCGGCTTCAGCGCGGACCAGAAGCACCTGACCGAGATGATCAAGGGAGGCATTGAGCACAAGGGCTTTTCTTTCATCGATGTCTTCAGCCCCTGCGTCACCTTCAACCACGACAACACCATGCAGTGGTTCCGGCCGCGGGTCAAGCGTCTGGAGGACGACGCCAGCTATGATGCCTCCAACTGGGATGCAGCCATGGATAAGGCGCAGATCTGGGGAGAAGAGATCCCCATCGGAAGGTTCTTTGAGCGGAAGGAGCAAGCCTCGCTCCAGGAGATGGAGCCGGTTCTGGAGCATGGCCCACTGGTCCACCAGAGCTACCGGATCCCCTCCGAGATCGCTCGCACCTTTGTGGAGGAGCTGATGTAGGCCACTGGTTCAGGCTCGGCCGGCGAACTCCCGCAGTTCGGTGGAGACCTTCACCTTCTCACCCTCTTTGAGGAACAGCGGCACGCGAATCTCCAGACCCGTCTCGAGACGCGCCAGCTTGGTGCCGCTGCCGCTGGAGGTGTCCCCGCGCACGGCCGGTTCGGTGTAAGACACGTTCAGCTCAACGAAGATCGGTAGTTGCAGCCCAATGGGATTCCCGTTGTACTTGTGGATCTGGACCGCGGTCCCGTCGATCAGGTAATCGAGCGCATCTCCCAGCATCTCGCCGCGCAGCGTCAGGGTCTCAAAGCTCTCCTGGTCCAGAAAGTAGGATCCATCGCCGTCGCTGTACAGGTACGTGGCAGGAACCAGCATCATATCCGGCTCTTTGAACTTGTCGCCGGCCTTGAATGTCTTCTCAAAGACGGAGTTGGTCAGCAAGTTGCGCATCTTCAATCGCACCAGCGTCTGCCCACCCCGAGCCGTTGGTGTGGTGATGTCGGAGTCCAGACAGACGTAGGGGGCATTCTCAAATTCAAACAACATCTTGCGCTTTACGTGAATCGCTTCTATCAGTGCTGCCATGAAATCCTCCGGCCACGTTTCCAGAATCTTGCTGAGGACGTTTCCACGCCCTCCAGCGTGTCACCTGCTGTCTCAGCGCGCGAGTCCTTGGCCCTTCCACCAGTATAAAGGTGCAACGCAACCTCCTGATCTGCTCCGAGGGGTCCGTTGCCTGGCTCTTCCGGCTCTGCGATCATCAACGTAGCAGCATGACTCTCTCCGGCCAATCCAGCCATCAGCCAGCGCCGCGGTGGGCAGCTCTCCCCGACGTTATGCGTATGCTGGCGGAGAGCCAGCCCAACTCGATTCTGCTGGAGACCTCGCGGTTCGACTCCGCCAACCACCATAGCTATCTCTTCGTCGAACCCATACAGACTCTTACCGTCGCCGCGCTCGAGGAGATTCCCTGGCTGTTTTCGCAGATCGAGGCGGCCCTGGCTGACGGACGCTACGTGGCCGGATACCTGTCCTACGAGTGCGGAGGACACTTTGAGCCCGGTACGGCTCGCGCGGAGTTCTCCCAGAACCTGCCCCTTGCCTGGCTGGGGGTCTATGCTGAGCCGGTGATCTTCGACCACCGTCTTGGCCGCTTTCTGGGAGCAGAGCCGAAGCTACCACCGGATTGTGTCCCGCATCGCGACAGCAACCTGCGGGCCAGGGCGGGCCCTGGTCTGGATCCGCTTCTGGAGTATCCCCGTCTGGGCATCGCTCAACCGGAGTATCTGGCCTCGATTGCAAAGATCAAGGAGTACATCGCCGCCGGCGACACCTATCAGGTGAACTTCACCGATGCGGTCGAGTTCACGACCAGACTCTCCCCGTCTACTCTGTTCGCCTCTCTTTTAAGCCGACAATCTGTGGCTTACGCTGGCTTTCTCAATCTGCCCGGGCAGACGATCCTCTCCCTCTCTCCAGAGCTGTTCTTTCGCATCGACTCCGGCAGGATCACTACCCGTCCCATGAAGGGAACGATGCCCCGCGGCCTGGACGAAGCGGATGACCGGGAGGCTGCGTTGCGTCTACAGCAGGACGAGAAGAATCGGAGCGAACACGTGATGATCGTCGATCTTCTGCGCAACGATCTTGGCCGCATCAGCGAATCCGGGAGCGTCAGGGTGGAGGATCTCTTCTCCGTGGAGCGCTACCAGACCCTCCTGCAGATGACCTCAACGATCTCGGCAAGTCTGCTTCGCGGCGTCACTTTTTACCAGATCTTCCGCAGCCTCTTTCCCTGCGGATCCATCACTGGTGCTCCCAAGGTGCGCACCATGCAGATCATCCGCGAGATGGAGCCCCGTCCTCGCGGCATCTACACCGGGGCCATCGGTTATATTGCGCCCAACCGGGATGCAACCTTCAGCGTGGCCATCCGCACCCTGGTGTTGCGCGGCGAAATGGGTCTCCTCCAAGGTCAGATGGGCGTCGGCGGCGGCATTGTCGCTGACTCTGTGGCCGAGGACGAATACCGGGAGTGCCTGCTCAAAGCTGCGTTCCTCATCCAGCCCCTGCAGAGCTACCAACTCATCGAGACCATGCGCTGGGAGGGTTCGTTCGAGCGCCTCGATCTCCATCTGGACCGCCTGGCATCCTCCTCCGCGTACTTTCACTTTGTCTTCGACCGCTCCGCCGTTGAGGCGCTCCTGCTGGCGTTTGCCTGTTCGCTGGACGCGGCATCGCCGCATCGCGTCCGGCTACTCCATGGCATGAACGGAGGCATGGAGATTACCAGCCAGCCGCTGGAAGGTACAGTCTCCGGAGAGTCCTCCGGGCTGGCAGTCATGATCTCGGCAGATCAGACCCACTCTGGCGATCCATTTCTTCGTCACAAGACGACCCTGCGTTCTTTCTACGACCAGCAACTGGCCGAGGCCCGCGCCCAGGGCTGCGACGAGGTCCTCTTCCTCAACGAGCGTGGAGAGTTGACCGAGGGCGCCATCAGCAACCTCTTTCTGGAGATGGCTGGCGGACTGTACACCCCGCCCATCGCCTGCGGTGTTCTGCCCGGGGTCATGCGGCGCCATCTGCTGGAGACGCTGCCCCATGCCAAGGAGCGAATCCTGACCCTTGACGATCTGCAGTCTGCCCAGGCCGTCTGGTTGTGCAACTCGGTACGTGGCCTGCGGCGGGTCTCTTCGATCCGACCCTGGCAGCACGATCGGCGTCCGATCTGAAGTTGCCCACCCTGTGCACAGACGGGCAGCAGAGGAGAGACCACTGCGTGGCGGGTCTCTTTCCTCTTCTGCCCCGCGCTGCTAAAGTGAAGAGGACGGTGAAGCTCGCGGCTTCCCCGACTAAAGCGGATTTACCGATGGCAGAGAACAAACAACCGACTCCCGACTCGCACCGCACCATGCAGGTGGTCAACCATATCCGGTCTCTGCTGGAGAGCGGGAAGCTGCAGCCGGGTGAGAAGATTCCTTCAGAGCGCGAGTTCGCGCGTTCACTGAAGATCAGCCGCGCCAGCCTCCGCACGGGAATCAACTACCTTGCGGCTATGGGTGTGCTCAAGGTTCGCCACGGGGTGGGCACCTTTGTCGCCGACGGTCCGGCAGAGTTCGACAAGGCCAGCCTGCGGATCATGGGTGCACTGCATGGCTTCCAGCCGTGGCAGATGTTTGAAGCCCGCCTGCTTCTGGAGAGCCAGATGGCCGGCCTGGCCGCGGAGCGCAGCAATCAGGAGCAGCACGCCGCACTCTCCGAGGAGGTGGTGGAGATGTTTGCCGCCATCGACAGCCCCTCCGAGTACCTGGTCCATGACATTCTCTTTCATCGCATCATCTCCCAGGCCTCAGGCAATCCGATCCTTGCCGCGCTGATGGAGACCATCACATCGGCGCTCTACGAAGACCGCCGGAAGACCGTGGAGCACTCCCTGGACCTGCGGGAGTCTGCCGAGATGCACCGGGCCATCTATCGCGCGATCCGCTCCGGCAAGGCCTCTGAGGCGCGCAAGTTGATGGAGCAGCATTTGCATCTGGCGGAGTCGGCACAGGGCAAGGAGAGAGTCTCCCTGCCTGCATCTGAACCGGGGTCCGCAAAATCCAGCAAGTCAGCCGACCGGGCCAGGTCGACCTCCAAAACCCGCCAGGCGAACCACCCACCAGCTTCAGCCTGAACCAGAGAGCCTCTGGAGCGTCTCCCGCAGGGCAGTGGAGGCGTTGCAGATTCCGTTCCTGACGGACTGGCCACTGGTATGACCACTGAAGTATCATGATCGCGAAGTTATCTGACCCCGATCGAGGTTTTCAAAGTGATCAGCATGCGCTCCTCCACGCTCCGCCCACCCCTGGCTGTGACACTGGCCTTCACCTGCAGCGCTCTTCTCGCCATGATTCCCTGCTACGCTTTGGCGCAGGGCAAGACGGTCTGCAACGTTCGCAGCTACGGAGCCAAAGGCGATGGGGTCGTCAAGGATACCCACGCCATCCAGTCTGCCATTGATGCCTGCGAAGAGAAGGGCGGCGGGACTGTTCTGCTTGCTGCCGGGACCTATCTCAGCGCGCCGATCGTGCTCAAGAGCCATATCAACCTGCAACTGGAGAAGGGAGCGACGCTGCTGGGCTCGCAGGACCAAGCTGACTATCCTGAGATCTCGGAGTTTCGCGCTCCCGGCCGTCAGGCCCTGGTGAGCGCCACTGGCGCACAGAACGTCTCCATTACCGGTGAAGGCGTCATCGACGGGGCAGGAGATAGTTGGTGGACGATGGCCCGCTCCTACCGGGGGTCGGGCGCGATGGGTTCCTCGCATACCCGGCCCCGCCTTGTGGTCTTTGACCACTGCCAGCATGTTCTGGTGGAGGGGGTTACGATTCAGAACTCCCCGATGTGGCAGCTTGTTCCTTACTACACGGATGACGTGACCATTCGGAATGTGAAGGTACTTGCTCCGGCCAACTCTCCTAATACAGACGCGATCGACCCGTTCTCCTCGTCGAATGTGATCATCGACCACGCCTACGCCGACGTAGGGGATGACGATATCGCCATCAAGTCCGGCGAACCCGGTTCCGCCGGTCCCGACTCGCCCAGCCGCAACATTACCATCAGCGACTGCACCTTCCTCCACGGCCATGGCCTCTCCATCGGCAGTGAGATTGCAGGCGGCGCACAGAACATCACGGCCGAGCACATACGGTTTGACGGCACGGGCAACGGGATCCGGGTGAAGGCGAACCGTGATCGCGGCAACGACGTGGGTAACCTGGTCTTTCGCGATATCCAGATGAAGGACGTGAAGAACGCTCTGGTTATCAGCGAGTACTATCCCCGGATCGCGCCCAAGGGCGAGGTCGCCTCTGCTCCAATCACTCGTCTCACCCCCCACTTCCACGACATCACCATTGAGAACCTGACCGCCACTGGCAGCACCTCCGCCGGAGCCATCTTCGGGCTTCCTGAGGCCCCAGTGACCGGCGTGGTGCTCAACAACGTGCACATCAGCGCCATCCACGGCCTCACCATCAGCTATGCCCAGGTGCAGGGAACCAAGGTTCAGGTGGAGGCCTCGCAGGGCCCGTCCATCATGGATCTGGCGGGAGCCAAGGCCAGCTTCTGAGCCGTCCTCCCCGCAGCGGCGTGAGCTGGGTTGGCTACATGGCGGAGGGAACTCCGATCCCGAGCCAGCCCAGCACGCGCACCAGTTCTCTGCGGGCCACCGCGGCGGTGGAGAGCAACAGTGTCTTGCGGGTCGCATCGGTCTCCGTAAGGATGTGGTGGCGATGGTAGAAGTTGTTGAACTGCTGCGCCAGCAGAAAGGCGTAGCGCGCCAGGATGGCCGGTTCGGCAGCGGCGATGGCCTGTTCCAGAACCAGCGAAAGGCGTGATGCGGTGAGCCAGACCTCCCAGACGCTGGTGCCATCTTCGCCCTCCAGCAGCGGAGCGAGGTCCTGGCTCGGGTCCAGATGCGCCATGGCCTCCAAGGCATCACTCTCCTGAACGCCAGCCTTGCGAAAGATGTTGGCGGCGCGGACAGCGGCGTACTGGGCGTAGGGCCCGGTCTCTCCGTCAAAGGCCAAGGCGTCCTGATAGTCGAAGGCGATCACGGTGTTGCGCGTGAAACGCAGCAGGAAGTAACGCAGGGCGCCCACGCCGATGGTTCTGGCGATTGCGGCGCGCTCCGCCTCGTCCAGGTCCGGATGTCGTGCGTCAACCTCCTTACGGGCCGCCTCGATCATGCGATCGATGAGGTCGTCCGCCTTGACGCCGAAGCCCTTGCGTCCGCTCACCTCAATGAAATTTCGCGCCCGGTCCTCTTCGCTGAGCCCATATCCGAGCTCCTGGGCGGTGCGAGCGGTGAGCCCTACAAAGGCGTAGTTCAGATGCGTGTACGCATCACTCTCCTCGGCGTACCCCAATGCCCGCAGGGACTCCTTCACCTGGGTTTGCGGATCATCCTGCCGCGAGTCGATTACGTTGTAGATGGCGTCGGCATGGCCATAGCCCTGAGCAGGATGAACCCCTGCTTCCGATCCGGGAGCCAAGCCGGTTCCGGCACCGTGCACTGTGGAGATCCAGCAGGTATGGGTTGGGTAATCCCGGAACTTCGCATAACCAAAGTCCTTGCCCAGCAGGCCAAACTTCCACAGGTGATAGGCGATGTCCTTGCCGACGTAGGTGACGGTTCCATTGGACCGAATGATGATCTTGGCGTCCTCATCCGGTCCGTCCGTGGAGAGTTCGACTCCGGCAGCGGCTGAGATGGCGCGTCGCATCACCCAACAGCCCTTGTTCTTCCCAGCAGTCTCAAGATAGAGCACGCCCCGCTGCACCATCAGGGCGCGCGCCGTCTCCCAGAAGTGCAGGTGCAGGATCTCACTCTCGCGGGGCAGAAAGTCGTACTCGATGCCCAGGCGTTCCATGGTCTCCAGATGCCGCCGCAGCACTCCGGTGGCGATCAGGTCCGCGATCTCCGCCTTCTCGTTTCCGCCGGCTTCAATGGCATGCAGGGTGTCCAGGCGAATCTGGCGGCGTTCGGCCACCCTTGGAGCATCCGCCTGGTACCACTGGGAGACCTGCGCATACAGGTCCCAGCAGGCGTAGTCGAGCCGTGTGCCGCTGCTCCGCAGCGCCGCCATCCAGGCGCGCACGCCATCCAGCGACATCCCCTGCAACTCGGTGATGGCGACCACGATATCGGCGACCTGCACGCCGGTGTTGTCGATGTAGTTCTGCACGCCGGTCTCCCAGCCCGGCTTGTACTCATCGCGCTTGAGCATCCGTGCAAAGCTGTCTCCCAGAATCGCGTTGCGCAGGTGGCCCACATGCGCCGCCTTATTGGGATTGATGCTGGTATGTTCCACCAAACGGAATCCGCCGCCGCCTACCCTGGCGTGCTCATCGGCGGCCATGCGCTTCACCATCGAGGGACGGTCCAGCTTGAGATTCAGATAACCTGCACCTGCGATCTCTACCCTGGCTACCCCGGGAGCGTTCGCCACGGCCGCCTGGATCTCCTGCGCAATGATGCGTGGAGCCTTTTTCAGACGCTTGGCGAGCTCAAACGCCAGCGGCAGTGCGATCTCTCCGAGCTCAATCCTGGGGGGGAGTTCCATGGCGAGATTCTCGAGCGAGATCTGGTAGCGCTCCTTCAGCAGCGCCTCTATTGTGGTCTGCAACTGCAACTGCAAAGTCCGATACATGCCTGTTCTTTCCTGATTCTGAGTTTCCGATTATGCGTTCTGGCCCTGCAAGTGAGGGTTTTGAGCCTTGGTTCTACGGCATCTCCGCCGGCAGGGTCTCAATCTCTTCCAGGAGAGGCTTACGCCGTGAGCGATGCAGTCGATGCGCAAGGAACAAAGCTCCACCCACGCCGGTAATCGACACCAGCAGCCAGAAGTGAATCAGAAGTCCAAACAGCAGGGCGGAAGAGGGCGCCACACCGTGTATCACCAGGGCGCCCTTGCAGGCCCACTCGAAGGGCCCGATGCCGCCGGGAGCGCTGGGCACCAGAAATGCGAAGTTGGCCAGGGACACGGCCTGCAGCGGAGCGCCCCAATCCAGGCGTGTGCCAAGCTCCGTTCTGATCCCAATCATCTGCATGGCAGAGAAGTACAACAGGCTCTCGCTCAACCAGATCACCAGGCTCTGGACAAACAGCCAGACCATGCCCACCATTCCGATCTGCCGGATGGCGTCCAGCGCCAGCAGCAGCCAATGCTCGATCTTGTGCAGTTTGGCAAGGCTGGGAGGAAGCTTGGCGAAGATCGCTTTAATGGGCCGCACCAGCGCCCTGGAGCCAACGATCATCACGATCAACCCCGTGCCGGAGATCACCAGCAGCATCTTGACGAGGACCCGGGTCTTGGGTGGCAGCCCCTCTCCGGTGTGTGCGGTCATCACCAGCAACACCACCAGCGTGAACACATCCAGGAGCTTTTCCAGGATCACGGTACTGAGGATGATGGAGGGTGAGGCATTCAGATCCGGTGCATAGGTGAAGATGCGCATCAGATCGCCGATGCGCAGGGGCAGGATGTTGTTTGCCGCCAGCGAGGTCATCAGCACGCGGAAGCAGGTGGAGAGCCGCGATCCTGCGCTGCGCATCATCAGCCACCAGCGGTAGGATCTGAGCCCATAGCTCAGGCAGGTTCCAGCCAGCAACCCGATGATCCACAGGGGCGCTACCAGCCGGATGTTCTCGAGCGTCTCCAGTTTGAAGCCGCGGAAGGTCCACCACAGGAAGAATGCGCTGATCACCAGCCCCGGCAGCGTCTTGAGCAGATTCACATGATGTTCGTCCGCCGTGGCCGGCGCCAGGGGCGGAGCGTACGGCGTTGCCCGCATCTGGCGGGACTGGCCAAGTGGGTGAGCCTGGCGAACTCCGCCGAGGTCTTCTGGTTGATTTTCACTCATGGGCGCAACTTCGATCTCGTGGATGGTTCACTGATGGAATGGCTGAACGGATGCCTGGACTGACTCGCGAACGCAACAGGGACAGACCCCAGGGTCGGATATCTTTTGTCTGTCGGCCAATCTGTATTGTATCGTCCGGCAGCGTCTAAACTGGAACGCATGCAACTCGCTGAAGTGGCCGGACCGGCCCATCCTTCCACAGCGCCAAAGCCCTGGCAGTTCTCCCTGGGCCGGCTCATCTGGATACTTTTGCTTGCGTTGCTCGTACCGGCAACCCTGCTGATCAACGGCTACCATCCCTTGTCGGAAGACGGTGGCCTCTATGTCGCCGGGGTTCAGCTTACCCTGAACCCGACCCTGTTTCCACATTACAGAGTCTTCGTCAGCGAACCCCTTCACTACTCGGTCTTTGCTCCGGTGCTTGCGTTGGTGGTGCGCCAGACACATCTCTCTCTGGCCTGGGTGCTGATGCTGGGGGATCTGTTCAGCATCTGGCTGACGCTCTACGCAGGGCTGGAGATTGTGCGGCGAACCGTAGCCAATCCAGTGGCGCAGTTTGCCGGGCTCTGTCTGCTCTGCGCCTTCTGGTGCCTGCCCATCGCGGGGACTTCGCTGCTGTTGATGGATCCTTATGTGACGGCGCGCAGCTTCTCGACGCCTCTCTCGCTGCTGGCGCTCGCCTTCGCGCTTGACGTTGATCTCCAGGGAGGTACCTGGGTCCGACCGCTTCTGCGGTCCGGTCTTTGCCTTGCCCTGGCTGCGGCCCTGCATCCGTTGATGGCCGCTTATGCCTTTGGTTTCCTTGTTGTCCTGCTCGTCACCCGCCTGCGCCGGAGTTCCCTGGGTTACACCCTCCTGGCCGTCCTGGCGTTGCTACTCGCCGCCGCCATGCATCTGTTTGCACCGGTGGAGACATCCGCCCTGGTGGACGCGGAGAGGTCGCGTTACTACTGGTTTCTCTCCCAATGGCAGTGGTATGAACGGCTGGGTCTGGTGGGTCCGTTGGTGGTGCTTGGGCTGCTCCTGCTGCGTTACCGCAGGCAGAGGAATCCGTGGAGCCGCACTGCGGAGGCGCTCTGCCGCGCCGGGATTGCGCTGGGATGCATTGCCAGCCTGACGGCCCTGCTCTTCGCCCAGGAGGGCAGCCAGACCCACCTTGTGGCGCGCATGCAGCCACTCCGCGTCTACCTGATGATCTACGCTGTGATGTCTCTGCTGCTGGGCGCGACGCTCACCGAGATGGCGATCGAGGCGCACCGGCGAGCGCGCTCCGGTTTGACGCGAGCCGTTCTGACCGCCGCGCCGGTTGCCGCGCTGTTGGGTCTTGCGGCTGTGATGTTTTACGTGCAGCGCCAGACCTACCCAGCCTCCGACCCCATCGAGTTTCCCTGGCTGGCCACTCAGAGTCCCAACCCTTGGGTGCGCGCCTTCCTTTGGTGCCGCAGCAATACCCCGCCGGACGCGCTCTTTGCTTTGGATACGAAGTACGTAAACGAGGACGGTGAAGACGCGCAGACGTTTCGTCCGCTCGCTCTGCGCAGCGCCGTGCCGGACTACTCCAAGGACGGCGGGGAAGCTGCCATCACGCCTCGACTGGCCGAGCAGTGGCTGCAGGGCGCCGATGCGCAGGTCAACCTCTCGACCGAGACCGACGCCGAACGCAACGCTCGATTGCTGCCTCTCGGGGTTGACTGGATGGTGCTGCACGCCTCTGCCCCCACGGCCTATACATGTCCTTACAACAACGGCGTCATCAAGGTATGCCGGCTTGCGCCTGAGCCGCAGAGATGACACCCTGCTGTGTCGGGCCCCGGGCGCGCCTTCACTGCTTGATCCGTGCTAACTTAGATCAGGAGCGAGCGGGTAGCTCAGTTGGTAGAGCATCGCCCTTTTAAGGCGTTGGTCCTGGGTTCGAGCCCCAGCCCGCTCACCATAGTTTCACAGAGGGCGGAAGAGAGTACAGAAGCCCTTGCGGCTGCGCGCAGGGCTGATCGGCAGATCGTTCTGCCGCTCCTCCTTTTCTGGTAGCGTGCCGACGCCACACGGCTGCAAAGAGCGCAGTTTCTCCGGATCTCGAAGATCAGGATCGAGTGTCTGGAGTGGAATTGAGCTCGGATGCGGCTTCGTTCAGGCGCATGCTCTGTTAGAAAAATCGGCTGAAAAAGCTCTTGCGATGGCTCTTGTTGGCCTTGGTACTAATGAGGCGGATTCGGGCTGTAAACGCCCGGCCCAGCGGTTCCGTGGGAATTCCAAACTGCGGGGAGTCGATGTTGTTGTTGATCACGGTGGGGTTCTGCCGTCCGGTGATATTTTCTACGAAGCCGCGCAGGCCGTAGTAATCGCCGCCAAGGTGAAACTTCCACTCCACTCCGGGGCTGAGGGACATGTAGACGGGGAAGGAGTAGGAGTTCGGTTTGCCTTGCACCACCTGGTTTGCGTCGATGGCTGTATACGGAAAGCCGGTACGGTAGTCGAGGGCATAGACCAGGTCCCATTGTTTCAGGAAGGTGGGGAGCCATCCCCAGGAAAGGATGCGGTTGGGCACGTTCCAGGGTTCGGGACCAGGCTGCTGCGGGCCGAGTTCGCCCATGGAAGGCGAGTAGCTGACGGCCGCGTTGGTGTAGGCCAGGGAGCGTGTATAGGCTCCATCAAGGACGTAGCCGTTGCGGAAGTTGTGGCGGAGCGAGATGGTGACGGCGTGATAGTCCGAGGTGCGCTGGTTGGTGAGAAGGTAGTTGCCAAAGTAGCTGGGCAGGTTCTGATCCGCAAAGACCAGGAAGTCCGTTCCGCTCTTGTGCATGTAGCTGAGGGTGGCGAAGGTAGAAAAGGGCAGCTTCTGCTCAAGTTCAACGCTCCAGTTGATGACCTTGGGGGCGCGCAGCAGAGAGTAGTCCACGCTGAAGGTGGTGGTTACTGGAGGGCCGAGAGGGGTAGTCCCATTGGCGGCAAAGGAGGTGTCGTAGCGCGGACCTTCGAGAGCCTCCTCGATGTACTCCAGTTGGGTGTGCTCATAGTAGACGCCGACACCGGCGGAGATCTTTGTTGATGGAACCCTGCCCGGGGCGAAGACTGCGGCGATGCGCGGAGAGTAGAGCGGACGGCGTATGATCTGGTCCCAGTCAAAACGCAACCCGGGTTCAAAGGAGAGGCTGTGAGAGAGTTGCCAGTGATCCTGCATGTAGCCGGAGTCGTCGGCGTTCTCTCGCTGGAAGGGCGGCGCGGAGGGGAAGGTGCTTTGGCGAAGGAGCGTGCCATCCTCGCGCAGATAGCTGATGGAGGTGTTGAAGAAGCGCTGGCCGAAGGTTATCTGGTCGAGGTCCAGGCCGAACTGGAGTTCGTGCGAGCCCATCCATTTGCGTGGGCTCAAATAGAGGGTCGCATTCTCCGCATAGCGGCTGGATAGATCGGTCAGGCTCTGAAAGTAACTGCCCTCGGAGATCTCCGGCGTTACCTGGAAGGGGGTGTTCCCGTTCGGCTCTGAGCCGTTGTGGATGCGGGTGACGCCGGCAGCGACATCCAGCAGTGTTCCGTTGGAGAACACCTGCTGGTCACGGACGTAGGGAAACCAGGCGATGACGTCTGTCTTGGTTGTGCTGGCCTGCGGAACCAGGGTGGAGAGCCCGTTGTAGCGGGAGTAGGAGTTGTTGAAGAGGGTGGAGAGAAAGAGGTTGTTCCGCGGCGTCAGGTTGATCTGAACGCGTGGCAGGTCGCTCTCCATCCAGAGGGGATCGGTGTCGGCGTTGGAAGGAAGGCCCCTGACGTAGCCGCTGGAGTACTCCATATCAAAGCCGTTGAAGAACCAGGAGTGGTTCTTGCGGATAGGACCAGAGATGGTGACCCGGGGTATGAACTTGTCGAAGTGAACGCCGTTGTTGATCAGATAGGAGGGGATGAAGTCCGTGGCATTGAAGCGCAGGTGGTTGTCTCCCATGCCGCTGGAAAAAGCGATGACACCCCCGGTAGCGCGACCGTACTGGACGGGATAGCGGGTGCTGTCAATGACGATGTTGCGGATGGCATCGGTGCTGACGTGGAGCGATAGATCGCCGGTGTCTGGAGAGCGGAGATCGAAGCCATCGAGTTCATCGAGCGTGGCGTAGGTGGGTGACCCGGCGACGTGTGCCTGGCCAGAGGGATCCTGGATGACGCCGGGGTTGAAGGGAAAGATGTCCTGAATATCACGATCGACGATATAGGGAATATTGACGATCTCGGGAGTGCTCATGGTGGAGGCGTCCGAGAACTGCCGGGGGTCGATGGCGGGGCTGGAGTCGGTAACGTTGACCTGCTGGCGGACGATCTGCTCATGGGCGAGAGTGATCTCGACCTCCGCGACGGCTGGGTCAAGGTTGCCCCTGATGGTCTGATAGAAGCCTTGCTTGTCGGCAAGGATCTGGTAGACAGCGTTCGATGTCAGGACCAGTTCGGCCTGGCCGGCGCGGTCGGTGGACAGCGCGACGGCTGGTTGGTTTGGCTGTGTAATTGTCAGGGATGCGCCGGCTACAACCACTCCGTTCTCGTCCAGAACGGTTATGAGGATGTGAGCAGAAGAGATCTGCGCGCGCGCTGGATCCTGATGGGCAAGACAGAGGCCCGCGATGAGAAGAAGCAGGGTGCGCGTTGGAGGCGGACAGCGCATGCAAATCCTCAGCACGATTGTATAGCTGTGAAGGGAAAAATGTGGCGGACAGGACGATTTTGATCTCTCTTGCTGCGCAGAGAATTCCGCCATGATGTCCACATCGCTTCTCAACGATGCGCGGCCCCATGGGCGACCGAGAAGCATGATCCTTCAACGTCGCAGTAGTTACAGAAAAAAGTCACGACGCCGTGGCGTTGCGGCTGCTTGCGATCGGTACAGAAAGTTTCTGAACTTGATATTCGGAGCGAAGCGGTGCAACGCCGTCGGCCGCGGATCAAACGATCGATCCCCTGCGGGACAACGTTCTTCCTGCGAAAGCAAGAGAGGGCAGACCCAACGCATTCGCGCAGGACCTGCCCGCTGTTGCCGTGTTCTGCTTGTAGTAGAAGGATTTGTTCGGGGTAGGGCGGATGCGGTGGGACGTGGTTGGGGTCGGCTTTGATCTTCTGCTGGAGCAGATCGAAGGCGGCCTGCCGTTGCGCATCTGACCTTCATAGCCGTCATGGGTAAGGTCTCGACGGCGATGTCCGGATCGACGCCGTGGCCTTCGATGAGCCAGCGGTCGCCCTGCCAGCCGTATACACCCATCTCGGCTGCTGTGGCGATGCCGCGGCTCTCTGCAGCGCCAGGCTTCTACTTAAAGAAGCGGCTAAACCAACTCTTGTGAACAGTCTTGTTGGGGTCTGTGCTGATCAGACGAAGGCGGGCCGAAAGGGCTCGGCCCAGGGGTTCGGTAGGGACGCCGAACTCCGGGGAGTCTATGTTGTTCTGGATCACTGTAGGATTCTGTCGACCCGTGACGTTTTCGACAAAGCCGCGCAAGCCAAAGTAATAGCCGCCAAAGTGAAACTTCCACTCGACGCCAGGGTCGAGGGACATGTAAACGGGGAAGGAATACGAGTTTGGTTTGCCGACGACGACCTGGTCCGCGTTGATGGCGGTGTAGGGAAGGCCGGTTCGGTAATCCAGGGCGTAGACCAGATCCCACTCTTTGAAGAACGTGGGGAGCCATCCCCAGGCAAGAAGGCGGTTGGGAACATTCCATGCCTCTGGGCCGGGCTGCTGGGGACCCAGTTCGCCGATCGTGGGTGAATATGTGACGGCGGCGTTCGTCGTAGCCTGGGAGCGGGTGTAGGCGCCATAGACGACGTAGCCGTGAGGAAAGTTGTGGCGCAGGCTGATGGTTTCGGCGTGATAGTCCGAGGTACGTTGATTGGTGAGCAGATAGTTGCCGAAGAAAGAGGGAAGATTCTGATCGGCGAAGACCAGAAAGTCTTTTCCGCTTTTGTGCATGTAGCTGAAAGTGGCATAGGTGGAGAAGGGCAGCTTTTGCTCGAGCTCTACGCTCCAGTTGATGACCCGCGGCGCACGTAGCTGACTGTAATCTGCAGTAAATGTGGTGGTATAGACAGGGCTGAGCGGGGTGACAC
The DNA here is from genome assembly GCA_021806005.1 of Acidobacteriota bacterium. Lineage (GTDB taxonomy): Bacteria > Acidobacteriota > Terriglobia > Terriglobales > Acidobacteriaceae > Granulicella. The sequence continues at coordinate 29,722 of JAJZDM010000003.1, read as the reverse complement.
CGTCTGCGGCGTAGTTGGTATCATACCGTGGCCCCTCCAAGGCCTCTTCCAGATATTCAAGCTGGGTGTGTTCGTAGTAGACGCCGATGCCGGCGGAGATTTTGGTGGAGGGAACCTTGCCCGGAGCGAAGACAGCGGCGAAGCGTGGAGAGTAGAGCGGACGGCGCACGATCTCATCCCAGTCAAAGCGCAGACCGGGTTCGAGAGCCAGGCTCTTGGAAAGTTGCCAGTGGTCCTGCGCGTAGCTCGAGTAGTCTGCGTTCGACCGTTGGAAGGCAGGCACGGAGGGAAAGGTGCTCTGGCGAAGCAGGGTGCCGTTCTCGCGGAGGTAGCTGACGGAAGTGTTGAAGAAGCGCTGGCCAAAGCTGATCTGCTCAAAGTCCACTCCGAACTGGGCCTCGTGCGTTCCAAGCCATTTGCGCGGGTTCAGGTAGAGGATCGCATTTTCCTGGAATCGGCTGGAGAGGTCGGTGAGGCTCTGAAAGTAGCTGCCCTCGGCGACGTTGGGAGTCAGCGCGTAGGGTATATTTCCGTTCGGCTCCGAGCCATTATGGATGCGGGTGACGCCGACAGAGACATCCAGCAAAGATCCGTTGGAGAAGACTTGCTGGTCGCGGAAGTAGGGCAGCCATGCGACGGTGTCCGTCTTGGTAGTGCTGGCCTGCGGAATCAGGGTGGAGAGCCCGTTATAGCGGGAGTAATCATCGTTGAAGAGCACCGAGGCGAAGAGATTGTTGCGCGGTGTGAGCTTGAATTGAAAGCGCAGGAGGTCGCTCTCGTCCCAAAGGGGATCGGTGTCGGCGTTGGCGGGCAGACCGATGGTGTATCCGCTGGCGTAGTCCATATCAAAGCCGTTGAAGAACCAGATGTGATTTTTGCGAACGGGACCGGAGACCGTGATTCGAGGGATGAACTTGTCAAAGTGGACACCGTTATTGAGTGTGTAAGAAGGCACGAAGTTGGTGACGTTGAAGCGTAAGTGGTTGTCTCCCATGCCGCTGGAATAAGCGATGATGCCGCCGGTAGCGCGGCCGTATTCGACGGGATAACGGGTGCTTTCAATGACGATGTTGCGGACCGCATCCGTGCTGACGTGCAGGGAGAGATCGCCGGTGTCTGGAGAGCGGAGATCGAGGCTGTCGAGTTGGTCCAGCGTAGCGTAGGTGGGAGATCCGGCGACATGCGCCTGACCGGATGGATCCTGCACGACGCCGGGATTGAAAGGGAAGATGTTCTGAATGTTGCGACCGACGACGTACGGTATGTTGACGATCTCCGGCATGCTCATGATGGAGGCGTCTGCGAACTGCTGGGTGTCGATGACGGGCGTTGAAGCAGTGACGTTGACCTGCTGGCGAATGTACTGCTCATGGGCCATTGTGATCTGTATGTCAGGGATGGCCGGGTTGAGGTTGCCTTTGGTGGTCTGGTAAAAGCCCTGCTTGTTACCCAGAATCTGGTAAGGAGCTTTCGAGGTGAGAACGAATTGGACGTGTCCGAACTGGTCAGTAAGCAGTTCAACTGTTGGTTCGTTAGGCTGGGTGATGGTGAGAGCGGAGCCGCGGACGGCGATTCCGTTTTCGTCTACTACGGTGATGTAAATCTTGAAAGAAGGCGCCTTCGTTTGGGCAAGGAGGGGAAGGGCAAGGGAAAGCACAGCGAAGAGAAGAAGACCGTTGCGCGTTGGATGCTGACGGCACATGCAACTCTTAGACGATTGCAGAGCTGAGAAAGAAAGAAAGGTATCTCCACGTGAATGAATTGTCATGCGCGCCGGAGCTGTGCAGCTTGCTCTTGAACGCTTCATTGGACGTAGCCCGAATATCTTCGTAGAGAGTTTGCAAAGTGAAGACCGTGAAAAAACGTCTGCTCTGGGCTATGTCTCGGATTTGTCTCGGCCTCAAACCAGAGGCATACAAAGCTCCCACGCTCGTACCCGAAAGGCGATCTACAGGGATGCGTTGCTCTTCGAGCCATTGGAGCACTCCGATGTGCACAAGACCCAGCACGCCGCCGCCTTCAAGGGGCAACACCGATGCTCTTGCGATTCGGTGGTGCTATTGAGGGGAACTAGAATGTGTTCATTTCAGTGTGTCTTCCATTGATCCTTAATCCGTCGTCAAACCTGAGCGCATGACGGCGTGAGCGGGTTGCTCAACAGGCATACCCGACAGCAATTGAGCCTGTTGAGCAATGATGTTTGCGCTCAGAATCAGCCAAAGCAACCTTGGAGGAGAAGTTTCTCTGGGGGGATCTCTGCAAGGCCGATTGCCTTTCCTGGGGTTGCAATTCAACGCTAAGGGAGTTAGGGTTCGCTACTCTATCGACGGCAAGGCTGGTATCGGCTTCAATCGTTATTGCTCGTCTTGCCGTGGCCTATGTACACTCTTGATTTTCTGTGGCGGAAGATCCGAGGGTGGTGCGTCTCCTGCTCTTACGGCGAGTGGTCTCACGAGTGAAACCAGCTCAACGAGGAAGCGTCCTGGCTCTTCTTCTGGAATGAGGTGGCTAGAGTTTTCAAACCAGACGAACTTCTTCTCTGGAGCGTGAATGGTCTCGAACCATTGAAAGGCCAAGTCGTGAGACGTGGCATAGTCGTGCCGTCCGGCGAAGATGAAGACCGGGCAATGGAAATTCGTTTTATTTCGATAGTCCAAATGCAGCAGCGATGGCAAAAGACGAGGGATAGTGAAGCCCATCGCCTGTCCAATGTCATCGAGATCGTGTTGTGAATAATCGGGGGAGATCGTCTCTACGCCGTCCTCAAAAGACATGTCGTGATGGCCAAAGGCTATGCCGCCAAAATAGACGAGCCACTTTCTTTCGATTCCAATCTTGTCGAGAGTGAGCTTGTCAAGATCTCCTGGATACGGAGCAATCGCGTCCAGCTCTTGCTCCGCCTCACGATTATTCTGTGCTCGCGCTTGCACTAATGCGAACTGATAGCCTCGTTCTTCGCTGATTGCGGAGTCAATGTACTGACCGACTCCCACATATGCGTAGAGCCATTCGGGATGTTGTTCGGCAACGGCAACGCCGAGCACACTGCCCCAGGAGTGTCCCAACAAGATGATCTTTTGTTTGCCGAGATGTCGTTGTAGATATCGAATAACCTCTTCGGTATCACTGATCATTTGCGGCAGCGTAAGGGTTGGAGCCACAAGCGCTGGATCGTTCGCCGCATAGGTCTTTCCAGCTCCCCGTTGATCCCATTGGACGACGGTGAAGTAGTCCTCCCATGGACGCTGAACTGTCCATGCGAGCGGCATGAAAGGGCTACCTGGGCCACCGTGCAGATAGAGCAAAACTGGATTCCTTCGATCGCGCCCCCGGATGGTGATCCATTGGGTGATCCCGTTGATCGGGACGGGTATATTCTCTTCAATCCCTTGAGGGGTGACGACCTTCTGATTGGAAGCGATGTAGCCCGCAACCGTATCTCGCGACAATGCGGGGGAAGTTGGACCGTTCGATGTTGACACGGACTGAGCAGGCAGGGCGCTGACGGACAACAGGCTTATCGCTACAACGCGAAGTGAGAATGTGAAAAATCTCAATGGCAGGTTCCTTTGGTTCGTTTTGCCCTTAGGCAGATGAGGGTCTTCGATCACGACGGGGTTCAACGTCAGCGAAGAAGCGGAATCAACGAGCATGCGTATGGTAACCTTGCCCTCAGAATGCATATCCCATAGTGGACCGGTTTTGAGAGATTAATTCATCTCGTGGTGGCCGTGGCGGTGGGAATGTGGAAATCGGTTTGATCGATTTCCAAGGTGTGTGGGAAGGGCCGAAAACAGTTTCCTCGTTTTCCATGCTTTCCAGTGAAAATAGAATCCGCAGGTGGGTGGGAGATCCTGCAAACGCACTATTTCGTAAGGCGATACGTGGGGCACTCGACAACCTCCTTTTATAGAACCTACTCTCGTATCAAATGCTCCTTCGTGATGAGAAGGTCATCTTGATAGCCAGAGATGCTCCCTGGTGATGAGAGAGACTCTGGTCGGTGCGAAAGACGCCCGGTCCACACGAAAGCCCCGTAGCCGACGCGGAGGCTTTCTTGCCGGAATGGCCGGAACCAGTTGTGAGGCGCTCGCGCTGGCTACTGCTTGTACTGGAAGGATTTGTTCGGGTACGGTGGATGCGGCGGGACGGGGTTGGGGGCTGCCTTGATCTCCTGCTGAAGCAGTTCAATGGCAGCTTGCAGTTGCGCATCCGAGCCCTCAAAGGTGGCATGGGGAAGGTCATCGGAGACGATGTCCGGATCAACGCCATGGCCTTCGATGAGCCAGTTTTTGCCGTGTGCGCCGTAGACGCCCATCTCGGCAGCCGTGGCGATACCGCCATCCTCTTCAAAGTCGTTGGCGCTGAGCCATATCTCCCCGCCCCAGGTGCGGGTGCCGATCACCTTGCCCAGATGCAGGCGCTTGAAGCCTTCGGTGAAGGCCTCGCCGTCCGAGGCCGTGAACTCGTCACAGAGAACGACGATGTGGCCGCGAAAGGCGTCCTGCATATTCCACATGGGCTCGCCGGCTCTTGGCTGCCAGTAGAACCAGGCCTTGCGCAGCAGCGTTGAGAGCAGCCATGAATCAATGTTGCCGCCGCGGTTGTGGCGGACATCGATGATCAGGCCCTGGCGATTGAAGACGGGATAGAAGTCACGCGCCCATTGATTGATATCGTCGGGGCCCATCGCCCGAAGATGCACATAGCCGATGCTGCCGTGGGATGCGGCATCCACCTTGAGGCGCCGGGTGTACTCCCACTCGGCGTAGCGAAGTTTGGCGTCTTCGCTCGCAGTGATGGGAGTCGCCAGCACGTTGCGCATCGCGCCACTGCTGGATCTGACGCTCAGTATCACCTGGGTTCCGGCTTTACCGCGCAGCAGGACGCGTTCGTCAGGGACGTCCAGAACACTATGATCGTCGATGCTGACGATCACTTCACCATCGCGCACCAGGGACTCCGGGCGGGCCAGTGGCGGCGCCTGGCTGGGCAGGTCCGGGTCGTGCAAATAGACATGTTCAACGACGTCACCGCCAGCCTTCTCGTCGCGCCGCAGCTCGGCGCCAAGCGTGGCGACATCGATCTCCTCATCGGGCTTGCGAGCATCACCCCCATGAACGAAGGTGTGCAACGCCGAGAGTTCGCCGACCATCTGGGCGATCACGTCGTTGAGTTCTTCGCGGTCGGAGACTCTGTCAACGAGTGGCAGATATCGCTGCCGCATGGCGTCCCAGTCAACGCCCTGCATGTTGGGGTCGTAAAAGTAATCGCGTTCCAGCCGCCAGGCGTCGAGAAAGATGCCTCGGAACTCCTCGCGCGGGTTGGTGGAGAAGGTCCAGTGGGAGAGGTTGATCGCCTTTCTAGCCATGTCCTTCGGATCCTTGAGCGCTGCGGTCTTGACGTCAGAGTCAAAGATGTAGAACTTCTCGCCGATGGCAACCAGCATCTTCTTCCGGTTCGCGGAGATCTCGAAGCGGTGGACATCGGAGATGAGCGTAGAGACAGGGTCGCCATGGTTGGCGATGTCAAGACACTGGAGGCTGGGTTTGGCGTCGGCGTCCTCGCTGGAGTTGAGCCAGCATAGGCGCTTGTCGGTGAGCTGAAGATTGCGGTAGTTTCCGGCTGGAACTGGAACCTTCGCCAGGCGCGAGGAGAGATCCGTGAATTCGATCTTCACCGGGTTGGGCTTTGCAGTGACCGGCTTTGCAGTGGCTGCGATCTCGGAGGGCTTTGTGGCGGCGTTGGCCGTCTGGTCCGCGTCATCGGGATGGAGTTCATCGGAGGGGAGAAAGGGCGAGCGAAGGTCGGGGGTGAGGGCGAGCTGGTAGATCTGTTCGGAGCGATCGAAGTGCGGAGAGGGTTGGCGCGAGCCCCAGGGTGAGTTGACCGTGGTCTTCAGCATGCGGTCGGAGAGGAAGTAGATCCACTTTCCGTCGCTGCTCCAGGCGGGGCTGTCACTGTTATAGCGGTCTGAGGTGATGGTGTGAATCGCTCCGGTGGCGGCCTGGAGCAGGTGAATCTGATCGAAGAGATTGGGTGCGGACTCCACGTAGGCCAGCCACTGGCTGTCCGGGGACCAGGAGAGATCGCTGAAGTCATCGGAGGGGCTTTGGGCGATCTGCCTGGCGGTTTTGGTGCTGATGTTGTAAAGCCAGAGGATATGGTTCTTGTCGAAGTAGGCCAGCCAATGACCATCGGGCGAGGGGATGCCATCCCAGATCAGAATCCGGGAGTCGTGCGTCCACTGCTCCGGCGTGCCGAGTCCGTTGGCTGGATACTTCCAGAACTCAGTCTCCCCGGTTGCGGTAGAGAGGGCAAGGACGCTTTTGCCATCGGGAAGAAAGCGCGCGCTGAAGTAGCGGTCCTCCGCTCCGGCGGCAATCTTGACGATGCGGCCGGTTTTGGCCGGGACGCGGAAGACCTCACCGCGTGCGGTAAAGACAGCACTGTCCCCGTCCGGCGCGATGTGAACGGCACTGAGATACTTCTGCGGCGATGTTATCCAGCGGGTCTGGAGTTGGTCGAAGTCGGAGAGCAGGGTAATCGGAACCACGGACTCACCGCCCTGTTTGAGGTCCAGCAACCACACAGCGCCGGCGCAGGAGTAGACGATGCGGCCATTGGAGAGCGAGGCGCTCTCGATATCAAAGAAACGCTGGTGCGACTCTTGACGGATGTCGTGGCCGTGCGGATCCATGGAGTAGATGTTCATGACGCCGTTGCGATCGGAGCGAAAGTAGATGCGGTTGTTCCAGATCATCGGATTGTCCGACGTGCCGGCGTAATCGGCTGTGAGAGGAACCGCCTCTCCGTGACCGTTGTAGCTCCATAGGCTCTCCGCCGTACCGCCTTTGTATCGCCGGGTGTTGCTGGGTTGCTTGTACCAGCGGGTGAAGACCAGAGTTTGGCCATCGGGAAAGTAGGCGGCTTGGGCGACGCCCGCCAGGTGGACGATATCGGTCTGGCCTTTATCTCCCACCAGAACCAGACGCGGCCTGGACAGCATGGAGTAACGAGTGGTGCTGATCATCAGGCGGCCGTCCGGGGTCCAGCCCTCGGGGATCGCTACCCCGCTCCAGGTGCGGCGCTGGGGGATCCCGCCGTGGATCGGCATGGTGTAAACGTCGGTGGGGCCCTCGTACTGGGCGCGAAAGGCTACCGTTTCGCCGTCTGGTGAGATGCTGGCCATCGTCTCTCTACCCGGAGCGGAGGTCAGACGGCTGGCCAGGCCACCATGAAGGTTTACCGACCACAGATCGCCCTCCGAGGTGAAGATGAGGGTTTCGCCGTGCAGGGCGGGATAGCGATAGTAGCCCGTGCGGCCCGTGGATGGGCTGCCGGCAGATGCTGAAGGCGCTATTGTGCTGGTAGAAACCGGAGAGGCTGCAAGCGTTCCGCTGGAGATCATGCCGGTAGCCAGCAGCGTGAAGGCGAAGACTCGCCCAGGAAGGTGCAGCGGTCTCATGAGGCGTCTGTTTACGGTGAGCATCGATGCTGCGCTCCTGAATCTGGATTATCGGAGGGAATGTAGCTCGTTGGCGCCGTGGTGAGGGATCGTCGGTCGAAATGGATTACGATAATCGGATTTTGCCGCCTCCATGCCGGATCGGAGCTGGAGGCGTGAGAGTGGTGCATTGCTGCAGTGCGCCTGGTGGTTGCGAGACAGTATAGAGCATCTTTGGCCGGAATCGGAATGTGATCGCAGTGTTTGGGGATCAGAGAGCCGTAACGGTAGATATCCGGGAGGCGGAGGCTGCGGATGCGAATCGCGGATTGTGAGGAAATTCATGTGCAGAATGAGTGAGATGTGGTCCAGCGGCCCAAAAGAACTGGAGTATTCTTAGGGCCAAGGGAGCGATCGATGGACGCGTTGACGATGCACCGGCTTCAATTCGCATTCACTATTACCTTTCATTATCTGTTTCCGCAACTGACGATGGGGCTGGCGCTCTTGATCGTGATCTTGAAGACCATGGCGCTGCGTACGAAAAACGGCCAGTACGACGATGCGGCGCGTTTCTGGGCCAAGATCTTCGCGGTGAACTTTCTGCTGGGTGTGGTGACCGGCATCCCGATGGAGTTTCAGTTTGGCACCAACTGGTCACAGTTCTCCCGGCAGGTAGGGGGAATCATTGGGCAGCCGCTGGCGATGGAAGGGGTGTTTTCCTTCTTTCTGGAGTCAGCCTTTCTGGGGATGTTTCTCTTTGGCGAGAGGCGGCTCTCGCGTTTGGCGCACTGGGGTGCGGCTTTCCTGGTCTTTCTGGGATCCTGGATCTCCGGCTTCTTCATCATTGTGACCGATGCCTGGATGCAGCACCCGGTGGCGTACCAGTTGATGCCGGATGGAACCTACCAGGTGACCAGCTTCTGGGGGTTGATGATGAATCCCTGGGCCTGGCTGCAGTATGCGCACAATGAGTGTGGGGCGGTGGTGACCGGGGCGTTTGTGATGTCCGCTGTGGGTGCGCTGTATTTGCTGCGCGATGGGAAGAGCGAGATGGGCAGGATCTTTCTTCGCCTGGGCGTGACCTCGGGAGTGATTGCCAGCATCGTGCAGATCTTTCCGACGGGCGATCTGCACGGCAAGTACACAGCCCGGCATCAACCGATCGCCATTGCGGCCATGGAGGGCCTGTTCCACACGGAGAAAGGGGCTCCGATTGTGCTGATGGGGCAACCCAACATGGAGCAACAAACCATTGATAACCCCATCGCTGTGAATAAAGTGCTCAGCTTTTTGATCTACGGGACCACGGCCGCAGAGGTCAATGGGCTGGATGCCTATCCCAAGGACCTGTGGCCCACCACGCTTCCTCTGTTGTTTTACGCCTATCACATCATGGCAGGGCTGGGAACGTACTTTGTGCTGCTGATGGGCGGCGCGGCCTGGCTGCTGTGGCGGGGCAGACTCTTTACCACGCGCTGGATGTTGTGGCCGCTGTTGCTCAGTTTCCCGCTGCCGTACATCGCCAACATCGCGGGATGGATGACCGCGGAGATTGGGAGGCAGCCTTGGCTGGTCTACAACCTGATCCGCACCGCGAGTGGATACTCGCAGCAGGTAGGCGCGGGGACGACCTTGTTTACCCTGCTGGGATTCATGGGGATGTATGCGGTGCTTTCCATTCTGTGGATCCTGCTGGTATACCGCATCATCGAAGATGGTCTTGATACGCACACGGAACCGGCTGAGGGGCATTAAGCAGCCCTGAGCAGCCAAGGCACAGAGAGCAACGCGGAGGAGGGTCAGGATGGCAACCTTGTGGTACTGGATCGTGGCGGTGATGTTGGCCGCCTATGTCGTGCTGGATGGATTTGACCTGGGCGTGGGTACGCTTCTGCTGTTTGTGGCCAGGACCGAGGACGAGCGGCAGCAGGGAATTCGGGCGATAGGCCCGGTCTGGGATGGCAACGAAGTATGGCTGTTGGCTGGCGGTGGAACCCTGTTCTTCGCCTTTCCGCAGGTATACGCCTCGTCCTTCAGCGGCTTCTATCTGCCGCTGGTCATAGTCCTGTGGCTACTGGTGCTGCGCGGAGTCTCCGTTGAACTGCGCATGCACTTTGACGATCCACTGTGGCGCAGCTTCTTTGATGGGTTGCTGTTCTTCTCCAGCGCGCTGCTGGCGATCTTCTTCGGAGCGGCGCTGGCCAATGTATTGCGTGGGGTTCCCATGGGGCCGGATCACTCCTTCTTTCTGCCCTTGTGGACCAACTGGCGAACCGGCGCGAATCCCGGAATTCTGGATTGGTATACGGTCATCGGCGGCGTGATCGCGCTGCTGGCGCTGGCGCTGCATGGGGCGCTCTACCTGGTGCTCAAGACGGAGGGGGATCTTCAGCGGAGGGCGCGTGTCGCCGCGGGATGGTTATGGCCGGTGGTGACCGCTGCAACCTTGCTCGCCGTTCCTGCGACGGTGTTGGCTAGACCGGATTCGCTGCAGAACTTTCATGGGCACCCTGCCGCCTTCCTTGCTCCGGCGGTGGTTGCGGTGAGCCTGATAACCATGCTGATGGCGATTCGCAAGGGTGCGGAGGTACAAGCCTTCTTTTCCTCCTGTGCCTATCTGATTGCGATGCTGTGCGGTGCGGCGGTCGGGCTCTATCCTGTGCTCTTGCCCTCCACCAATCCCCTGGTGGAGTCCCTGACCATTGCGAATTCAATTGTGGGACCGCACAGCCAGAGGGTGGGGCTGGCCTGGTGGCTGTTTGGAATCCTGCTGGCGGTCATGTACTTCTCCATCGTGTACTGGATGTTCCGCGGCAAAGTTTCGCGCTACTCCAGTACGTATGGACATTAGGAGTGTGGCGGGTTTCTGGCTGAGCGTGAAGGGGGCTGCGCATCGGTTGGGGCATGGTGTTTCCGGTTGCTCAGGGCTCTCTGAAGGGGAGACGCGAGAATCAAAAGAGAATCGCCTGCATCTCAGGCTTAGCGGCGTTGAGGAGATGGCTGGCGGTCCCAACTGGTCTCTTTTCTTAACCCAGTCGCCCAGGGGAGTGTTTCAGAAACTCTCTGAGCTGGTTCCCGCGGATGGCAACCCGCGGCTGCTCCCGGGTGTCCGCAGCGAGCCCTGGGCCGCGATGATCGGCGGAGAGCCTCAGCCGTATGATGGAAGCATGGCCGTACTTGAGCCTGAAGTGCGGCAGGGAAGTACGGCGGGCCTACGGGAGATCGATGCGTCCGGAACTGATACGAGCAACTGAACTGCTGCAGCAAAGGGATGTCGCCGCGGTGAACGAGGCGCTGGAACTGCTGCAGAACACGGTGTATGCCTTCAGCATGAAGGTGTGCGGACACGCCGAGGATGCTGAGGACACAGCGCAGGAGGTGTTTGTGCGCTCCCTGCCCCATCTGGCCAAGATCAGTGAGCCCAAGGCCCTGGCTGTGTGGCTGTACCGGGTGGCGCGCAATCGTTGCTGGAGGATGAGGCGGAAGGGTAGTTATGCACCCGCACAGATGCTGTCTCTGAGCGAACTTACCCCGGCAGAGTCGGAGTTGAGCCAGTTGCTCAAGGATCCAACCCCCGACGCCGAGACGCTGCTCTCCAAAGCCGAACAGAATCAGCGACTGCAGGAGACTGTGCTGACCCTGCCGCCACCCTACCGGCTGGTGCTGGTGCTGCATGACATGGAGGATCTGGATACGGAGCAGATTGCCCAGGTGTTGGGCGTGAGCCAGGGAACCGTTCGGGTAAGGCTGCATCGCGCCAGGCTTTATGTCAGAAAGATTCTTGCAGCGGAGGAGCGGAGGGGTACCGAGGGCGCCGTTCAAACCGATCTGGCAGCTCAGGAGGGCCGGGGCGGTCGAAGGAAGAAGCCGGGCAGGTTGCGCGAACCTTCTGGAGCGTGTCAGGAGATCTTCGCCAACCTCTCCGAGTATATGGATGGACGGGTCGCAGACCAGGGCTGTGAGCAGATACGGGAGCACATCGAGGGCTGCCAGCCATGCGTTGCGTTCCTTGGCGATCTGCGTCGGGCGATCGATCGTTGCCGGTCCATGGAGTCACCCTGCGCGCCGGAGACGCACCGGACGCTTCGCCTGCTTTTGACCCAGGAGTATCTGAGGATGGTGGACCAGCGTGCGGATGGCGCCCGGTCTTCTCCAGCCTGAGGTGAGTGCTTGTTCAGATGGTTATGGCTGAAGCTGCCTTCTCCTCCGCTCCCTGGTTCGCTACCCGGGAGGCTTTTCCGGACCTCAAAGCCAAACCCAGCCGTGAAGAGTTCGCGCTCTGTCTGCAGAGCGGTGCGTTCCGGATACGATGCGGATGGGTAAGGGCCGAGGCCGGTGGCGAGCGTCTGAGGGGAGACGGCTCGAAGGTCTGGACGGCGGAAGGAGATGTTCGGACTGGCATTTTCCTTTTGAATTTGTTTATACTTCGTTGTTGCCATCAAGTGTTCAGACCACGCAGCAGGTAACTTCACTTTTGGGTGGCCATCTCGGAAAGAGAGCGTAACCGGCTATGTTGATTCATGAAGACCGTCTTTTCCCTGCAGAGCCCAGCACGCGGGCCATCGCCAAGGCGCTGTATGAACAGGTTCGAGGGTTGCCCATCGTCAGTCCGCACGGACATACGCAGGCGGAGTGGTTCGCCGGCAACCAGTCCTTCCCTGATCCGGCGAAGCTGTTTGTGCAGCCCGATCACTATGTCTATCGCATGCTCTACAGCCAGGGTGTGTCGATGGAGGATCTCGAGATCGGGCAGGCGGAGATCAAGGACGCGCGCAAGGTATGGAGGATATTCGCCAGTCATTACTACCTTTTCCGCGGCACGCCGACGCGCACATGGCTGGATTTCTGCTTCCAGGAGTTGTTCGGACTGGAGGAGCGCCTGTCGGAGAAGACTGCCGACCTGTACTACGATGTGATCTCCGCCAAGCTGAAGACGCCGGAGTTTCTGCCCCGTGCTCTCTATGAGCGCTTTCAGATCGAAGTGCTGGCCACGACGGACTCCCCACTCGACTCGCTTGAGGCTCACAAGGCGATTCAGGCGTCGGGATGGAAGGCGCGGATCATCCCGACGTTCCGTCCCGACTCCGTGGTGGACCCGGAGTTCAAGGGTTTCGCCGGCAACATTGAGAAGTTAGGTGGTCTGACCGGAGGCGATACTTCGACCTGGGCCGGATACCTCAAAGCGCTGCGAGCCGCCCGGGAACGGTTTCGTGCCCTGGGATGCACGGCCACCGATCATGGGCATCCGACGGCGCAGACGGCAGACCTTTCCCCGGCAGAGGCGGAGTCCCTGTTTCGTGAGGTGCTGCGCGGGGGCGCCGATCCAGCCCGGCAGGAGTTGTTTCGGGCGCAGATGCTGACGGAGATGGCGCGGATGAGCCTGGAGGACGGGCTGGTGATGCAGATCCATCCGGGCAGCGTACGCAACCACAATCGCAGGATATTTGAGCGCTTCGGGCGGGATACGGGAGCCGACATCCCGTCGCCGACCAACTATGTGCAGGCGCTTCGCCCGCTGCTGGATGCCTTTGGGAACGAGCCCGGGTTGAGCGTGATCCTGTTTACCCTGGATGAGAGCACCTATAGCCGGGAGTTGGCGCCGCTGGCCGGACACTATCCCTGTCTGAAGCTGGGCCCACCGTGGTGGTTCTACGACAGCCCGGAGGGGATGGTGCGCTTCCGGGAGGCGGTGACAGAGACGGCGGGTTTCTACAATACGGTCGGCTTCAATGATGATACGAGGGCATTTTTGTCGATTCCGGCAAGGCATGATGTGGCGCGCCGGATGGACTGCGGCTTTCTGGCGCGGCTGGTCACTGACCATCGACTGGATGAGGACGAGGCCGTGGAGTTGGCCCATGCGCTGACCTATGGGCTGGTGAAGAAAGCGTACCACCTGTAAGCACTCCACCGCGGGTCCGCGCTACTTTGCGTAGCTGCGGACCCACTCGGTGATGGTGCGAACGGCCACGCCACTGGGGCCTCTGGACTGCCAGGGCTTCTGGTCGTCCAGCCAGGTGGTGGCGGCGATGTCGAGGTGAATCCAGGGAATCAGAGGATCGTCGGCGACGAACTCCTTGAGGAACATGGCGGCGGTGGTGGCGCCGGCAAAGCGGCTGCCGCCGGTGTTCATGATGTCCGCGATCTGGCTCTTGATCTGGTCGCGGTACTCGTCGCCGCAGGGCATGCGCCAGAATTTTTCGCCGGTGACGGGAACAGCGTCCAGGAACCGCTGAGCGGTTGCATCATCGTTGGAGAAGAGGCCGGCGTTCACCTGGCCCAGCGCGGTGCCGATGGCTCCGGTGAGGGTGGCGGCGTTCAGCAGGCAGGTGGCGCCCAGGGTCTGGGCGTAGTGAAGACCGTCGGAGAGAACCAGACGGCCCTCCGCATCGGTGTTGATGATCTCGATGGTCTTGCCGGACATGGCCGTGACAACATCGCCCGGCTTGTAGGCGCTGCCGTCGGGCATGTTCTCGCAGGAGCAGATGACGGCGAGGACGCGGACGGCCGGCTTGAGCTGGGCGATGGCGCGCATGGAGGCGATCATCGTAGCGGCTCCGGCCATATCGTACTTCATGCGGTCCATATTCTCAGCCGGTTTGAGGGAGATGCCGCCGGTATCAAAGGTGATGCCTTTGCCCACCAGTCCAATCACGGGGGCGTCGGCGGCAGGTTCTGAGGGCGGTTCATAACGGAGAACGATGAGGGCTGGCGGCTGGGCCGATCCCTGCGCAACCGCGATGAAGGCGCCCATGCCCAGCTCGCGCAGCTTCTCCATGGAGTGGACCTCGCAGGCGAGGCCGAACTCGGCAGCCATCGCCGCGGCGCGCCGGCCAAGCTCGGTCGGGGTGAGCACGTTGCCGGGTTCATTGATCAGCGTCCGAGCGAAGTTCTGGCTCTCGGCCAGGATGCTACCTTCGCGGACGGCGTTCTGCAGGGCCATGTCGGCCTCGGGGACGAGGATGGTAAGCCCCTGGATGCTCAGATCCTTGCGATCGGCGCGATAGAAGTCGATGTCAAAGTCGGCAACCACGGAGCCTTCTGCCATGGCGCGGAGCGTAGCGGCGGCAGGGAGCGAGGGGTGTTCCGGAAGCACGAAGGCAATCTCCCGCAGGGAGCGAGGCCGGGCGTAGCGGACAGCCACGCCCGCGCCCAGGCGCAGTTCGTGGGGTGTGAGCTTGCTTGCTCTTCCAACGCCAACCAGAAGCAGGCGCTGGGCCTGCAGCCCGGCAGGCGCAGGCAGAAGGAAGCTCTCCCCTGGCGCGGCTTTGAACTCGCCGGTGGCGAGCCAAGGGGCTGCGGCATCCTGAAGAGAGGATTGGGTGGTCAGCAGTGCCGGCCGTGCCGGGGAGTTCTTTGCGGTTGCCAAGTCGGCGGCGAAGACGATGAGCAGCGGAGTGGTAAAGTCGGTGGTGGATTGGCGGAGCAGGTTGATCTTCACAGGTCTATCGTAGCGCGCCCAGAAACGCTGTTGAAGTGCGCGGCAGTGCTATGCAAGGGAGCCCGGATGCCTGCGGCGATGTGGATGGCAAAGGTGAAGATGGCCGGCGAGAGACTGCTTTAAGATTCAAGAGTGCCCAGAGCAGGCTCCGGAACCGACTGCGGAACAGATTGCCTGGCAGATATTCCCTGGCAGATATTCAAGGAGACACCTTATGGAAAGAACACCCAGCGTGGATGCCCTGTCGCTAGATTCCTTGTCCGTGGACTCATGGCTGGTCTCCGCAGGGCGGGAGCGCAGGGCAGGAGCACCGCTCAATGTACCCATCATGCCGGCATCAAACTTCGTGCTGGGCGCCGGACGGATGTATGCGCGTAATGAGGGTGTGCCTGGATGGGAGGCGCTGGAGGAGGTTCTGGGCGGACTCGAGGGTGGCCATGCCGTCTCGTTTGCCTCCGGAATGGCTGCGGTGGCGGCGATCTTTGACCAGATTCCGATGAACGCGCTGCTGGTGCTTCCGGACGACTGTTACCAGGGCGTCGTGGCGCTTGCAGAGGCCAACCAGATTCGCCGTGGATGGAGGATCGAGCGGGTTGCGGTGACCGATACCGCCGGCTGGGTCCGGAGGTGTGCTGCCGCCGATCTTATCTGGCTGGAGTCGCCGTCCAACCCGCTTCTGGAGGTTGCAGATCTGGATGTCATCTGCGCCGCGCCGCGTCGGGCCGGCTCCATCCTGGGCGTGGATAACACGTTTGCCACGCCGCTGAATCAGCGTCCGCTGCGGCTGGGGGCGGATGTGTCTGTGCATTCGGCTACCAAGTTCATCGGCGGCCACTCCGATCTGCTCGGGGGTGTTGCGATCGCGCGGGATCCGGCGCTGGGCGCTGACCTGCGCCGGTCACGAGTGCTGGCCGGTGCGACTCCCGGGTCGCTGGAGGTTTTTCTGGCGACCCGCGGCCTGCGGACGCTGGCGCTGCGGCTGGAGAGGGCGCAGCGAAACGCTGAGGTGCTGGCGGAGCGGCTGGCGAATCATCTGCAGGTGAGCTGTGTTCGCTATCCGGGGCTCAGGAACCATCCCACCCATGCGGCAGCCCGGCGGCAGCTCGCGGGCTATGGCACCATCATCTCCTTTGACGTCAACGGGGCAGCCGGTGATGCGGACGGGGTCTGCAACCGCCTGAGGTTGATTCAGCATGCCACCAGCCTGGGAGCGGTGGAGTCGACCATCGAGCGTCGCGCCGTCCATGCGGGGCAGGGGCATCTGCCGGAGACACTGCTGCGGCTGAGCGTCGGCATCGAAGCGGTTGAAGATCTGTGGGAGGATCTGGACCAGGCGCTGGCCGTTCGTTGAACGGATGCTCCGAAGCATCGGGCAGGTCACAGCAAGCGGATGCCGCCCGGTTGTGACCTTGTTTTCATCTGCGTTGGGAGCGTGCGATGGCTGCTTTCGCCTCCCGGTCAGCCTCCCGATTGCGTTCGGTCTCGCGTTTATCCCAGTCCTGTTTGCCTTTGGCCAGGGCCAACTCGCATTTCACCCGACCGTGCCTGAAATAAAGCTTCACGGGGATCAGCGTGTAGCCCTTTTGCTTCGTCAAACCCTCAAGCCTGGCGATCTCACGTCTGTGCAGGAGGAGTTTGCGGGTGCGCAGCGACTCGTGATTCATGGTATTGCCGTGCGAGAAGGGTCCTATGTGGGCGTTTAGCAGGAAACACTCGCCATCCTTGAGCAGGCCGTAGGCGTCCTTGAGGTTGGCCTTGCCCTCACGGATGGACTTCACCTCTGTGCCACGCAGGGCCACGCCGCACTCAAAGCGGTCGGAGAGGAAGTAGTTGAAGCTTGCGGAACGGTTGAAGGCCGCATCGCGCATTCCAGACGCTACAGGATCGCGGTCTTTGCTCCGGACGGAGGTTTTGGCGGCTGCGGAGGCGGTGGTCGGCTTGGTGATCGAACGGGACATAAGGAAAGGTGTTCTGGAGACCGGCATTGGAGCCGGAAGTTCAACATTCAGGAGACGGTTCATGACAAAAGCGGCCGCGGACCGTCCAAAAGCTGATGCTAGCAGATAGATAGATGCAGGCGACGGCCTTCGGACTCCGGTTCGAAGGCTGGACTTTCCGCTACCTTTTCCGGGGTAGCGCAGCAGAGGCGGCGGTGTGGTGGCTTGTTTGACGGCGTGGAGAGCGATGGCGAAGGTTCGGACGGAGCTGCGGAGGGAGGCTGGAAGAGTGGTGACGCGCAGGCGATTGGCTGTATCATCGAACCAGCCCGACAAACCGCTCGAGACCGCTGTCATGGACCCGCCGCTGGCCCCGGAAGAGAGGCATGGATCCAGTTCATGGAGTCGGTATGAGACTAGCGTCCGAGGCGTCTTGAATCGGATGGCAGGGGAGCGGATGGCAGGTTTTCACAAGCGTGCACGGCAGAGTCGGCCAGATGGAAGCAAAAGGATCGCTGGGCGGGGCGCTGAGAGCGTCAGTCCTGGCCCGAGTGAACAGTTCGCCATGGAGAGGGATCTGCCGGGATCGGGATATGGTTTATGCGCGGGGCTGAGCGTTCCTCGGCGCCCGGGAGTCTCCTTCAAAATGCGTTCTCACCCCGGTGGGCTGGGGGTGCTGCTGGGCGTGCTGTTGCTCGGCTTTGTGGCCACGGGGAGCATCCATGCCCAGTCGGCCGCCAGGTGGGATAAGCGAGGCAAGAGGGCGGAGGCGCGGGACGACTACGACGAGGCCTTCGAAGACTACCGCCAGGCGCACCTGAAGAAGCCCAACGACCTTCGTTACAAGACCGACTTCGAACTGATGCGGTTCAAGGACGCCAGCACCCATGTGGACCGCGGGCGCGTTCTGGAGAACTCCGGGGATGTGGATGGGGCGATGAACGAGTTTGCCCGTGCGCTCCAGATCGATCCCGGCAATCAGGCTGCGGAGCAGGAGCTGGACGTACTGGAGAAGCGCGCGCAGGCAAAGGCAGCGCAATCTTCGGGCGGGGGTGCCGGCGTAGCTTCGGCGGGGAGTGCGATTGCACCCGCGATGGGCGAAGAGACGCCCTACCAGCAGCAGATGCAGCAGGAGATCGCCTCTCTGGCCGGGCCCATCACGCTGCAGCCGGTTTCGGACGACCCGATCACCCTGCACATGGTGGAAGATACCAAGGTTGTCTACGAGGCCATCTGCAAAGCGGCGGGGCTGAACGTGATCTTCGACCCGGAGTATGTTTCCAAGCGGATTCCGGTGGATCTGACCAATGTGTCGCTCCCCAATGCCATGCACATCGTCGAGGTATTGAGCGGTACGTTCTGGAAGCCGGTGACCAGCAATACGATCTATGTGGCGCAGAATACACGCGCCAAGCGGACCGAGGATGACGATCTGGCGGTCCAGACCTTTTATTTAACCAACGTATCGCAGCAGAACGACGCCAATGAGATCATGGTGGCGATCCGCAACCTGCTGGATCCCGGACTGAAGATCTACCTGGTGGCCAGCCAGAATGCGCTGGTGATTCGCGGAACTCCGGATGAGTTGATCCTGGCCGAAAAGATCATCAACGACCTGGACCGGACCAAGCCGGAGGTGGTGGTGGATGTTGCGGAACTGGAGGTAACCCGGCAACTGGAGCGGGATATCGGTATTACGCTGCCGACCAGCTTCGGGTTGACGCCGCAGTACAGCAATGCGAACGAAGTCCAGAACTCGGCGACGACCACCACCAATACGACGACAACGACCTCGGGTATCACGCTGAACACCCTGGGCAATCTGAACGCGACCAACTTTGCGGTTACGCTGGGCGGCGGGACCGTCAATGCGCTGCTGTCGGATGCCGACACGCGGATCCTGGAGAATCCGCGCGTGCGCTGTACGGATGGACAGCATGCCACGGTGAAGATCGGGTCCAAGATTCCGGTGGCCACCGGATCGTACTCCGCCGGTACGGCGATCACCACCTCCTCACTGGGCGTGGAGACGCAGTTCACCTATCTGGATGTCGGTGTGAACATCGACATGACGCCGACGGTGCACTACGACGGCGAGATCTCGTTGAAGCTGAAGGTGGAGGTATCCGCACAGAATGGGTCGGTGACGATCTCGGGCGTTACCGAGCCGATCATCTCCCAACGCGTCTCGGACCAGGTGATCCAGCTGAAGGACGGCGAGCCGGCGCTGCTGGCCGGCCTGGTGCAGGTGCAGGACACCAAGAATGTGAACGGAACTCCGGGGCTGGGGGAGCTTCCCATCCTCCGCTACTTCTTTGCCAGCACCGACAAGACACAGGAGACAGACGATATCGTCTTCCTGATCATTCCGCATATCGTGCGTGAGTCGCTGCTGACCGATGAGAATACGCGGGCCATTTACACCGGTACGAGCCAGGGCGTCGAGTTGCTGCGTAAGCAACCGGGTCAGATCAATGCGGAGCCGACCCTGATGAGTTCGGCGGGAGCGCCGACGGCAAACTCCTTACCGATGTCCTCGGCGGCGGGTACGGCGCAGTCCTTCATTGGCAAACTGGCCTCCGATGCCAAGGGCGCGACGCAGGCATCCCTTGCGTCGATGCATATGGAGGCGAACGGTACGATGTCGACTGCTCCCATGACGCTGACGGTGACCCCGAACAGCATGAGCCAGGCCGTCGGGTCGACGTTCTCGGTTTCGCTGGTTGCAAGCAATGCTCATGATCTGGCAGCGGTACCCCTGCAGATGCAGTTTGATCCGCACGTGCTGGCGCTGGTGAACGTGGATTCGGGTCCGTTCCTGAGCAAGGGCGGGCTGGATGTTGCGCTGGTGCATCGGGATGAGGGCAATGGAGCCGTGACGATCTCGGCGATGCGCCCGCCGGGGGCCGATGGTGTGGACGGTGAGGGGACGGTTTGTATCCTCACGTTCAAGACGCTGGCGCCGGGCAACTCCACACTGGCGTTGACCCGAATCGGAGCGCGAGACAGCAAGCAGAATCGAGTTGCGACGGTTGGCGTTCAAGGGGTGGTGCACGTCCAATAGACAAGGAGAGAGCCTGAGAACGGCGAACCGGAGAGGAGGGATGATGGTTGCGAACAGTGCCGGAGGTCTTGCAGTGTGGCGCCGATTGCGGATCCTCAGCTCGATCCGGAATCGCAGGCGCAAGGATGCTTCACTCCCAGCTTCCGGGACGGGGATGGCCGGCAGGGAAGCACCGCCCCTGACGCCTGCGCCCGGCGAAGCTGGTGTGACCCTGACCGAGTTAATCATCGTCATTGCCATCCTCTCTATCCTGGGCTCGGCCGCGGTTCCTGCCGTGGAGTTTGAGGTAAAGCGCCACAAGGAGCAGGAGTTGCGGGCTGATCTGTGGGAGATGCGCCGGGCGATCGATATGTACAAGGATGTTGCGGATATGGGCGGCATCCAGACCAAAGCAGACTCCAATAACTACCCGCCGGACCTGCAGACGCTGGTGGATGGCGTTACCGTGAAGGACCACAAGATGCGTTTTCTTCGATCGATCCCGGTGGACCCGATGACCGGGAACACAGACTGGGGATTGCGGTCCAACCAGGACGCTCCGGATTCGGACAGCTTTGGTGGGCAGGATGTGTACGACGTCTACAGCAAGAGCACTGGAACGGGGTTGGACGGTACGAAATACAACACCTGGTAAGGAACGATGCGGTGTTGCAGGGCGGTAGAGTATGGCAGAGATCAGACCGAAGACGAGGCGGCATATCCGGCTGGAGATCCGGCGGGCTCGCGCCTGGAGAAAGGGGCTGATCTCTTCCCAGGGCTTTACGCTGATCGAGTTGATCATCGTGATGGCGATCATTGCCATCCTGGTTTCGATCGCGGTGCCCATCTACGCCAATATGGTGCGCAGGGCCAAGGAGGCGGTGCTGCGTGAAGATCTGCACACGATGCGGACGGCGATCGATAGCTATACGGTGGACAAGCAGCAGGCGCCGCAGTCGCTGGACGACCTGGTGCAGGCGGGGTATCTGAAGTCGGTTCCGGTGGACCCGATGACCGATAATAGTGATACCTGGATTCCAAGTGAGTCCGACACGATGACCGACATCAATGAGACCGAGGGCGGGATGGACGATGTGCACTCGGGATCAGAGGCAGTCGGCAGCGATGGCACCACCTACAACACCTGGTAAGAACGGTTTTGGTCTGACGAGTGTGGGCTTCGTTCGGGCAGAGGACACGCGATGAGGGCTGGCGTTGCGGGCCGGGTTCAGAGGTTCACCTGGAGCGCGCCCTGGCTGGAGTTCCCATGCGTTTGGTTCGGTTGGCAACGGTTGGAACGGTGCTGAGCGGCAGATGGACGTTACGCTGCACAGCGGCCGTATGGCTGGTAGCCGGGGCAATCGCAGTGGCCCAGCAGGCTGCTTCTTCTGCGCCGGGGGCGGAGCAGGCCGCAGACGCTGCGCATCCGTCGGCGGCGAAGAGAACCTCCGGACCGGTTACGGCCTCTGTGCCCCCGGCACAGCCAGGTCAGAGTGAAGTGCAGCCGGGTCAGCATCTGGATACTCACATCAAAAAAGGCTCCGAGCAGGATGTGAATGCGGTGGGGCGGCGCAAGATCGGTGCACGCGGGATCCGTAACTGGTACTCGACGAATTGGGAACAGCAGATAGGCCGGCAGTACTCCACGGAGATTGATGCTACCGCACCGATGGTGACGGATCCGGTGGTGGAGACCTATGTGAACCGGATCGGGCAGAATCTGGTGCGCAACTCAGACGCTCGGATGCCCTTCACGATCAAGGTGCTGGACTCTGAGCAGATCAATGCAATGGCTTTGCCCGGCGGGTACCTGTATGTGGACTCCGGATTGATCCTCGCCTGCGACTCCGAGGATGAGCTGGCCGGGGTGATGGCGCATGAGATCGCGCACGTCGCGGCGCACCATGCGGCGCGCGAGATGACCCAGATGGACTACATGGCCGTGGGTTCCATTCCCATGCTGATCTTTGCGCAGGGCGTCTGGACGGGGTATGGAATCTACCAGGGGACGCAACTGGCGCTGCCGGTGGGGTTGTTGGAGTTCTCCCGCAAGCAGGAGGCGGAGGCGGATCTTCTTGGGGTTCAGTACATGTATCGCGCCGGGTATGATCCGCGGGGGATGGTCTCCATCTTTGAGAAACTAGAGGCGCTTGAAAAGCAGCGGCCGAATGCGATCTCCAGAGCGTTCCGCGCCCACCCGGCGACAGCGGAGAGAGTGCTGGCCGTGGAGGGGGAGATTGCAACCACTCTGCCGGCGCGATCTGCATATCTGGTGAACACCCCGGAGTTCAACCAGATCAAGGCGCGGCTGGAACGTCTCCAGAACGATCGGAGGGCAGGGGCTCAGATGCCGGTCCCGCAACCGGGTCAGCAAAAACGTCAGCGGTCCGGTGATGCGGCCAGGGGCAGCGTCCGATGATGGCCCCAGGTTGCGGCTCCACAAGGACGGTCCAGGCGCGGTAGTGGGTCACTCTGAAATTTTGCTACGTTTCTTATAGGGGCCGCGCTTGGCTGGTTTTGTTTGTGGCATCAGCGTGACCAACTCTTCCACATTCCAAACGTGATCGGTAAGCCCCGCTTCCATCGCAGGCGTTACTCGCAGGGTTTGGTGGGCTCGGCAAAAATTGTAGTACGCAAAATAGAGAGCGATGGCATGGCCATGATTCTCCACCTTTTTGGAAAAACCATTTGTCAGCCGCGTAAACCGGCGCATGGACATGCGCATCGTTAGGTTTTGCCGTTCCACATAGGAAGTGCTGACGTGCTTGGGATCGGGTACACCGCTAACCGTTTTCATGGCGCAGCCGATGCAGGTAGCGGGGCTATAGCGCGTCTCTGGCGAATCCGGCGCGCCATAGAGTTTGTGAAGCTGTGCATAATCCGCGTCACCGCCAAATGCAGCTTCTACCGCAGCCAGATAGGGCCGGTGTGCGTCCGTGGTGATCTGCGGACGCCCAACAATACGAAACGCGCAATCTTGCATGAAAGCGAAGGCAGAGTGTTTGCCCCTATCGCCAACGTGATAGGTCACGCAGAGCTTAGTATCCGCGTCGATGGCCGTCCACGTCCAAACGTCGCCCCAGCCCGCCGCCTCTTGCTCTACTGTGACATTCTTTTTTTTCGCTCCCACGAACGACCAAATTTCATCGGCCTGGAGCCGCTTCACTGCGACGTTGCGAACGGCATGGTGATGGAGGTCTGCGCAGGCGCAGCCGATTTCGCAGAGCAGGCGGGTTACTGTTCGCTTAGCCGCTCCAGTGATTCGTACGGTGCTGCGAATACTGTTCCCTTCGCAGAGGCATCGGATGATCTGGGCCCGCTGAGCAGTTCCAAGCTGTTTCATAGTAGTCATTATGCTTGACCATCCTGAAAAAGTCAATAAGCTCTGTTTTCTTTTTGTTTCGAGACTGTACTTCTTGTTTTTCATCCTCGATTGAGGTAGCATAACAGGAAGTCAGGAGGAACGCATGTCGCAGGCGCAACCCGTTTGGACAGAACCTTGGGACGTAAATAGGCGGTTGGCTGAGCTAGGTCTAACGCGGGCAGCTCTCCGTACGGCAGTCGAGCGCGGGCAAGCCGCTTGGGCGGCATGCACAGCAAACCACCCCCGCAACTTTCCCGGAATTGCAGGATGGGCCGAGGCAGTCTGTGCATTGGGTGACGAGTTGGCCCCGCACGGGTGGCAGAGGATTGAGGACACTGGCCAACCCTTAGTTGTGAAGTGCGACGTTGCACTGACGGCGGCTAGCGGCGATGAGAATACCGGCAGGAATGCCGAGTCTCAGCCGCGTACGACGGCGAGCAAGGGTCCAGTGACTGTCGAGGCAATCCACCGGAACGCCTACCTCTTTCCGCAGATGCAGGAGGACGCGGACAAGAAGAATGCTCTGATTCAGGCTCGTGCGCATAATACCTGGGTTCTACTGATGCACCGCGATGAGGTAGCTGGCGAGGTTCGCTGTGAGCTATCGCGGCCTATCCGGATGGATCAAGAAAGACATATCGTCGAATGGTCTGAGCGGATTATTTTGGACCCGGTGGATTTTGAAGGACTGGAAACTAGCAGGGCAGAGGATGAGGGCGACGGCGATGGCGGAGACATTTCAATCGAGATTCGGAGGCGCGGCTGAGAAAACCTCTGCGATCTTCAACCCGAAACGACTGGCAATCGCCCGCAAGCGGCGTGGGTATACGAAGGGGGAACTTGCATCGAAGCTGGGGTTGGTACCTCGATCCGTCACGGCATATGAGGCAGGCGAGTTTCCGCCTTCCGACGAAACACTGACCAGGATTGCATCCATACTCGACTTTCCAATTAGTTTCTTTAGTGGCGACGATCTGGATGAGCCGGAATTGGATGCAGTGAGCTTTCGTTCGCTCTCTAAAATGACGGCGAGGCAGCGCGATATGGCAATCAGTCAAGGTGCGCTGGCCATCCATCTTGCACGTTGGATGGACAAGCGATTTGAGTTGCCAGTGTGCAGCTTACCCGACCTGAGCCACGAGTCGAACCCGGAGGTCGCAGCCGACTATGTGCGCCAGCATTGGGGAATCGGCCAGCAGCCCGTGCGAAACATGATCCACTTGCTCGAAGCTAAGGGGGTTCGTGTTTTCTCGATCTCCGTTGATGCCCGTGAAGTGGACGCTTTTTCGACATGGAAGGGAAATGTTCCGTTTGTATTCCTGAATGGCTACAAATCAACTGAGCATAGTAGGTTCGATGCAGCCCACGAGCTGTGCCACTTGGTCATGCACAAACACGGTGCGCCCACGGGCAGGCAGGCAGAGCAAGAAGCTAATAAATTCGCATCGGCATTTCTGATGCCAAGAGGGAGCGTATTGGCTGCGCACGTCCCCCGCTTCATCGCCGTTTCAGAGCTACGGCGGCTGAAAAAGAACTGGATTGTCTCAATGGGGGCCATGAATCACCGCCTGCATGAATTGAACCTATTGAGCGATTGGCACTACACGGGGCTATGCATCGAACTCAATAAACGGGGATACAAGGTGAGCGAACCCGACGGCGCGCCGCGTGAGACTTCGTTGGTATTACCTAAGCTATTCGCCAGTCTGTATCAGGAGGATGGCCTGACGCGCTCTAGGATCGCAGAAGAGTTGGGCCTATCGGTGACAGAGTTAGAGAGCTTACTGTTCTCTCTGGTTATGACTGGGATGAGTGGGGGTCGGGTTACAGATAAAAAGCCTGGGAACCCCGTCCTGCTTACCCGCGTGAAATAGCCTAGCGATTCCATCGTGCCGCAGCACCCTTCGCCGCGATCTCTTTCAATCGTTCGGGTGTAAGCTTCTTCGCTCTCGCGTTACCACCCTTGAGACCACCAAGACGGCCTAGCGCGACAGCCGCTTGATTCTTAGGTCCCGGTGTTTCCAACGGGGTCCCGTCCAAGTGCTCCCCAATAGCCTGTTCCACCACTCTGCGGGCTACGGTGGCGAAATCGTGATCTTTGCTTGAGCGTTTAGGCATACACCTATGATGCCCCCCACCGAGAGAGATTTCAACACGACCTAATTTCAGAGTGACCCACTACCCCAGGCGCGGGTGGCGGCGGCAGTGGCGTCCCAGGCTCTACACTAGAGGGATGGCAGAGCACACGACAGGTTATACAGACGACCACGCGAAGGCCGGGCTGGAGACGCGGTTCCCAGAGATTGAGACCTGGCAGAACCAGTTTCGCGCCTATGAGATCCTGATCGACGATCCGGAGTTTACCAGTGTCTGCCCCAAGACCGGGTTGCCGGACTTTGGTGTTTTGACCATCCGTTATATGCCTCGGGAGCGCTGCCTGGAGTTGAAGAGCCTGAAGGAGTATCTGTTCACCTACCGAAACCTGGGCATTTTTCAGGAGAACATCGTCAACCAGGTGCTGGATGACGTGGTGAAGGCTACCGATCCGGTGTGGGCGGAGGTCAAGGGAGACTTCCGGCCGCGTGGCGGGATCTCCACGGTGGTGACGGCGCGATATCCCCGCAAGGAAGACTGATATTCTCTGCAGATTATGACCAGCGGCTCGATGGCGGCGGCAAAATCTGAGCATCGCGCGGCCAGAGGAGCCGGGATGGCGCTCTGTCTGCTTACGGCGATGAACCTGGTCAACTACCTGGACCGGTACATCCTGCCGGCGGTGCAGGAGCAGGTGAAGCACGAGTTTCATCTTTCTGACAATCAGATTGGCACTCTGACGCTGTGGTTCTTTGTGTCCTACGTCATGGCCTCGCCGCTGACGGGGTGGCTGGGCGACCGATTTCCCCGCAAGCCGATGATTGTGATCGCTGCGCTGTGCATTGCGGCTACCAACTTTCTTACGGCGCGCGGACACAGTTACATGAGCCTGAATCTTCGCCACGCGGCCCTGGGCATTGGGGAGGCAGGCTTCGGGATCTTTGCCCCGGCGCTGCTAGCCGGTTATTTTGCCGACGACCAACGCAATCTGGTGTTGACGGTGTTCAACGTGGCCATTCCGGTGGGAGCGGCGCTGGGATACCTCTCCGGAGGGGTGGTGGCGGCGCAGTACGGCTGGCGGATGGCATTCATTATCTCGGCCCTGCCGGGTGCGGTGATTGCCCTGCTCATTCTGTTCCTGATGCGGGAGCCGGCGCCCCTGCAGGACGCGACCGGAAGCTCCAAGTCGAAGCCAGGGGTGGATATGGCTTCTGTAGCATCGTTGCTGACCAACAAGGCATATCTGAGCTCGATTCTGGGCTATGCCGCGGTGACGTTTTCCCTGGGGGGGATCTCGTGGTGGATGCCCTCGTTTCTGAACCGGGTGGAGGGCAGGTCGCTGGCGGCTTCAGGGACGATGATGGGTGTTATCACGGTGGCCTGCGGGTTGGGTGGAACATTGGTGGGGGGACTGCTGGCTCAGTGGTGGTCCAGGCGGACCTCCCGGGCGCTGTACCTGGTGCCGGCCCTCAGTGCGATTCTGGCGGTGCCGCCGGGGATCGTCTGCTTCTTTGGGCCGCGGAACATGACCGTGGCGGCGTTGAGTGCAGCGGTGTTCCTTGTGTTTCTGGGAACGGGTCCGGTGAATGCCGCCACGCTGAACGCCGTACCTGCACGCCTGCGTGCAACGGCGATGGCGGGACAACTGTTTGCCCTTCATGTCTTCGGCGATGCGTTTTCTCCCAAGATCATTGGCATTGTGAGTGACCACTCCAGCCTTCGGCTGGGGTTGGGGCTTACGCTGGTGACGTTTGTGCTGGCCGCGGCGATCTTCTTTGCTGGAGCGAAGTACGCGCCGCCGTTGACCCATTCGCTGGAGGGAGAGGCAGAGGACGCATGCACGGCTTGAACTGGCATCCTCATCTGACGGAGTTCTGGCGCGGTACTCTCCAGGCGGTGGCCTGGGGTATAGGTTTGGTCTGGGTACTGCGTACCTATGATCTGATCTCCCGGATTCCGGCGATGCCGAATCTCACCATGATCGATTGGGACGATATGCCGGAGGGCGCGCCGACCCTTACGGTGGTGGTTCCGGCACGCGATGAGGTCGAGAAGATTGGAGCGACGCTGGATGCTCTGCTGGCCGC
Organism: Acidobacteriota bacterium; assembly: GCA_021806005.1. Classification (GTDB taxonomy): domain Bacteria; phylum Acidobacteriota; class Terriglobia; order Terriglobales; family Acidobacteriaceae; genus Granulicella. The sequence goes on along the minus strand of JAJZDM010000003.1, from coordinate 2,306 downwards.
GGACTATCCAGCGTTGAAGGTGCTGGTGGTGGATGATCGTTCGAAAGATGGGACGGCGGAGCTGGTTGACCGGTATGTGGAAGAGTATGCGCAGCGGCAGCGAAGCCGTAGGCCGGGGCCGGGGCCGCAGAGCCTGGATGCGATCCATATTGCCGATCTACCCGAAGGCTGGCTGGGCAAGACGTTTGCCCTGATGGTGGCCACGGAGAACAGTGAGTCCGAGTACCTTCTGTTTACCGATGCCGATGTACTGTTCTCACCCTCGGTGCTGCGCCGCGCGCTGGTCTATGCGCGGGACACAGAGGCTGACCATCTGGTGGTTCTGCCGACGGTGCAGGTAAAGTCCTGGGGTGAGGGCGTTCTGTTGGGCTTTCTGCAGACACTGGGGGTGTGGGTATCGAGGCCATGGAAGGTCGAGGATCCCAGGGCGCGCCACGATGTGGCTGGAGTTGGAGCCTTCAATCTGGTACGGCGCCAGGCGCTGGAACAGATCGGCGGATGGCTGCCGCAGCGCCTGGCCGTGCTGGAGGATGTAACCCTGGGGCGCCGGTTGAAGGCTGCGGGAATGCGCCAGCGGCTGGCCTTTGCCCCTGGCATGGTGCTGGTGCACTGGGCCAGTGGATGGGGTGGGCTGTTGCGGAATATGACCAAAAACCTCTTTGCAGCGCTCAACTTCCAGCCCCTACTGGTGCTGCTGGCCTGCCTTTGGATCGGGATATTCTTCCTGCTGCCGCTGCTGGGACTGGCATGGTTGCCGACGCTGTTTCCCGCGTTGGTCATCCTCTGCTGCATTGGGGCGACGTATCGCGTGCTGGGCGCGGTGAGCTCGATCGATGCGCGCTACGCGTGGCTGTATCCCCTCGGAGCGTTGGGCATGATCTATGCCATGCTGCGATCCATGGTGGTGGTGATGTTTCAGCGTAGTGTAGTATGGCGGGGAACTTCGTATCCGCTGCGCGAGTTGCGTTACCACAACAACCCTCGGGTCTGGGAGCGGGATGCGCGCCGGAAGCGTGATAGAGAGACCAGGGCGAAGCGCGCGGCCCGAAGACTGGCTGCATCGGAGGATCGCCGGGGGCCCAGGAGGGGCTGATGGCGTCCAGCGCGGACGCATAGCCTGCCGACCTCGCCCCGGGGAAGATTTCCATCAGGGTAAAACGGAAGTCTCTGGAGTGTGATATGACACACCTGCCAGGTTATCGCGTTGACTCGTTATTTTCAGGGAGATTCCATCACCGCCAGGCGGGATCTGTCGCAAGTTGCCCCGCGCTGCATCGGGCAACGGCGACGAAAGATCCCATGCACCGGTTGTTCACCGCACACTCGTTCCCTGGGTTTCCAAAAGCCATCTCGGGCAAGTGGAGATATGTCTTATGTATCGGCTTCTTGTTTCATGTTTTTACCGGGGCGTCCAGGGCCCAGAAGCCGTGCGCATCCGTATCATCTGGCTCGAATCATCTTTCCGACCGCGAACCCGGTGAACTTTTCTTTGAGGGCTATGTTACGACCGGCACCTTCAAATTCAATGCCGGTGAAGTGGTTTCAAAGATCTACTATGGTGGCGTCGAATACGACAGACCGAGCACGGATACGCACTGTACGTTCATGGGCCGATTCTGGAAGGCACTCCCCGATCTTCTTCACGCGCGTGTGTCCTATGTCTTTGAGGTGCTGCCATTGGTTTTGATCCGGCAGCCTGTGGTAACGGATATCTATGGTGACCCATTAACTCCGGCGCGCAAATTGAATCCCGGCATCGCGATCTCCCCTCTCGGGTTTCGATGGCAATGGTGTGATCACAAGGCCATCCGCCCGTATTGGGTCGTCAAGTTGGGCGAATCGGTCTTTCTAGAGAAAGCACTCGCCGTGGATGCCTCTTACGAAAATTTCATGATCAACTCCGCAGCGGGTATTCAGGCCAGAATCAATCACATGACCGATCTTCGTCTGGGTTATGCCTATCAGCACGTATCCAACGCCTACTCCAACGCCGACCCTGGGCTGGACACACTCGGAGTAAGCTTCGGTGTTGTTTATCACTTTCCGTCATCCAGCAGGTGGTAAAGCACACCGCTGCTTGCAGGACGCATGCCAGACCCTTTGAATACGCACCACCTTGTTCCTGCGAACGGCCTGGCTTGAACTGTATCCAACGGAAAGGGCTTGGTTCCGCAATGCCGGTGAGAGGAGGTAGTGGCATCTTCCAAGGGGAGATGCCGCTACCCGTTCCTTTCGGCCATGATGTGACAGTTAAGTGCCCAGGGCGAGGTCGAGCAAGGCCTTCTCTTCCAGAGCATGGGCTTTGG
>JAJZDM010000064.1 GCA_021806005.1 Acidobacteriota bacterium | reverse complement strand
GGTTCACAATCGGCTGGTAGGCCATGTGGAGCAGGTCTCTGCGAATCGCCTTGCGCAGGTCGTACTCCGGCGTCCCGCTGCGGCAGCAGGTGAGGGCCAGAAAGAACCCCAGCACGGCTCCGCATAGACCCATCAGCGGCGAAGACACCAGGAAGAGAGGCTTGCCCAGACGCAGCGCGCTGCGCGTGGATAGCTCCGCCGTTACGCACTGCAGGTAGCGTGTCGAGCAGCGCGTTCCATACAGACCGCCCTGCCGCCAGGAGACCCCGGTAGCATCAAAGGTGCCGTCCATCGGATCTGTCCGGTTCAGCGGCTGGCCCATCGGATCCAGCAACGTCAGGTGCAGACGGGATTCGGCGGGCAGGCTGTCATTTGGCACCTGCGCCGAAAGCACCACAAAGGAACGTCCCTGCTGCAGCACCAGACTCGGACGGTTGCCAAGCCGCAGGGGACCAAGATCCCAGTACACCAGCAGGCCGTCCGGTGTGGCGTAACGGGGCACCACCTTCTCCTGCGGCAGATTCCTCCGGCCCAGGATCGTGGAGCATTCGATCTGCCCGTCCCGGATCCGTCCACCCTCGCGCGGGTACTGCCACTGGGCCAGGATCAGCCGAAAGAAGGTCAACTCCTGATGGGAACAGTACGGATACGGCGAGGCGTTCATGTCGTCCAGCGCCTTGCGGGCATCGTCTGCATGGCTGTCGGCCACCGCCAGATTTCTGGCGGCCACCTCCACCAGCCGTCCCTCGGCTACCCGGACAAGAATCACCCATCCCAGCCAATACCCCAGAACAGCTCCCACCGAGCCCACGGCTAAAGCAGCCGCCAGGACTACACCAGCCCTCTTTCTTGAAACGCGCATCACTGCTCACCTGGTTTATACGCTGCCCCGTTTATCGTCTCCAGGATCGTTTTGATGAATTCGTCCCCCAGCCCAGGGCCCGAGGGGCGTCGCCAGAGGTCAGATCAAAGCTGTTAAGAGTGTGCAAAAACCCGCTGGCCACCATACGTTTGCGCCGAACATCCACTCGGAAGCCGAGCCTCGCCGAGGTCAGGGGGATGTCGCGTTCTGAATCAGAGATCCGGACACCGCAGCGACCGCGGCGACCCCGAAGTGCTCCAGACGGACAGAGTTTTTATAATGGAATCATGTCGAAACGAGAGTTCCAGACTGAAGTCAGTCAACTATTGCATCTCATCGTCCACTCGCTTTACTCGCATCCGGAGATCTTCCTGCGCGAACTGATCTCCAACGCCTCCGATGCGCTGGATAAGCTCCGCCACCTCACCCTGACCGAGGAAGCTTTCAAGGACTTTCCCTTTCAGCCGCGCATCGACATCGAGATCGACGAGGCCGCCGGCACGCTCACCTTTGCCGATACCGGCATCGGCATGAACGAGTACGACCTCATCGAGAACCTCGGCACCATCGCCCGCTCCGGCACCAAAAACTTCCTCTCCCAGCTCTCCGGCGACGCCCGCAAGGACTCCAACCTCATCGGTCAGTTTGGCGTCGGCTTCTACAGCGCCTTCATGGTCGCAGACCGCATCGAGGTTACCTCCCGCAAGGCGGGTGAAGAGCAGGCCTGGCGCTGGTCCAGCGACGGCAAAACCGGCTTTGAGATCGAGCCCGCTCAGCGCGAAACCTCCGGCGCCACCATCCTCCTGCACCTCAATGAAGAGGGCAAGGAGTACGCCAACGGATGGCGTCTGCGCGACCTGGTGAAGAAGTACTCCAACCACATCGCCTTCCCCATCTTCCTCACCTATGACAAGAGTGAGTGGAACGCGGAGGAGAAGAAGTCCACCACCGTCCGCACCACCGAGCAGGTCAACGCCGCCAGCGCTCTCTGGCGTCGCCCCAAGTCCGAACTCACCGACGAGGACTACAAGGAGATGTACAAGTCCATCTCCGGCGACTTCCAGGATCCGCTCTTCTGGTTCCATACCCGCGCTGAAGGCAACCTGGACTACACCACGCTGTTTTACATTCCGGCCAAGGCGCCGCTGGATCTCTTCCACTCCGACTACAAGGTCGGCGTCAAGCTCTACGTCAAGCGCGTCTTCATCATGGATGACGCCCGCGAGCTCCTGCCCCAGTACCTGCGCTTCGTGCGCGGCATCATCGACAGTGAAGACCTTCCTCTCAACGTCAGCCGCGAGATCCTGCAGCAGAATCGCGTGCTGGCCAGCATTCGCACCGCCAGCGTCAAGAAGATCCTCTCCGAGCTGAAGTCCATCGCCGCCAACCAGCCGGAGAAGTACCAGGAGTTTGTTGCCCAGTACAACCGTCTGCTCAAGGAGGGCCTCTACAGCGACTACGCTAACCGTGAGACCCTCCTCGACCTCATCCGCTTCAAGAGCACCAAAGTCGACGGGCTCACCAGCCTCGCGGAGGTCAAAACCCGCATGGCCGCCGGGCAGAAGAGCATCTACTACATCACCGGCGGAGCCGAAAACCTGCTCCGTACCTCGCCGCTGCTGGAGATCTACCGCAAGAAGGAGATTGAGGTCCTCATCCTGGACGACGAAGTGGATGAGATCGTCTTCTCCGGCGTCGACAAGTACGAAGAGATCGACCTCAAGGCTGTCAACAAGGCCTCCACCAGCGATGACCTCAAGGATGAGAGCACTCCCGAGGCCGATGAGACCGAACGTCTGAAGCCGCTGCTGGAGCACCTGAAGACCGCGCTCGGCGATCGGGTCAAGGATATTCGTCCCTCCGTGCGCCTGGCAGACAGCCCCTCCTGCATCGTCTTCGACGAAGAGGAGCCCTCCCTGCAGATGCAGCAGATGCTGCGCGCCATGGGTCAAAAAGAGGTCCCCGCTCCCCGGCCCACGCTGGAGATCAACCCCCATCACGAGATCGTCCAGAAGTTGCTGGCGCGCACCGACGACAGCCTCACCCAGGACGCAGCCTTCATGCTCTTCGATCAGGCGCTGCTGCTGGAAGGTGTTCCACTGCCCGATCCGGCCGCCTTCGTGCAGCGCCTCAACCGGGTGCTCAACCACTCCATCTGAAGCCGCGGATCATCCGCTCCAGACAAGGCACAAACGACGGCTGCTCCGGTAGGAGCAGCCGTCGTCGCTCTCCACGGCGAGTCATCTTCAGTGTCGATGTAGAGGGACGCTACCACCTCGATGGCTGTCTTTCCCCAATGAAAACGCCGCTGCAAGCCCGCTTCGGAATACCCATCAACACTGAAAATGCCATATGACACCGCCCCGCGCCGCAGCAAACTACTCCCACCCGGCCGGCGGGGCCTTCCAGTCTCCAACCGGGTCGCCGGCTGAGGGGGTCGGGCGATGGATCAGCTTCTCCGGCGGGATCTCCGCAAACGCAATACCGGCCTGCGGTTGTCCATGAAGATGAAATACCTGCCGATGATGCAGATCGCCGAACGGCAGGTAAAAGCAGCTTCCGCCAAACTCACCGTTGTTCACCACCATCACGCCCTGATACATCGGATAGTGAAGCCCTTCGGACATGCGGTCAAATGTGCCCGCATCCCGATTCAGAGCGCAGACGATGTAGATATCGCTGCGTGACTTGAGATCTGCGGCCAGCGCCAGGTCGGTGGCGTCGAAGCACACCGAGGCGCTCAACCTCAAGGGCCTCTGCCGCCGGTCGCTGCTCCACTGGTATTCGATGATCCACTGCGCGGGTCGAAAGGCAGCCGGCCTGGGTGAGAACGCCACCTCCGTTCGCGCCAGATTCTCCTTCCCCTGCTCCACCCGCAGTATCTGAAACCCCGCCCGGGCGCTCCACTCCGGAATCATCCAAAGACAGCTATTGATCAGCGGTGCTGCAGGCCAGGATCCGGCTCGGTGATACACCTGTCCAAACAGCGCCATACAACGGTGGGTGCGAAGGAAAGGCAGAATCACAGCGTCGATATCCAGTGGATGAACCGCCAATTCCGGGAAGACCAGCAGATCCAGCATCCGTCCATCGCATCGCGTCAGCGATCCATGGGTTGCCCGCAATCGCAGCATCTGCCGGACAGCCTCCATCCCGCTGGCCAGATGCCGCCTCTGCGCCCTTCGAAACACAGGGTCGGCCAGGAGTTCGGGATCGTTCCAATGCCGTTCGTAGTCTTCCATGCCCGGAAGCATCGATTGGACGATGGCGATCCGCAGCGGCCTCCGCCAATCCTCCGCCGGCCTGTAGGGCCACGGCGCGGCCTGCTCCAGAAAGTCCAGATGGGCTGCCGGTCCGTGCAACTGCGTGAGATGCTCGATCCGTCGTCGCAAAAGATCCTTCCACTCGCCCAGGCTGCGCACTCCTGGCCATGCGCCGGATCCCGGTCCGCGCAGCAGATCGAAGAGCAGATCTTCCACCCAGGACGAGATGGGAGTCCACCCTGGTCCAAAGGCATTACGCCCTTGATACGAGCTCGTACGCTGCGCCTCCCAGTGCGAGACCGGCGGATGATACCGTTTCAGAACCTGCGCACGCCGCTCGGGCAGATTGCTGTAAAAGTCCACCGAACCGCGCAGCGCAAAGCGCAGGATCATCCCCAACTGCAACCGCTGGCTCTCCTCTCCCCCCGCGCACCATGCCGGAACCGTGAACAGATCCCGGGCCCGGGGCAGACTCCGGTGGATACCAACCGAACCCTCGCGCACGCGTCCAAAGATCGCGCCAGACGAGCCAACGATCTCGCACTCCACCTGCCACGGCGTCAGTACCTCAGGCCATCCCCCGGGTAGATATTCCAGCAGGCCGAGTGCGAGTCTGAGCAGGTTCTCCTCCTGCCAGAACGGGTTGTACTCGCCAACCACGAGTTCCGCCAGAGACGTACCCTTTCTGCCCGTGCCAGCGCCAGTGACGAACCCGGCGGTCTCCAGTCCCAGCGCCTGCGCCATCTTGCGTTGCTCCGCTGCGGCGTCTGCCTTCATCGCCTCCCAGAGCCCGCGCGCCGTCTCCGGAGAGATCTGCCACACCCTCCGCAAGAACGCAGGCGACACGCGGCCACGGGCGATCTCCTGCAGCATCTCTGTGTGGCCGAAGGCCGTGCAGGCCAGGACGAGGTAGATGGCCCGCTCCTGCAGCGCAGCCGAAGCGTGTCCGGCCAGGAACCGGGAGAAGCGCTGGTAGCGGGCAACTTCACGGTGCCGCGGCTGCGCTGACCACAGGATCTGCTTCGGGACCCGGTTCTCTGTCACCAGGTAAAAAAACGCCTGCTGCAGCAGATACCACGGAAACCGCCGCTTCGCTGTTGGCGAGGCAATCCCTCCCAGCAGAACCTCGCTGGCCTCCCTCACCAGCCGCTCGTGATACGCGCGCACGTCCACCCCCGCCGGCAGGCACTCCTGGTCCGCAACGACGCCTGTCTCGGTCGCTCCGGCGCGAAACACCTCCGCCAGGCAGTAAAGACGCACCTCGCGCTCGGCGCCACGCAAGCCTTCATCCCTCCATCCCGCCTCCAGCAGCTTGAGCACTCTCTCCAGCCGTCGGAGATCGGGATAAAGGTCCAGGGCGACTCGCAACAGGCGCACATGGCCCGGACGGCTCACCCACTCCTCGATCAACATGGCGGAGAAGATCTCCGCGCGTTCATCCAACTGCCGCCGGCTCAGCACCAGCCGGGAACCGGAAGCCTCGGGTGGCCCAAACGCGGCTTCTCTGGCGCTCGAGAGCCCGTGCGCAGTCTCTTCTTCCAGTAGCAGCGGCCGCAAAGAGCGAAAGGTGCGCCGATACCTTCCGGCCGCAAAGCGTGCGGCCGTGCCATCCTGCATGTCAGGGATTCCCACCGTCAACCCGCCGGAAGCATCCGCATCCCCTGCCTGTGCGCTGTAGCGCCGTTGCGTCAGAAAGAAACCCTCAATCGCCCCGATCAGCTCCGAACCGTGCAGCATATCGAATCCGCCCGAGACCTCCTGCTGAATCCGCTTGGCCGCCCTCGCCTGCGGAACCACAAACCGCTCCTGGCGACCGATCACCGTTGCCCAGGTCTTGCTTCTCTCCACGCGCAGACCGGCAGCATTCTCATCCAGGATCCCCTGCAACCAGCCCGCCACCTCATCTTCAATCTCCGTCTCCGGCGCTCCCGGCTCGGTTAGCAACACCAGCCGTAGATCATCCACGTAGTAACAGGCGTCTTTCAGCATGAACCGCCCTTGCGCATCCAGCGGCCGATCGAGGGATGCACGAATGGCCTGCTCCACGCCATGCAGGGCAACATTGGCAAAGAATCCCGCAGCCACCAGGCCCTGCGGTAGCGCAACGCTGTCGCCTCCTTCCATGCCGTTGCCACGGCTGTACGCCGCGGCTCGTTGTTCATCTCGCCATCTCCAGCAGAAGACCCTCTGCAGCAAGGCAGAAAATCCTGCGTCTTCCGTGCCTGCAAACGGCCCCACCTGCTCCAGCAGCAGCGCCGGGCGCACCCGGTCGTAGAACCGGGAGAGATCACTCTGTACCAGCGTCACCTCATAGCCGCCGGCCTCTGCCTTCATCTGTTCCACCACCACCTCCGGGCGGTGCAGGAACGTCTGGTAGTCCTGGGAGAACAGGCGGTACAGTTTGCTGCTGCCCCAGCGGTGGTGCAGACCACCCTCCATCTGGTCGCACAGCAGCCGGTGGCCGTAGGCCAGCACTTGCCTGCGGCTCGGGCTCTCTTCGATGGAGAGCAGTGGATCGCCCAGCCTCTGCTCCACCCGGTCCGCCAGGCACAGCAGCATCGCCGTGGCCACCACCTGATCGGCCAAAGCGACGTGGGCCAACGGGCGAATCTGATCTGGTTGGCCCGCACTCGGCTTCCACACCCCGCCGCGCAACTGCCACGTCTGGCTCTTCGGCGCGGGTACCATCTCCAGCGGAGCAGCCTCCCACAACTCGGGCCGCTGCAGCCGCTCCTCAATCTCACCCATCAAGCTGGGCAAGCGCAGCGACTGGTAGTCCAGCTCCAGCGTATCGACGTACCAACTCTGCGCGCGCAGGTGCTGAGCGGTCTTCTTCCAGGCCTGTACCAGCACCTGCTCGTTGCCAAGATCATCCAGCGTCGGAAGAAGGGTCTGCTTCATGACGATGCGCCCTCAGCGATGCTCCAGGGCCTCGTGAATGGATACGCCTGCTCAGCAGAGGGAGATCAACCGCACAGGTCACGGGATCTGCACTAACCGAATACTATACTTCCGTCTCCGGCTCGCCTCCATGCGCTCGTCGGCTGTTCTAATATCGTCAAGCGTCCGGATCTTCCCCACCCAGCCGGTCGAATCCTGCTCATCCGTCTCAGCCGCTCTCGTGCGGCGGCTCAACCCTCCCACCGCCGCGCATTCTTGATTCAGGCAGGCGCTTACCCTCACCGCTGCCGCATCGCATCCATGCTGAAGCGCCCGCCGCCGGTCAGCATCAGGCACCCGAACGCAGCCAGGTAGAGCACGATCAACTCTCCATGGTCAGCGCCCCGGCCAAAGAACAGGAAGTGGTGAACGAACGCCCAGGCCACAAAGATGTTGAAGAACGCCACGGCGCTCGCCCAGCGCGTGCCCAGCCCCACCACGATCAGCATGCTGCAGATGAAGTCAGAGATCAGCGCAAACAGCAGGCTGGGTACCGGCCCGATGTGCAGAGGATTGGGAAAGTGCTGCGCCATGGCGGAGAAGTGCTCGGGCTTCTCCAGCCCATGCTTCAGCAGCAGGCTGGTCCCCGCCACCACGCGCAGAAACAGCAGCCCCGCATCCGTGCTCCGGCTCCCCGCCGCACCACTCCTGGATCCCGATCCCATCGCAAACCTCCGTGAGTTGCAAAATCCCCATCCCGGGCGAGAACCGCCGCGCCACCCAGCATCTTCCCCGGGCGCACAACCGGGAACGAATCGATAGTAGCTCAAGACCGCCTGTACCATGGACGCAACCGGCTCCTACAGGCGAGAAAAGATAGATCGGTGTGCCGTACCCCACTGGGCATGGCCTGGTCGGGCCGGTAACACCGGACCGAGGCCAAAGATTTGACGAAAGAGACCTAGCGGAGGAGCCATCCTGCTTCTAGCTATCGGTACTGAAGTGCATGCCGCCCACAACTTCGACGACCACGGCGCACGCATCAAAGAGCGTATCAACGAAATCTCGGCAAGCGCGTCTACTCGTACCAGAAGCGAAAGAAGTCTACGCCTGGAGGTACGAGCAACTCATGAAGGACAAGGGTATTACGAGTTGAAACTCTGGCAACACTGCGGGGACGCGGACGCGGTGTGTACCGAAGCGGTCCGGCGAGGAGTCTAAGAATCGCACCGTCACGGAGGGATCTAGCTAGGCGATAGGAGCTCATCTTTCGATGAGCCACGAGAACGCGAATGATAATCAACCACGAAATGGCTGATTATCATCCACAGCCAGGGCTCGTTGCGATCGGTGTACGGAGACGGAACATCCGAAGACGGCGTACTCGGCCCTCGAGCGTCGCGAGGGGTGATCGCCACCTGCCGATCTGTGGAACGCAATCCAGTTGAGCCAGACACGCCACATACAGGGCGGAGCGTCCACCCAGTAGAGGCACGATCGCCGCAGCGTAAGCCCAGACCCCTGAGCTCAACCAGGAACCTTCAACCGCATCCTCTCGGACGCAAAGCCCTCCGCCCACGAACCTAGAAGAATCGGAACACCAGACCGGCGCCGATCTGCTGCATCCCCTCGCGGCCGCCCACGTCGGATCCAATCGTGCCGGTGCCGTACTCAATCCGCAGGTCGAAGTGCGGGATCAGCGTGTAATCCAGTCCAAACTGTGCCTGGTAGGCGAAGCTGCTCGATCGGGAGGCGAACCGTCCGTAGTTTGTGCTGGCTTCGCCGATCTCGAACTGCACATAGGGGCTGAACGGTACCGCATGGCTGAACAGGGCCAACCGCGGGCCGAACAGGCCGCTCTGGAGCTGGTTGCCATACTGCGTGCTTCCGCCAGAGGACTCGATGATGTAACGTCCGTCAGCGCCCAGCTTCAACGGTCCCAGCGGCAGAATCGTGCCGTAGAGTCCGAACGTTCCGCCAAACTGAGAGTAGCCGTTCTGCGATCCGATGGACGTCACCGACGATCCCACAAAACCGCCGCTGGCCATCGCATACACGCCCGTCTGTGCCCTCGCGCTCCCACACCCAACCCCCAACACACCACCCAGCACCAGAATCGTGGCCCAAAGTCTCCGCAAGAATGCACCTCCGCGACGAGCGTAGCAGGGCGAAGCTGCCGCGCAAAATAGCAAGCCAGGTTCACCGCTGGATCGCATACCAAGCATGGGGCTTGGCCAGCCGCACCATCCGCAGGGCAACGCTCGCGGTGTCGGTTTCCATGCGCGGATCATCCCCGCAAGGCTGCTCTTCCGTTTCCCAGCTCACCCGTCGCCCGCTGCAGCCTACAGCACCCGGCTGTAGTGATAGCCGGCCTCATCCATCGCTCGCAGCAACTCCTCCACCTGTTCCGGGCCGCGCGTCTCCATCGTGATGTCAATCGCCGTATCGCCCAGGTTCACGCCGTAGTAGGCCCGGTTGTACAGCGTGTCCACGATATTGGCGCGGTGCGCGGCGATCAGCGTGGTCAGCTCCTTCAGCGCTCCCGGCTTGTCCAGCAGATGAATTCGCAGCCGAATCAGCCGGCCATCCTGCACCAGGCCGCGCTCGATAATCCGGCTCAACAACGTCACGTCGATGTTCCCGCCGCCCACCAGCACCGCGGTCCGCGTGCCCTGCGCAAGGCTGGTGCGGCGCTGCAGCACCGCCGCCAGCGCCGCCGCTCCCGCGCCCTCGGCCAGCGTCTTCTCCCGCTCCAGCAGGGTCAGAATCGCGCTGGCAATCTCATCCTCATCCACCGTGACGATCTCATCCACGTACTCCTCCACCAGAGGAAACGTGACCTCACCCGCGCGCCGTACCGCAATGCCGTCAGCGATGGTCATCGCCGCCTCCAGCGTCACCGGACCATGCTCCGCCACCGCTCGCTGCATCGAAGGCAGCCGCGCGGTCTGCACACCCACCACCCGCACCGTTGAAAGGCCCCGGCTCGCACGCGCCTGCTTCACCGCGCAGCTCACTCCGGCGATCAAACCCCCGCCCCCCACCGGGACCACCACGGCCTCCAGGCCCTCCACCTGGTCCAGCAGCTCCAGGCCGATCGTCCCCTGTCCGGCGATCACCAGCGGATCATCGAAGGGATGGATAAAGGTCATCCCTTCGGCCTCGCACAGCCGCGTGGCCTCCGCGCAGGCCTCATCGTAGTTGCCGCCGTGCAGCACCACCTCGGCGCCAAAGCCGCGCGTCGCCGTCACCTTCACCAGCGGTGTGGTCAGCGGCATCACAATCACCGCCCGGATGCCGCGCCGCGTGGCGTGATAGGCCACGCCCTGCGCATGGTTGCCCGCGCTGGCCGCCACCACCCCGCGCCCGGCCTGCTCCGGGCTCAGCGTGGCGATCCGGTTCAGAGCGCCCCGCTCCTTGAAGCTGCCCGTCATCTGCAGGTTCTCAAGCTTCAGAAAGACGTTCAGCCCGGTCGTCCGGGAGAGCATCTCGGAACGCTCGCAGGGCGTGCAGTAGACGGCGCCCGCAAGCCTCTCCCGCGCCGCTAGAATCTCTGCCAGGTTTACCGCAGTCTTCGCACCGCTCATCCTGTCTATCGTAAGCCCCGAAGTAGGATGGCCGGATTCGAGCATCGGGCACCGCCGCCACTCTGCGCCTTGGCCGGGCCGACAACAACCTCTCCCCAGCCACGCGAAGCCATTCGCCGTCCGCGAAGGACACTCAGCGTGAGAAGCTCGTCTCCGCCCGCTCCTTGTGGCGCTCCAACGCCAGCTCGATCAGCCGGTCGATCAGCTTCGGATAAGCCACCCCGCTCTCCGCCCACAGCTTGGGATACATGCTGATGGAGGTAAACCCCGGCAGCGTGTTCACCTCATTCAGCACAATCTCTGCCGGTCGGCCCTTGCTCGCCGGAGCCATCAGGAAGTCGACCCGCGCCAGCCCCGCGCACTCGCAGGCCTTGAAGGCGCCGATCGCCATCGCCTGGATCTTGCGCACCTGCGCCGCCGTCAGCCGTGCCGGGATGATGCAGACGCTCTCATCCGGCCCGCTCAGCTCATACTTGGCCTCGTAGTCATAGAACTCCTTGGCCGGCACGATCTCCCCCACCACGCTGGCCTCCGGAGCATCGTTGCCCAGCACCGCCACCTCCAGCTCGCGCGGCTTCACGCCCGGGCCTCCCACGCCCTGCTCGATCACGATCTTGCGGTCGAAGCCGGCAGCCAGATCCATCGCCGCGGAGAGCTCCGCCCGCGTCTTCACCTTGCTGATCCCCACCGAGCTGCCCAGGTTGGCCGGTTTCACAAACACCGGATAGCGCAGCCTCTTCTCGATGCTGCGCGTTGCCCGTCTCGGGTCGGCCCGCCACTCTCTGCGCAGCACGGTCACATGAGGCGTGATCGGGAGTCCCGCCGCGGCAAACAGCCGCTTCATCGCGTCCTTGTCCATAGCCGCCGCGGAGCCCAGCACTCCGGAGCCAACATAGGCCACATCGGCCAGCTCGAAGAGCCCCTGCACCGTACCATCCTCGCCAAAGGTCCCATGCAGCACCGGGAAGACTACATCCAGTCCGGTCCCCGCCGCGGGCTCGCCGGCCGCGGCTGCAATCGAGAGCCCTGCAGCGTGGCCCGCCGCGTTCAGCGCTGCCCCGCGCCCTGCCTTAGCCGCCGCCTCCCCCGCCAGCATCATCTGGGCCGGCTCTCCGGCGAGCCAGCGTCCCTCCCGGGTGATTCCCAGCTCCACAACCTCATACTTTCGCCGATCGATCGCCTGCAGAATCGATCGTGCCGAGCGCAGCGAGATCTCATGCTCGCCGCTGCGGCCGCCAAATAACACGCCAACACGAAGCTTCTTCCTTGCCATACTCCTCCAGTCTCACGCAGGGCATACCTGTGCATGGCCCTAATCTGCAGGCCTGTACCCGGCTCGGAACCCTCGGCTGGCCGTCTCTGGCTCCCGCGATCAAGTCCGAACCGCCAGATACCGCACCCTCTCTTTGCGGGATATCCCTCGCCCGGCATAAACTTATGAGCGCAACAGCCTCTGTAGCAGGAGATCTCCATGACTCTCCCCCTGCGGTTGCACTCCCGCTCCTCCCGCCCCGGCTCCGGGGTCTCCAGAACCGCCTGCAGCTCCAGCTGGCCGCGCGTGGCCTCGATCCTCTGTCTCCTGATTGTTGGAGTTGCGCTCCTCGCCGGCTGCGGCAGCTCTCCCAAAGCACCCACGCCCGCTCCCACTCCCACACCCCAATACAACAGTGGCAACTGGGAGTTCACGTTCAAGGTGGTCACCAGTAACTGGCAACCTGGGGAGATTGTGCCTATGGGCGCCTATCTCAGCGATCTCCAGGGCGTAGAGACCGGAACCGCCGCCGTGCAGATGGCCTTCCCACAGATTTGCAACGCCCAGTGCTGCAGCGGGCCCTTCGCCCAGTTCAATAACGCCCTCTCCGGGACGCTCACCAGCGCCGATGTGCTCAACCTCGCCTCCAGCGTGCCCGATGGTGGCCCCGCCTTCACCATGAACGGGATGATGAGCGGTGAAACCTTCAGCGACGGTAGCTTTAACCTCACCGGAAGCTGCACCGCTGCAGGCACCGTCACCGGCGTGGAGATTGCAACCCTCAACGGCTCCTACGCCGGAACCCTCACCTCGCAGGACACGGGAAAGAGCTACAGCTTCTCCACCACACTGGCGCAGAGCTCCGCACTCAGCACCCGCGGCCTCTTTCCCGTCACCGGCACGGGAACCCTCACGGCATACCCCTGTTTGACCACGGTGACCGTGCCAACGCCGGTCGCCAACTACTCCGGGATGCTGGGCGACGAGTTCAACCTGGCGATGACCGGTGCGAACGGCGCCCAGTTCGATCTCAGCGGTACGCTCTCCGCAGACGGAGAGACCATCACGGTCACCTACTCTGCCATCGGCGGCTCCTGCGCCAACGATATCGGCAGCGGTACGCTCACCCTCCAGTAAGGGAACGGCGCTGACGCCAGCCGCGCAGGCGCTGAAGAGAACGGCGTTCGTCACACGTTGAACTTGAAGAACAGGATGTCGCCGTCCTTCACCACATACTCCTTGCCCTCGGAGCGCAGCAGCCCGGCCTCCTTCACCGCCTGCTCGCTGCCCAGCCGGAACAGATCCTCACAGGCGTAGCAGTCGGCCTTGATAAAGCCGCGCTCAAAGTCGGAGTGAATCACCCCGGCCGCTCCCGGAGCCCTGGTTCCGCGCCGGATCGTCCACGCCCGCACCTCCTGTACCCCGGAGGTAAAGTAGGTGATCAGCCCCAACAGTCGATAGGCCGCGTGGATCAGCCGGTTCAACCCCGGCTCCTGTAAACCCGCCGCCTCCAGGAACTCGCCGCGTTCGCCCGGCTCCAGTTGCGCAATCTCTGCCTCCATCGCGCCGCAGATCCGCACCACCTCGCTGCCCTCTTCGATCGCGCGTTCTTCCACCATCCTGGTCAGGCTGTTTCCCTCGTGGATCCCCGCCTCATCCACGTTGGCCACATAAAGCTGCGGCTTCATCGTGATCAGGAACAGATCCCGCGCCGCCAGTCGCTCGTCCTCGGCCAGCTCCACCGTCCGCGCCGGCCTGCCCGCGCTCAGGGCCTCGTGCAGCTTCACCACCGCGCTCAACTCGCTCTTCTGCGCCGCGCTGGCGCTGGGGCTCTTGGCCGCCTTCTCCGCCTTGGTCCGCCGCTTCTCCACCGTCTCCAGATCCGCCAGCAGCAGCTCGGTGTTGATAATGTCGATGTCGTGCAGCGGATTGACCGCCCCCGCCACATGCACCACCTCGGGGTCCTCAAAGCAGCGCACCACGTGCAGAATCGCGTCCGTCTGCCGGATGTGAGAGAGAAACTGGTTACCCAATCCCTCACCCTTGCTGGCTCCCTCCACGATCCCGGCGATGTCCACAAACTCCATCGTCGTGGGCACAATCGAGTTCGGCTTCACCAGCCCCACAATCCGGTCCAGACGCCCGTCCGGAACCGGCACAATGCCCACGTTGGGGTCGATGGTGCAGAACGGATAGTTGGCCGCCGGGGCCTTGGCAGCCGTCAGCGCGTTGAAGATGGTGGACTTGCCGACGTTCGGCAGTCCGACGATTCCACAGTTCAGAGGCATACGTTCGCAGTGTTCCTTTTCTCTTCTATTGGAACATGCACCGACCGGTGGCGCAGTCCATGCCCCTGCACCGCTCAGGACTTGCCTTCCAGATCCAAGCCAATGCCCAATTAGGGATAAAACTGTACGAATTTGGAACAATACCCCGCAAAAAACTGCACATCGTTGAGGTTTTCCTGGTGCAACTGGTTGATTTCAGGTCAGAACGCGTTGGCGATCCAGGTGCACTCCTCCGTCTCTCTGGAGGAACGGAAACCGATGGAATGGAAACCGATCGAAGCCAGGACGCGGGCGCATCGAGTCTCTCCCCGTGCTGGTCTGCTCTTTGTGCTGCTGGCAGCGTCTACAGCCGTCACCACCCGTCCGGCGACGGCCCAGGCTCCCGCCCCCATCCGGAGTGCAGCCTGGCACACGACCAGCCCCAACCGGCTTATCTCGGCGCAGGTCAGCGACGGCGTCCTCACCGTCGATGGCATGGTGGGCAAGATCGATCTCAACTACGCCATCCAACACACCGGATTTCTCTACTTCTTTGAGCCAGGGGTGGGAACCGCGGTCGTCTCCCTCAGTCCTCTGGCCGGGGCGGAGAAGGTAACCGGTGGCTTCGATGGGTCTAAGCTGGCATTCACCGTGGAGGGTCACAGCTTTGAACTGAGCTGCGCCAGGCCGATGCTCTCCCGGCGCAGGAACAAGGAGAAGGCCGATATCTATGTGCGCCTGGATGCCTCCACCGCTGCTCTCAGCCGCTATCCGAAGATGGGCTACGGCGATACCACCGAGCCGCCTTACATCTGGCCGCTCTCGCAGCCGGAGCCGGTCACCAACGTGCATTACGCGGTAACCCCGCCACCCATGCCCCGCAGCGTTCTGCCGGAGACGGTGGATACGGCGTACGCAATCCCGTCCAGCAGCCATTAAGGAAGTTTCGGTGTAGGTGTAGAGGTCGACTCGGCTTCCATGGGCGTCTTCCCACAATGAAAACGCCACTGCAAGCCCGCTCGGGATACATCCCCTTTTATAGAACCCATCAACACCGAAAATGCCATAGAGCCTCTTTGGCCCCGTCAAACTCTGTGGCTGCTCTATCCCTCACCCCGCTCCCGCGCGCAGGATCCAGCAGCTCGCAAGCCCATCATCCCGGCGCCGTCCCGCGGTGCCACGCCATCAACCGTCGCGGTCCACGCCCCCCGTGCACCCGCTCATGAGACGTGCTTCCAGCCAGGCTCTATATCCCCTCGCCGTTACTCACCAGGTCGGCGCGGGCCAGTTGCTCTGAGCGGTACAGGGCGCGTTCCTCCTGCTCCGTCATCAGTCCGCTGGCGGCCTCCAGCGGAGCAGGTGGGTGCAACTCCCCGTCCATGCGGTCCACGCGGGACTGCAGCGAGCGCACCTGGTCGGCCAGCGCGATGATCACATCCGAGAGCGGGTCGTTGATCTCGCGCGGATCGGTGATCAGGACGCGCTTTCCTCCCTGGTAGACAATGTGGGCGGGAACGCCCACCACCGTGGAGTCCGGAGGGACGTCCCGGAGCACCACCGATCCAGCCCCAACCCGGGAGTTCTCCCCGATGGTGATGTTGCCCAGGATGTTGGCGTTGTTGCCCACAAAGACGTTGTCCCGCACCGTGGGGTGGCGCTTCCCGCCGACCTTGCCCGTGCCGCCCAGGGTCACTCCCTGGTACAGGGTCACGTCATCGCCCACCGTGGCGGTCTCGCCGATCACCACCCCCATCCCGTGGTCGATGAACAGCCGGCGACCAATCGTGGCTCCCGGATGGATCTCAATGCCGGTCCAGAACCGGGCCACCTGCGACATCAGCCGCGCCAGCAGCTTCAGTTCGCGACGCCACAGCCAGTGGTTGATCCGGTGCACCCACACAGCCTGCAGACCGGGGTAGCAGAGCAACACCATCAGCCGGGAGCTGGCGGCCGGGTCACGCTCCAGAACGATTCGGGTGTCTTCGCGGATGGACTCAAAGATGTTCATGTCGTGAGAAACATCATAACCGCGCGGGCCGCAGCATCTTCCGACAGTGCTCGCGCTCTTCGCTGCTCCGGGCCAACGCCCACACCGAGCGTCACCAGCCTCCTCAAAGCGTTACCGGGGAGGTCGGCGTGTTCAGAGCCTGCTGGCGCAACTCGTCAAACAGCACCGTGGAAAGGTAGCGCTCGCCGCTGCTGGGGATAATAGCCACGATGAGCTTCCCGGCGTGGCGCGGCTCGCGGGCTATCTTCAGGGCTGCCCACACGGCTGCGCCGGAGGAGATGCCTACCAGCAGACCCTCTTCCCGGGGCAGACGGCGGGCCATGGTCAGCGCGTCCTCGTTGCTCACCTGGACGATCTCATCGATCAGGTCGGTGCGCAGCACGCTGGGCACAAACCCCGCGCCGATCCCCTGAATCTTGTGCGGCCCAGGCTTGCCGCCAGAGAGCACCGGGCTGTCGGTCGGTTCCACCGCGACGGTATAGAAGTTGGGGTTGCGCGCCTTCATGTACTGGCTCACGCCGGTAAGCGTGCCCCCGGTGCCCACCCCAGAAACCAGCACATCGGCGGCGCCGTCCGTGTCATTCCAGATCTCCGGGCCGGTGGTGTCAAGGTGGATCTTGGGATTGGCCGGGTTGTTGAACTGCTGCAGGATGTACCCGTTCGCCGTACTTGCCAGCACCTCTTCGGCCTTCTGGATGGCGCCCTTCATGCCCGCGGGGCCGGGCGTCAGGATGATCTGTGCCCCAAAGGCCAGCAGCAGCACGCGGCGCTCCACGGACATCGTTTCTGGCATCACCAGGATGAGCTTGTAGCCCTTTACGGCCGCGGCAAAAGCCAGCCCGATGCCGGTGTTGCCGGAGGTGGGTTCGATCAGCGTGGTCACGCCGGGGGTGATCTTCCCCTCCCGCTCGGCGGCCTGGATCATCGCAAAGCCGATGCGATCCTTCACGCTGCCCGCCGGATTGTTGCTCTCCATCTTGAGTACCACACGGGCGCTACAACCGGCGGTCACGCGATTCAGTTGGACCAGGGGCGTGCGGCCGATGAGTTCGATTGCGTTGTTGGCGATGTTCATGGAGTCCTCTCGTGACGGAATCTGGGGTGGGAGTTTGGTCGCGCCTGGGGGCACGGGATCATAGACCATCATCGGATGATCCGGTCGGAGTTGTCCACAGCAAGATGAACCGGCTACTCCGGATCAAGGATAGATTCTGTTCAGTGTTCTGGCGAAGGGAATTGTCTCCCGAACGTGTTCCAGTCCGCAGATCCAGGCAACGCACCGCTCAATGCCCATGCCAAAGCCGGAGTGCGGGACGCTGCCGTAGCGGCGCAGGTCCAGGTACCACTGGAAGGCGGCCATGGGCAGATGATGCGCTTGGATGCGCGACTCCAGCAGGTCGTAGTCGTCGATGCGCTGCGACCCTCCGATGATCTCGCCGTATCCCTCCGGCGCCAGCACATCCACGCACAGCGCCTTGCTGGGGTCCAGCGGGTCCGGCTGCATGTAGAAGGCCTTTACCGAGGCCGGGTAGCGGTGCACCATCACCGGCTTGCTGAACTGGGAGCTGATGTAGGTCTCATCCGGAGAACCGAAGTCGTCGCCGTACTTGTGCATCGACTCCAGCAGGCCGCGCTCGTGCGCATCGATCAGCATGGCGTGCGCCTCGTCGTAGCTCAGCCGGGGAAAGCCGCTGCGGGAGCCGCTGCAGTCTTCGCTGTTGTCCGTGGGCGCGCCCGCCACCACCGCCTCCAGCTTGGTGATGTCCTTGCCGATCGTCTTCAGATCGGCGGAGTGCAACTCCAGAACCCGGCGGACAATGTGAGTCAGAAAGCACTCCGCCAGGTTCATCAGGCCGTCCAGATCCATGTAGGTCACCTCCGGCTCAATCATCCAGAACTCGGTCAGATGCCTGCGGGTCTTGGACTTCTCCGCACGGAAGGTGGGCCCAAACGAGTACACCCGTCCCAGCGCCATCGCCGTCGCCTCCACGTAGAGCTGGCCGGACTGGGTCAGGTACGCCTTGCCGTCGTCGAAGTACTCCATCTCGAAGAGCTCCGAGGTTCCCTCGCACGCATTGGGTGTCAGAATCGGCGGATCCGTGCGGACGAAACCGTGGTTGTCAAAGTACTCCGCCGCCGCGCGCATGATCGTTGCCCGCACCCGCAGGATCGCGGACTGGCGCGGCGTGCGGATCCACAGATGGCGGTGCTCCATCAGAAAATCAACCCCCGCCTCCTTTAACTGGATCGGATACGGCGTCTCATCCGGGATGCGCTGCGTCACGCTCAGATCTTCCACGTCCAGCTCAAAGCCGGAGGGAGCGCGAGCATCCGCCCGTACCCGACCGGTCACGGTCAGCGACGACTCCAGCGTCAGCGACTTCAGCGTCTCAAAGACCCGTTCCGGCACCTCCGCCTTCGGAACAATGCCCTGAATCGTTCCCGTGCCGTCACGGAAGATGGGGAACAGCAGCTTGCCGGAGGCGCGCAGGTTGTACAGCCAGCCGCGCAGCGTCACCCGCTCATCCACATGCTGGCCGATCTCGGCGATGGTGGTCTCACGGGCTGAGGAGGCGGATGTGGGAGAAGAGTTGGTTATGGTTCCGTTAACAATAGCCATGCAGGACCAGTGTACGCGCGGCCGGGGGGTTGTTCTGCCCCCCGCACTGGCGGTAGCTTCATGGGGACAGGAGTTTTACGATGAACATGGCTTGGAGGAGGATCTCCGGATTGGTGATGGCGGCAGCGATGGCAGCTTCGACAGCAGCAGCACAGCGTGGGCAGGTCGATGGAGCTGCCCCGGCGCCCGGCTTCGGGCCCTCCAATCCCTTCTATGCGCCCAGTACGTTGCCCTTCCAGGCGCCGCCCTTTGACCGCATCCACGACGCCGATTATCAACCGGCCATCGAGGCCGGCATCGCCGAACAACTCCGCGAGATTGCGGCCATCGCCAACAACCCCGCCGCGCCCACCTTCGACAACACCTTCGTCGCCATGGAAAAATCCGGCCAACTGCTGCGCCGGGTCTCGCAGGTCTTCTTTGCCATCACCCAGGCCAATACCGATCCCACCTTGCAGAAGGTCCAGGACGAGGTTACTCCCAAACTGGCGGCGCTGCAGGATGCCATCTACCTCAATGACCGTCTCTTCGCCAGGGTGCAGACGATCTATGACCAGCGCGCCACGCTGCACCTCGATCCCGAGTCGCTGCGTCTGGTCGAGGTCGACTACCGCCTCTTCGTCAAAGCCGGGGCTAAACTCAACGACGCCGACAAGGCTCGCCTCAAGAAGCTCAACGAAGAGGAGGCCGTGCTCTCCAATACCTTCACCAACAAATTGCTGGCCGGCACCAAGGCAGCCGCCTTCCACACCTCGGATCAAGCCATGCTCGCAGGGCTTAGCCCGGCACAGACTCAGGCAGCGGCGCTCGCCGCCAGGGGCCGCGGAGAGAGCGGCTGGCTCATCCCGCTGCAGAACACCACCCAGCAGCCGGACCTGAGCGCACTCAGCAACCGGCACGCACGCGCCAAACTGTATCAGGACTCGTGGACCCGTACCGAGCGCGGCGATGCCAATGACACTCGCGCCACCATCGCCCGTCTGGCCCAGGTGCGGGCTCAGAAGGCCGCCCTGCTCGGCTATCCCAACTACGCCGCCTGGGCGCTCCAGGACCAGATGGCCAGGACCCCCCAGGCCGCGCTCAAGTTCATGAGTGCCCTCGTTGGGCCGGCCACCGCCAAGGCGCGGAGTGAGCAGCAGCAGATTCAGGCGCGCATCGACCAGCAGGCCGCCGCGCAAGCCGGAGGTCAGGCTGGTGGCATGCAGAGCACCGGGTTCCAGGTTCGTCCCTGGGACTGGAACTTCTACTCCGAACAGGTGCGCAAGGCGCAGTACAACGTCGATGAGGCGGAGCTGAAGCCCTACTTCGAACTGCACCGGGTGCTGGAGGACGGCGTCTTCTACGCGGCCACCCAGCTCTACGGTCTTACCTTTCAGCGCCGCACAGACATCCCCGTCTATCAGCCGGACGTCATGGTCTATGAGGTCTTCGACGCCGACAAGAAGCCGCTGGCGCTCGTCTACTTCGACTACTTCAAACGCGATAACAAGCTCGGCGGCGCCTGGATGGACAACTTCGTCGGCCAGTCCAAACTGCTCGGCACCCTGCCGGTAATCTACAACGTGGCCAACTTCGCCAAGCCCGCGCCGGGAGAGCCCGCGCTGCTCAGCTTCTCGGACGTCACGACGATGTTCCACGAGTTCGGCCACGGACTCAACGGCATCTTCGCCGATACCGTCTACCCCAGCCTCTCCGGCACCAACACCCCCCGCGACTTCGTCGAGTTTCCCTCCCAGTTCAATGAGCACTGGGCCAGCGACCCCCAGGTCTTCCGCCACTACGCCCTGAACGACAAGACCGGAGCTCCCATGCCCCAGGAGCTGGTAGACAGGATGCGCAAGGCCGCCAAATTCGACCAGGGCTATCTGGTCACCGAGGCCCTGGCCGCCGCCGAGCTGGATATGCAGTGGCACCTGCTGCCGGCCACCGCGCCCTTGCAGAATGTGGACGACTTTGAAACCCAGGCGCTCACCCGCACTCATCTGAACCTGCCGGCAGTGCCGCCGCGCTACCGCTCCAGCTACTTCCTGCACATCTGGGCCAACGGCTACGCCGCCGGCTACTACGCCTATGCCTGGACCCAGATGCTCGACGACGCTGCCTTCCAGTGGTTCCAGGACCACGGCGGTCTCACTCGCGCCAACGGCGACCGCTTCCGCAGCATGGTGCTCTCACGCGGCAACACCGAGGATCTGGAGACGATCTACACCCGCTGGCTGGGCGCTCAGCCCAGTGTGGAACCCATGCTCAAGGACCTGGGTCTGGTCGAGACCACGAAGTAAGACTCAGGAGTCAGAACGCGGAGTAACAATCCGAAGCTCGAATACGAAGTGGGTTCCCCACATCTCGGCTCTTTCGCCTTTTGAGATGTCGCTTGGCAGGATGCAGTTGGAGGCCGAAGGTATCAGCGCCGGCGGCCCGGGCTCGTGGCCGGGCAGTCTCCAATCCCCCATAGACGTTTGTAGCCTTTGTCATACCCGTGCGATCTGCCAAACTCCTCGTACTTCAAGTCCCGCGCGGCTTTTGAAAGGGACAGGATGGACGCTCAGGCATCCTCCGGGTCTCCGCGTCGTTCGACCAGCTTCTCGCACTTCCCGGAGCATGGCCCAACCCAGCCCGACCAGAGCATCCACCACCATCAAGCATCCATGCACCTTCCTGCGCCGCGCCGGTCCCTCCTCTTCCAGCATGCTCATGGCTCCTGAAGTGCCCATGCAGCTTCGTCAA
The DNA here is from genome assembly GCA_021806005.1 of Acidobacteriota bacterium. Classification (GTDB taxonomy): domain Bacteria; phylum Acidobacteriota; class Terriglobia; order Terriglobales; family Acidobacteriaceae; genus Granulicella. The sequence goes on along the minus strand of JAJZDM010000064.1, from coordinate 1,553 downwards.
GCACCTCTGTGTCCTCGCTTCCCGCAAACTCCGTGGCAGAACCAATTCTCTCCATCCCGCTCCCGGTGACGCAAATCAGCTCCAGCCAGCGGCCATCCAGAAGCTCACGCACTGTCTCACTTCGAGCGATCACTCTCGCCACACGCCCCCTCGGCGCAAACACAACCACCGTCAGCCGCAGCGGAGCATGGCGCCAACGCCGTCCATCATGGACGGACTGCAGAGCCAGACCCGTGCGCAGATCGCCAGAGTTGCCCTCAAACAGCCCCAGCGCGCCACCCACAACATTGTGCAACGTCTTGTCCCCCGCCCCGAATCGCAGCGGATCCACCGTCGAAGCAAAGTACTGCATATTGATCCAGTGAGCCACAATCACCGGCCCCGTCATGATCTGTTCCAGAAGAGCGCCATCATTGTCAGCGTCAGGATCGTACTCATGCAGAAAGCAGCGGCCCTCCAGATTCAGTCCGCGTGTACGCCAACGCGGACCGGCGACAAACGCTGCGTTGTTCGCCAGGCCCCACTCCGGACGCGTCTCGGCCCAATTGCTGGCCCTCTTCGACGCCTCAAAGGAAGCGGTTGTGGGTTCTGAAGGTTTGTCATACCCACCCTCCTGAGCCTTCCTCTCCAGCAGCGTGCGCTCTGCAGCCGCAGCCAGCGTGCGCTGCAAAGACTGCCGCCGGTCTAGGCTGAGCCGCGCCAGGTCCTCCGGATCCAGTTGAACCGTCTCCGTGGTTGTGTTGTGCAGGGCAGCCGTCCACCTCACCTCTCTGGCCAATCGCACGCCACGCTGGCGGAGTTCAGCCATCACCTCCGGATCATTGAGCAGGTCGCGCATTACCCGCGCGTTGTTCAATCCGCTCTGCCCACAACACGCACCGCAGTTCAAACCCGCCGCCGTAGGGTTATTCACGGTCTGGCCCGCATGGCCCACAAGAACGACCAGGGGAGCTGCTCTTCTATCCAGTCCTGTCGCGCGCAGAAACCGCTCCGCCAGGCTCGCCTTCTCTTCCAGCGTGGCGTCAAGCTGAACTGCGGTCACTGGATCGTCTCCAGCGCGCAAGGCATCACTCTTCTTCCTGCGGCCCGACGCAAAGGCGCTCTTCCATAGACTCACCGCTCGGCCCATTCCCAGTATCTCCACCATGCTGAAGCTGGAGGCAGGCATTCGGGAGTACTCGCCCGCAAGACGCCTTCCGCGAACCCGCCTGTGCGCGAGCCTTCCATCCAGCGCCGGATCGCCGGTCGTTTGGACCGCAGTCAGATCCGGCTTGAAGAGACCCGGCAGGTGCGGCAAGGGTATCTCGGAGCCCAGGGCGCGATACTCCATCGGAACGCCGAAGAATCCCGCAAACCCCAGCGTCTCAAACGAGGCGTCCGTGGACTCAATGGCTCTGCGCATCGGCTCCGAGCGTACATCGATGCAGAAGACCGCCTGCACCGCAGGGTCGGCGCTCTGTCGCAGGGGTGGCTGTGAAAGCGTCTGAACCAGCCGCTGTTGATAAGACAACTCCTCGGCGCGCAGCCAGATGGCAGCCATCTTCAGCGCCTCC
>JAJZDM010000193.1 GCA_021806005.1 Acidobacteriota bacterium | reverse complement strand
CCCGAGGATCCACATGCAGCGGATCATTCGGATTGAACCGCGGGCTAACCGCCAGGGCCAGAATCTGTCCCGTATTCGGATCCTGCACCACCACCGTTCCGTGCAATGCCTTCACCTTGGCCATCTGCGCATCCAGCGCCTGCTCGGCCATGTACTGGATATTCGCGTCGATGGTCAGATCCAGGTTCTCGCCCGGAATCGGATCACTCTCATCAGAACCCAGCACATGCCGCTTGGCATCGATCGCCGTCAGCTCATGCCCCGGCTCTCCATGCAGATCCTGGTCGAACTCCGCCTCCAGCCCCCCCAGCCCCGTATCATCCGTGCCCACGTACCCCAGCACATGCGAGGCCAGGTCTCCGTTGGGATAGAAGCGCTTGAACTCCTTCTGGAAGTAGATTCCCTTCAGATTGAGCTGGCGTACCCGGGTGGCAGTCTCCGGCGTCACCTTGCGCGCTACCCAGGCAAAGTTCCGCGAGGCGTTGAACCGAGCGTCAATCTGCTTCTCCGTCGTAAAACGGTCCAGAGGATCGCTGTGAACAATCCTGGAGAGCAGCATGGCATCCTCGGCGCGATTCTCTCCCAGTTCGCTCGGCACCGCATAGATGCTGTCCACCAGCACGGTCATCGCCAGGGCGCGCAGATCCCGGTCGTAGAGCACCCCACGATGCGGCGCGACCTCAAAGGTCCTCTGCTGTTGTTGCCTGGCTCGCTCTACCCACTCGCCGTGCTGAATCACCTGCAGCCATACCAGCCGCAAAGCAATTACCCCGGACCAGGCGCAGAAAAACAGAGCCACGTAAGCGAACCGCACCCTTCGGATGGGTGCGGTCAGCTTCTGCCGTGGCGTCTGATTCATTCTTGAATCCCTGTTCCCGTGCAAAGCTCCCTGCAACTTCTAAAATCCACTTTTCCGCCAGGTGCTGTCGCTTCCTCTCGCCCGGCTCTCTACGCTTGCTCTTCTATCTTCTCCCAGAAGCGGATCGCTCGTCCCGGACCGGCCAGCATCGCTCTCTTCCTGCGCCAACCGCTCCCTTTAATTGCTCAATTTCCTGCCCGAGCGCTCGCCAGCGTGGGAATATGGGCCTGCGCCATCACCGCGGCACTCCCTCCCATGCCATCCGGCCGCACCACCTGCCCAGGCTGCGGTGACTCCATCCCCAACTGCTTCGCAATCCGGTCAATCCTCTCCGGATCGCTCAACTGCGCCTCGGTCAGCTCCAACTGCCGATTCTTCTCCTGAAGCATCTCCACCTGGGTCTTCTGCGCTTCCACCCCGTAGCCCACCTCGATGGCGGAGAAGTGCTGCCATACATAGACCATCATCAGCACAAAGAACAGCGTCATCGCAAAGGTCAGGCTGCGCACCTCCCGCCGTCGCTCCGGATCATCCTCCTTCACCAGGCGGCTGTTGTCGATGTGTTTGGTAAAGAACATCTCCGGCGTTGGTCCGCGGCGCCGCGCTCGTTGCTGCTCAAACAGCGTTCGGTTGCGCTCCGCCACACTCAAACCGCGGCGTGCGCCGGTCCCGCTCTGCGTCTCCGTTATCTGTTGTCCTGCCATTGCCATCGTCGCCATCGCCGCACCTCCACCTGAACTCGCCTTCCGCCGTTTCTCAGCCCCGCCGCCTCCGGTTCAGCGAACAACCTGCGCCTTCACCCCCCGGAGTACAACCCGGGCCGGGGTTGCTGATGGGGGAAGGGACTTTTTGTTACTTTGGTTGTCTTTCGCCTGAAAGCACGGCTGGACAACCCCGGCCCGATCTCTATCTCACCTTGCTCTTCCGTTCGAACTTCGCTCTGCCGCCCGGAGTTTCGCGCTCCTTGCCCTGGGATTTCTCAGCGCCTCTTCTTCACCGGCCGTCACGGGCTTCCGGGTCAAAACCTCCAGATCTCCACGCCTGTCTGCCTCGCGAAATGCGTCCTTTACCAGCCGATCCTCCAGCGAGTGGAAGCTGATCATCGCCACTCGCCCGCCCGGCTTCAGCAGAGATTCAGCCCCGGTTACCGCCCCGAGCAGCGCCTGAATCTCTCCCAGCTCATCATTCACTCGAATCCGAAGCGCCTGAAAGGTTCTGGTCGCTGGATGAATCTGGCCACCACCTCCGTGGCCCCGCTCAGATCGCTTTATTGGCGGGGCGACGGCCGATACGACGCGAGCAAGCTCCGCTGTCGTCGTAATCGGCCGCGCCCGCACAATAGCTCTGGCGATTCTCCGCGACCTCCTTTCCTCTCCGAATTCGTAAATCAGGTTGGCAAGATCTTCTTCGTCCGCCTGATTTACCACTTGTTCGGCCGTCAAGCCCCCGCGCCGGTCCATCCGCATATCCAGGGGGCCCTCTTGCCGGAAACTGAATCCTCTGTGCGCTTCGTCCAGTTGCAGGCTGCTCACGCCAAAGTCCGCAAGCAATCCATCCAGCGTCCCTGGACCTACAACCATGGCGATCTCGGAGAAGGGCCGCTCCACAAACTCAACCTGTGGCATCCGGCCTCCCAACTCCTCGGCCAACTTCGCCAGCCGGGCCCTGGCAAAGCCCATCGCCTGCGCATCGCGGTCAAAGCAGATCAGCCTTCCCGCGGCTCCCAGCCTGCGGGCGATAGCCTCCGAGTGACCACCCAACCCAAGCGTCGCATCCGCGATCACGCCGCCCAGACGCACATTCAGAAACTTCAAACTCTCTTCCAAAAGAACCGGTACATGTTGCGGTTCCGCCATCCCATCCGCCTCATGCGTCCCTCTCAGGGACCCCAACCTAAATTCCAACCAATCCCAGTGCGTCGATGTCCGCATCCGTCAGCGGATTCTCAGCCAGTTGCGCCCGGTGCTTGGCATCATTGGCAACCACCAGGTACGTCTGCATGCCCAGTACAGCCACATCTCCGGCCAGCGTCGCGTCCTCGCGCAGCAACTGGGGAATCAACAACCGCCCCTGCGCATCCATCTCCACCACCTGGCCGTAGTAGTTGGTCACATCCAGAAACTTCTTCTTCGCTCCGCTGGAGGGCGCCTTGGCCAGCGCATCCTCGATCCGTTCCCACTCCTTCATCGGGTACAACTCAGCCCGCTTGCCGTCCTTGCTGGTAATGAAAAACTGCGGGCCATAAAGCTCATCCACACGGCGCTTGAAATCGGCCGGAACCTTCAACCGGCCCTTTTCGTCCACGCGCGTTGGGTGATTGCCGCGAAACATTCCAAAACCTCACTCAAGATCCCCCATCGCTACTCCCCAAAAGGAGGGTATCTGCCTGAACTCCTGCCAGATTCCTTGCGACCTTTGCCTTCCCTTACCGATCTCTTTGCCTTACTATCGGCCTTAGCTGCTCCGGTTGGATCCTTTTGACCACTTTCTTCCACTTCTTTCCACTAAGAATGGAGCGTTGAGCGACGGATAGCAAGCAAAATCTCGTGGTTTTATGCCCTGTTTTCCGCAGGAAATGTGGAAAATCCATTACCTAGCGACCACAGACTGCACCACCACTACATATTGTGTTGTTTCGATTGATTCGCCCCTATCTGGCTACTTGTCAGCAGCGTTTGAGCTGATGTAAGCGAAATAAAGGCGAAAGTGCGCGGATCATCCGCCCTGATCTTCGTCCTTCCTCCGCCCCGTAGATCCCCCAACCCTCAGCCGCAGCCGTCAGAAACAAGCATACGAATCTACTGCTCGTGCCCCTCGCCAACCCTCATTGAGACCAGCGGCAGAACGGGATCGCGAGTGATCAAATCGTAGCGGCCGGCCCCCCATGACTCTCGTCTCTTCGCTTCTTCAGGATCCAGAGCAGATAAACCAGCACCCCGAAGTTGATCACCAGCAGCACCAGTTTGTAGGCAGCAAACCTCACCAGCAGCTCAAATCCCTCCCA
>JAJZDM010000192.1 GCA_021806005.1 Acidobacteriota bacterium | reverse complement strand
GATGTTCCGGCAGGGCGATACGGCGGGGGCAGAGAGCCAGGTGCAGAATGCGCTACGGCTGAAGCCGGACGACCAGGAGGCCCAGGAGTTGGCGTCAGAGCTCAAGAAAGCAGCGCCGGGCACGCGGCTTACCGAGGATGTTGGGAGTTCCGCGGAGTCGCAAGCAGCGCCTGCAGAGGGCGATAGCGGGTTCAGCCCGCTGGAGCGCATTGGGAGAGAGTATTCAGAGGCCGGGTTCCGGCAGGCGGAGTTCCAACTGGACCAGATGCGCGCGATCCGAATGGCGATGCTGCCGCCCGACAAACAGGCGGTGGAGTACACCCGGGCCGGACGGGAGTATCTCTCCGAGGGGCTGCTACCGGAGGCGGAGAAGCAGTTTCAGAGTGCGCTGTCGGCCAACCCGAACTCCGCCGAAGCCCATGCGGGCATGGCGCAGTTGCGGGAGGCGAGCGGAGACGACGCGAAGGCCCGGGATGAGGCGCGGACGTCGCTTATTCTGAAGCCGAACTCGACCGCCCTGCTGGTGCTGGCGCGGCTGGATATGGCCCAGAAGCAACTGGCGGCCTGCGCAAAGGACATCGCCCAGGCACTGCAACTGGACCCGACCGATCCCCAGGCTATCGCCTTGAAGCTGGTTCTGCAGCAGCGCGGGCAACCGGTTCCCCCGGCGCAACCGTAGGCACCTGTGGAGGTGTGCCGTGACCCATCTATGGACGGATATGACGCAGCGTCTGTCCGGCGACGCCGCTCTGCTGCTGGTGACCCTGGGAGTTCTGCTGATCTATGTGGAGTTGAACCGGCCAGGATGGGTTGTAAGCGGAGCCGCAGGGCTGTTGTGTGTGCTGTTTGGGGTAGCGTCCCTGGCCCGCTGGGAGCTGAACCCGGCGGCACTGGGTTTGGTGGCGGTGGCGATCGCGCTGCTGCTGCTGGACCTGGTGCGTCGACTTCAGAGGATGGTGGCGCTGGCGGCAACGATGGCGCTGATACTGGGTTTTGCACATCTGGTGCTGGCTCCATGGGCGGACCGGATCCATACGGCAACCGCTGCAGGATGCGGCCTGACGCTGGGCGCAGGAACCTCCATTCTTACCCGAATCGCGCGCCGCGCCCGAACCAACAAGGGTTTAGACTAAAGCAGAGCGCTATCTCGCGCCCGGAGCATTCACGACTTGATTCGCAAAGCCTTTCCACTTCTTGCTGCTCTCCTCTTTGCCAGCGCCGCTGCGGCTGCATCTGCACAGACGACCCCTCCGCCCAACGCGATCAAAAGACAACTTGACAAGATAGACGTGTCGTTTCAGGGCGCCGGCATCTTTAATCAGTCCGCAAGTGGAACCGTGGTCTCTGGACTGAGCGCCCCTGATCAGGGTGAGAGCATGTCAGTGCTTCCTTCCGACACCTTTGGATTGGTGATGTCGATTAACTACCCGATGAAACCTTACTTCGGCGTGCAGTTCAATTACGGGTACGGTCGATACAACGATCACTTCCATGGGCCCGCAGTGTACAACTTTCTGCCGGCCGGATCCAACGACTTCCCGGTGCAATCCGACGTGAACGAGTACACGCTGGGCTATCTGGTGGAGGTTCCGTACACGATCGACGGCATACAGCCCATCTTCTCTGCCGGATTTGGACCGATGGCCTTCAAGCCGACAGCTCTGGGCGGTGAAGAGATGCAGGAGAAGGCCAGAATGACCTACTTCTACTCGATTGGCCTTCGGAAGGCAGTGAATCACCACTTCGGCCTGATGCTCGGTTTTCGGGAGTTGTTCTTCCTGGCTCCGGACTATGGGCAAAACTACCTGACCATCCTGCAGCATACGACGACACTGGAGCCGACGGCAGGCTTTTATTTCCGCTACTAGCCAAGAGCCGGATGGCTCACCGAGAGCGAAGCGTTCGCGAGGGCTCTTTGCGAGAGGGCGAGCCGCCTGGTCAGCAAGCGGTTGGGTACAGCGACCGTGGTGCTGCTATAACCACCTCTGGAACAATTCCCCGCGGGACGGGAGCCTGATGCAATGACCCGAATGCTCGACGAAGACAGTGAAGACCTGCGGCCACGGGAACGGGAGCTGACGCTGAGCACGGGGACGTTGCTGGGAATCTTTCTGGCCCTGGTGCTTTTGTGTGGAGCGTTCTTCGGCTTTGGCTACAGGCTGGGCAGCCGCAGCAGCAAAACGGCGGAGGTGATTGGCACCGCCAACGCGCAGGACACGCAGCCAACGAACGATTTATTCAACAGCTTCAAGCCGGCGGCGGGTTCGCCGGCGAGTTCCAGTGAGACAGGCTCGACAGCCGGTTCCGGGCCGGAGACCGGCTCCGCAGCGGGCTCGGCAACAGGGACTCAGCCGGGGGCCGGTGGGGCGGCAGAGGCTGCGGCCAGCACGGCAACCCCGGTGTCGAAGGGTGAGGCGCCTTCGGTAGCGCCGACGCCTGAGGCACCGGTAGCGGCAGGCCAGTTTGTTGTGCAGGTGGCGGCCGTCTCCCATGAGGAAGATGCGGAGCTGCTGGTGAGCGCCCTGCGCGCCAAGGGGTATCCGGTGAGCGCCCATACGGAGCCTCAGGACAAGTTCTTCCATATCCAGGTCGGTCCGTTCACCAGCCTCCAGGAGGCCAACGTCGCCAAACAGCGGCTGCTGGCCGATGGCTACCAGCCCATCATCAAGTAGGCAGGTGGTGAAGGACTGACGCAGAGGTGAAGATCTCGCTCAGCCCCGGGTAAGGGCGGCCTGCATCTCCAGCCGGACGGTCTCCATCAGTTCCTCGCGAGAGCGGAAGTTCTGGGGATGGAGCGCCGGCAAGAAGCGGACCGTAACCAGACCAGGATAGACCTTCATGCTTCCCTTGCGCATCATGCGGGCTGTGCCCTGGATGACGATGGGAACCATGGGGGCGTTGGTATCAGCAGCCAGGAAAAAAGCACCCTTCTTGAAGGGAAGAAGGGCGCCGTCGAGGGAGCGGGTCCCCTCAGGGAAGATGAAGATGTTCATACCGCTGCGCAGCGCCTGGCCCGCAAGAGCAACGCTCTGTTCAGCCTCCATGCGCGAGTGGCCACGCGATACGGGAACGTACTGACCCAGGCGCATGGCTGTGCCGATGAGCGGTATCTTCATGAGGGACTTCTTCAGAAAGACGCTGCACATGCCGGGAATGGCCGGCAGCAGAATGGGGGGATCAAGGTTGGAGACGTGATTACTGAGAAAGATGCAGGACTCTCCTTGCGGAATGTTCTCTGCGCCCAGAATGTGAACACGGATGCCAGCCGCGCGGATGCCGGCGCGCATGGAGAACATGGCCCAGCGATACATGGTGCGGATGTTGCCGCGCAGCAGCGAGAGAGGGATGCCAACGATGGCGGAGGGAATGCCAAAGAGGGCAAAGACGAAGGCCATACGTAGCGCGGAGAACATGTCGATGGAAGGTACCGGATGCGCGGAGGCTGTAAAGAGGCTCTGACGAAGATGGAAGGGGGATGGCCGCGCCCTGCGCTGACACGGCAGCAGCACCGTTGCGACAAGCCTACCCGAGCAGGCTGTTGGCGAGTTTGACGTAGAGGTCGACACACTCCAGCAGCTCCGCCTTGCGGATATGCTCATGCGGAGTGTGGGCGACCAGGATACTGCCCGGACCGAGCAGGAAAGGCTCTCCCCAGGCGGTGAGCGAGGGGATGTCCGTGGTGAACTTGGCGACCGTGGTTTCGAAGCCGGGGACGGCGCGCATATGCATATAAGGAAGCTTGAGGGTGAAGTGAACCTGGCAGCGGCCAGCGGCAGCCCGCAGGATCGCTTCCTGAATCTCTTCCGGAGGGCCGACCAGGCGAATGAGGATGAGTGCTTCCGCATGATCCGGAATCACGTTGGGAGCGATCCCGCCGCGGAGGAGATCG
>JAJZDM010000191.1 GCA_021806005.1 Acidobacteriota bacterium | reverse complement strand
GTGATTGCCCACGGTGAAGTCAATGGTTGCGTCCGTGGTCGGGTTCCCAGTTTTGAGAGCGCGCGTGATGCCGGGTTTGCCGCCGCTGCTCCAGAGCGTCGCAGGAATGGGCGAGCCCGTCATGTCGTCTGCGACGGCGTAGGTGATCCTGGCCGAGGGATTCAGGGTACGAATGGCCTGTACCGGGCCAACCTGACGCCAGGGGAACCCGATGGAGCGCTCACCGGCTGTGCCGATGGCAACCACCTGTCCGGCGCCGGGGCCGATCATCGCAACCGAGGCGAGATCGGCCGGCTTCAGCGGAAGGATGGAGCCGTCGTTCTTGAGCAGGACGGCGGCATCGTCAGAGGTTTTGCGGATGACGCGAGCATTGGCTTCAACGGCGTGGATGGGAGGGTCTTTGGGAGCGAGTTGGCCGGGCGTGGGGTGGTCGAGGTAACCGAATCTGTCCATCTCATACAGGACGTAACCGGCGGCGCGGGTGATGGTCGCGTCGGAGAGTCTGCCCTCCTGACGCAGATTCCAGAAATTGACGTGCGGATCGTGGACGGAGCCGAAGGTGCCGGCATCGAAGGGCTTCAAGGGCGGTTCTTCGGGCAGGGGACGGCCGAAGAAACCGGCCATCATGGCGGTGTTGAACTTCAGCGGCTTGGGTGCCTCCGGTTTGTCGGTGGTGAAGTAGGAGAAGATCATGGAGCCGAGCGGACTGCCCTTGGGTCCAGGGCCGGGCATCTCCATGGTGAGGCCGTTGTTGATGAACTCCGGCGAGTGGACGGCGCCCCAGTCGGAGGTGACGAAGCCTTTGAAGCCGGCCTCATCGCGGAGGATGGTGATGAGCGTGTTCGGGTTGCCGCAGGCAGCGATGCCGTTGACTTTGTTGTAAGAGCACATGATCGACGAGACGTTGGCGCGGACGGCGTCGATGAACGGCGAAACGTAGATCTCGTGGAGCGCCTGTTGACCGACCCACACGTTGCCGCCGTCGGTGTCATAGGCGATGTAGTGCTTGGCCTGGGCCATGACGTCTTCGCCCTGAACGCCGCGGATGAAGGAGGCGCCGACGTCGCCAGTCAGGACAGGATCTTCGCCGTAGGTGTTGTAACCGCGGGCGAAGGTAATGTCACGGTCGATGTTGATGAAGGGTTGGAGAACGACGTCGATGCCGAGGGCTTTGGCCTCCCGGGCGACCACCTGGCCGTTGGCGCGGGCGTCAGCGGCACTGAAGGTGGCGGCCAGGCCCATGGTTGCCGTCTCGGCCTGGGAGGGATAGCGCGTGAGGATCCCGGGAGGTCCGTCGGAGAACCGGAGCGGCGGAATGTGAAGACGCGGGACGCCGGTGAGGTAGCCGGCCTGGCCCTGGTTGGTGGCCGGATCTTCTGACGCACCGCGGATGAGCGCCATCTTTTCGTCCAAGGTCATCTGGCTGAGCAACTGATCGACACGGGCATCGCCGGTCACCACGGGAACGGACTGGGCGTGGGCGGGAAGCGCGACAATGGAGAGCACGGCACAGGCGACTGTTTGGCTCCAGCGGGATACAAAAGACATGCGGGTATCTCCTCAGCGTTTGGCGGTCAGCCGGAGGTTTGCAGAGGCTGCGGGACTCCGGTTTTGTTGGTGCGAAGACAAGTCGAACAGGTTTGAGAAAAGGTAGCGTCCAGATTCTTGTACGCCTTGCCACAGCACGTCGCACAACGTAGACTACTTGGTCCAGGACTCCAGTGGTGCTGTCCAACGCCAATCGGTTCTGGCTGAGCATGCTTTCGACCGGCACGAGCCACGGCGAGCCTGGGAAAGATGCCCCGCACCGCGATCGGCGCCCTGCGCGGCATCCAGAAGTAGCCTGACTGGGTGGAACCCTACTTCGCGCAGAACGATGTCGCCTATGCCGCCTGAGCGCATCTCTTCTATGCCGGTATAACAAGCTTCGGAGCCTTGGCCGCAGGATTTACCTTGAGGATGATGCGCCGGTACGAGGTCAGCCGCGGCGATCCGTCGTCGGTGACAGCCAGAATAATGTGCGCAACCCCTTCGCCGCGGCAAGGCAGGAGTCCGGAGAGCCACAAAGGACGGCATGGCGACTTCACGATAACCTTTGCGGTTTTTCCGACGGTCTCGGAGATGGATACATCGGCACCCTGGCTTCCGGTCAACCCCGCCTCAGAGTAGACAAACCATTCGTACGTAAGTTTCTGTCCACTATCCGGATCGGTTGTTCCGGCCGCATCCAGCACGATCGTCTGCCCCGCCTCTACCTCCTTCACGATCGGGGCAGTACCGGTCTCGCCATCAAGAACCACCTTCGGATGATGATTCGCGTGTGCGAAATCCTTGACAGTCCAGTCCATTCGCGCGGCAAAGTCGTTTTGGAATGCACCTCTCCAGCGCCAGATCGTTGCCTGGTCGGAAACATGATGGCGGCCATCGATACCGATCACGTCATCCTGCGAATTGGCGCGGGCGAACTCGTCTCCACCTTGAGACCAGATGGCATGGGATTCACCATAGGGTTGGAGGTGAACGTAGCGGCCGCCCCAGCCTCCCCAATCCGGGCGCCGATAGGAGTTAAGGCCGTTATCGATCAGTCCGAGAAAGGTTGGCGTATCGCCTTCCATGATGAACATAAACCGAGGATAGACTCTTCCAAGCGGCCCCTTCGAGCGAATATTCTCATCCAGCCATTCATTGGTGACGACGCTTGTATCCGCTCCCTCACAGTTGCGGTAATACAGATCTCCGCTGATGCCTGTCCATGTGGCGAGATAGTAGTTATCGCTGTTGGCGCGGCTGGGATTGACAACATAGAACAGTCCAGGGAACTCGCGCCGCAACCACGGACCCGCGTCATCCTGGTCGGAGGTCGCAATGACGCGCAGACGCGCAACAAGCTTCTGCATCTCTTCCTGGCTCTTCGATGCCCTCAGATCCATCAGCGCCTGAGCCAGCGTATTTGCGCCGCCCCAGATGCAAATCCACAGAGGGCGCGGGTCGTCGCGTTGAATCGCCGCCGCCACAGCCCGCGACCCATCCGAACTCTTCCCTTCGCCCGTTGCACCAAGTCCGTAACCCGGCTGTCCCGGAGATACTCGCTGTTTCAAATACTCCGCAGTAGGCCAGCCGTCAGCATGAAGGAGCAGATTTCCCCGCACCTGCCCGTATGCATCAATGAGCGAGTTCATGGTCTCCGGATGAATCACGTTCTTCTGCCAGGTGGATGTGCAGGCAATCATCGCCTCGAGATCGAGTTCGTTGGAATAGAGAAGTAGACGCACAAACGACATCTGATCATCAGGCTCGTTGCCGATATCGCTGATGATCACAACGCGCGGCTTACCTGAAAACATATCCACTGGCTGGGGAGCACCCGTGAGACTCGGTGCTGCATCCGCCGCGGACGCCGTCTCGTCGGTCTTCGGGGCTGGCGCGGTACTCAGAGTTGGTGTGATAGCGGCTGCATGAGCGGCTGCAGGCAGATACGCCAGGGCTCCGCCTCCGCCGATGGCCGCCACCATCCCCTTCATCACATCCCGTCTGGCTATCCTCTTCGCTGGGTCCCTGTCTGCTTCTGGAACAGCCTCATTGTGCGTCACTCGTGCTCCTTGCCAGGCGTTTGCCATCGCCTGCGGATGATGAGCAGGCTTCCCTGACCAATATATTGCTACGCAAGACCGCCAGTCACCTGGCGGTCCCCCAGTCTGCGCAGCGGCTTAGTAGGCGACTCTCAGAGCGAACTGAAAGACGCGAGGGGTGTAGTTGAAGCTGGTTGAAGTGATTTCACCAAATGTGGGCGTTCCTAAGGAAGCTCTGATCAAGGCGCTCGAAATTCGAGGCAGACTCAAATCTGGCGGTGGGTCTCGAAAATCGCCGATCAGCCGCTCAAAATGCGCGAAAGTATTGCCTTTTGCTGCCGTTCAGTGTGCATCTTAAGG
>JAJZDM010000063.1 GCA_021806005.1 Acidobacteriota bacterium | reverse complement strand
TGTCCATTGCCAGCGCAGCGACGTTTCCGGATGGAAGTCCGCAATTGCCCACACTGACGATGATGGCTCTGGCGCTGCGGCTGGCGGAGAGGATCCAGACGCGGCTTGCCGGGTGAGAGTTGCGGCGTCCGGATATGGAGATGACCGGCAACGGGAGAAAGAGGCTGTAGATGCTGCTGACTGGCCAGGGGGGATGGCGCAGAGATTCTCAGCGATAATCGGCACACGATCAGCGTGAAGAGGATACTCGGAAAATTTACAGTTTTGGTCTAGCTTTTTTGCTTGGCAGGAGTCTAGCATTCAGGTAGTTCCAACTTTGCCAACCCCGATCGGCATGGCGTTCAGAGTCAGTATTCCTGTCTGGATTGCCTAACCGCATTTGATCCCTGCTGTTTCTCCTTCTCCCGCTTGAGCGACGAGCGTTTTGAACTTGATTGGGCCCGAGGTGTCTCATGAAGCATCGAGTTCTGGTTGTCGACGATGACCACCTGGTAGCAGACACACTCAATCTGGTCTTCCGGGCCAACGGCTACGAGTCCGAAGCCGTCTACTCCGCTGCTGAGGGGTTGGACCGTGCGCGTAGCTTCAATCCGGGACTTCTGCTCTGCGACATCTCCATGCCTGAGATCAGCGGCCTGCAACTGGCCGAGACGATGCAACGGGAGATGCCGGAGTGCAAGCTGCTGATGCTGACCGCCTACTCCAACAACGTTGCAAAGCTGGAGCAGCAGGTGACCCGTACCCGCCGGCCGCTGAAACTTCTGAACAAACCTTGTCGACCTGAGCTTCTGCTGCGCGAGGCGGAGTCCCTGCTGCGGACTGCCTGACAGGGGCCGCACCCGGCGCTCGGCGCGGTCTTTGGCTCGGAGCGCGGACAGAGACCTGTGCAGAAGGGACCAAGAGAGTTCAGGAGCACGTCGAAGCATCGAGCCGGGCGCGGTAGCTCTCGTTCTGCTCTAGACTCTTCTGTAGATGTCTGACGATATCCCCAGCTTTGCCGACCTTCGCCGCTCCCGCACCCGCAGGCCAGCGGCCTTGAGAGATTCTGTTCCGTCGCTCTTCGACGCCGAGGCGGTACACGAGGATGCGCCAGTGGAAGCACCGCGCATCCCGGCCCCAGCACCATTTGCGGCCCGGCAGCATCTGGAGCAGCCTGCGGAACAGCATTCGGAGTTGGAACAGGAGCCAGCCAGCGCAGACGCCGGGCGAAGTGACGGGACCCGTATGGCCGCCCTGCCGGAGGTCTTCACCGTCGGCGAACTCGTCCGCCGTGTTCGTGGCCTGGTGGAGCGTGCGCATAACCACGTTACGGTGGAGGGAGAGATCTCCAACTGGCGTCCCGCATCGAGCGGGCACTGCTACTTCACGCTGAAGGATGCTCAGGCCCAGCTCTCCATCGTCCTCTTCCGCCGACAGGCAGCGCTGCTCCGCTTCCGCCCCCAAGACGGAGACTCCGTCCGTGTCTCCGGCGCGCTCTCGGTGTACGAGTCGCGCGGTCAACTGCAACTGGTGGCAGAGACGATGCAGCAGACCGGGTTGGGGGCGGTTCTGGCGGCCACGCAGGCGTTGAAGGAGCGTCTGCGCAGGGAGGGGTTGTTCGCCAATGCCCGCCCGCTTCCGCCCTTTCCGCGCTGCATTGGGGTGGTGACCAGTCTGCATGGCGCGGCGCTGCGCGACATCATCAAGGTCTGCCGCCGCCGCCACGCAGCCGTCCGCCTGCTGATCTATCCGGCATCGATGCAGGGCGCGAACTGCCCTGCCGAGGTCGCCGCAGGGGTTCGCTGGTTCAGCCAGCGAGCGCAGCAGGCAGCGAAGCGAGGGGGGGTCGCGGTGGCCGGCGCGGAGGGGGAGCCTGGATGGCTCTCTGACGAGGGCGTGGTGGATGTGATCCTGGTGGCGCGCGGCGGAGGTTCCTGGGAGGATCTGCATGGGTTTGACGATGAGATGGTGGCCCGGGCCATCGCCGGCTCTTATGTGCCGGTGATGACCGGTATCGGGCACGCCACGGACACCACCATCGCCGATGCGGCTGCCGACCAGCAGGCTCCCACGCCTTCTGCTGCCGCGGAGGTGCTCACAGCCGCTCACTATGGCCTGGCGGATCGGCTCACGCGCCTGGGAGCGCGGCTGGCCCGCTCCAGCCATTACAACCTGCTGCGCGTGCGGCAGAGCGTCTCCGCGCTTAACGCCGACCTGATCCTGCGCCGGACCCGAGGCTCACTGGAGAGGCGGTCGCAGCGTCTGGACGATCTGACGGATCGCGCCGAAGTCTCCGTGGAGAAGAGGCTTCGCCGCCACATGGAGCGCTTGAGGCAACTGGAGGCCCGCATCGGACGCCAGCACGTCTCGCTCCGCCTGATTCGGAACCGCCAGGGACTGCAAGCCCTGGAGCAGCGCCTCCATGTGGCCCACACGCGGCTCTTTCAGCCGGCCAGAAACCGGCTGGACCAGGCCACCGCTCGCCTGGAGACGTTGAGTCCCTACCGCGTGCTGGAGCGCGGCTATGCGCTGGTGTACGGCCCCGACGGCGGACTGCTGCGCGATGCCAGCCAGGCCGGCGCCGGTACCGCCATTACGGCGCAGTTGGCCAGAGGCCGGCTGCGAGCCAGGGTGGAGTAGTAACCGACGGCTGTGTTGGAGAGAGGCAGGGCTGGTTGCGTCCATGTTTGTGCTCAGGGGCTGGTCATCTGCCGGGGCAGCGCATCCTGTTGGCCACCAAGATGCAGAGGATGGAGACGGTTGGGCAGTTTCCCCAATGAATGCAACACTTCAAGCCGGATGAGGGAGATCCATCCGGGCCGGATTGCTCTAAGATCAAGGGTGGGTCTCACCTTCTTGGAAACTTAAGGATCAGCATGCGGAAGTTATTTGGAACGGACGGAATTCGAGCGGTGGCCGGTGAAGCGCCGCTGGACAGGCGCACCATCCATGCGGTTGGCGTGGCTCTTGCCACACAGTTGGGTACCCATGCCCACTTTGGCCGGTCATCCGAGGGCCCCGTGCGGGTTCTGATGGGCATGGATACGCGCGAGAGCGGGACGTGGATCGGCGCGATGCTCTCTGCCGGTCTGCGCGCCGGTGGCGCGAGCGTTGAGTCCGCGGGCATCATTACAACCCCGGCCATCGCCTTCCTGGCCCGCCAGCATGGCTTCCATGCCGGAGTGGTGATCTCAGCCAGCCATAATCCGTGGAGAGACAACGGCATCAAGGTCTTTGGCGGAGACGGTTACAAGCTTCCGGACGAGGTGGAGATCGGCATCGAGGAGGAGATCGACCGGGTGCTGGCTGAAGACTTGGCCCTTCCGGAAGACCCCGCAGCGCCCGAGATCAACGAGAGCTACCGGGCGGAGTACGTCCGGTTCCTGCTGGATGCGGTTCCAGGCTTGTCGCTGGACAACCGGCATATTGTGCTGGACTGCGCCAATGGAGCCGCCAGTTCCGTGGCACCGCAGCTCTTTGAGTCCCTGCATGGGGTGGTGGAGATTACGCATGCTTCTCCGGATGGCCGAAACATCAATGAGCAGTGTGGCGCGCTGCATCCGGAGATCGTCGCAGCGCAGGTGAAGGCCTCCGGCGCGGCCCTGGGCATCACCTTTGACGGCGATGCCGACCGTGCCCTGTTTGCTGACGAGAACGGAAATGTTGTGAACGGCGACGCGGTGATGCTGGCCTGTGCACGCGATCTGCAGGCGCGTGGCGAGTTGGCGAACAACATTGTGGTGGCCACCACGATGTCCAACATGGGGCTGGAGGCTGCGTTTGCCCGCTCCGGCATCCGTATGCTGCGCGCACCGGTGGGCGACAAGTACGTGTTGGAGGAGATGCGCAACTCGGGGGCGTCGCTGGGTGGAGAGCAGTCGGGCCACATCCTTTTTCCGGCGCGGGCGACCACCGGCGATGGTCTGCTGACCGCGCTGCTGGTGCTGGATCTGATCCACCGCAGTGGAGAGACTCTGGGGAAACTAATCGCTGACCTGAGCAACTACCCGCAGATCATCCTGAACGTAAAGGTCCGGGAGAAGCGGCCGCTGCAGTCGATCCCCTCCGTGGTGGCGGTGATTGAGGCGGCCGAGCAGGACCTTAAGGATACGGGCCGCATCGTGATCCGCTACTCCGGAACGGAGGCTCTGGCCCGGGTGATGATCGAGGCCGCCAGCGCCGATGCCATGCACTACCACGCCAACGCGATCGCTGATGCCATCCGTGCTGAACTTGGGGTATAGGGCGGTTTCCCACGCGGTACACTCGTGAGCGTGCACGTTTTCACTCGGAAGCAGAGGCTGGTGCTGGCGATTGTGCCGCCGCTGGTGGCCTGGATGGTGCGGGCGCTGGGGGCGACCCTGCGCTATCGCGATGTGTGCGCTTCGGGGACGGTGGCGGGACAGTTGATTCCGGGGCGGGGGATCTTCTGCTTCTGGCACTGCGGGACTTTGATCTGCGCGCATCGCTTTCGGGATATGGGCGTGGCGATTCTGATCTCGAGATCGTTCGATGGGGAGTTGATTGCACGGACGGTGGAGCGGCTGGGCTTTGTGGCGGTGCGGGGGTCGAGTTCCCGGGGTGGAGCCACGGCACTGCGTACCATGCAGCAGGCCTACGCGGACGGACACAAGTGCGCGTTTACAGCCGACGGGCCGAAGGGGCCGGCGCGCGTGGCCAAGCCAGGGCCGGTGCATCTGGCAGAGCTGACGACCGCGGATTGGATCGGTGCCTACCACGCCGAGCCGTCGAGGGCGTGGCATCTGAAGAGCTGGGATCGTTTTGCCATCCCCAAGCCGTTTGCGACGGTTACGGTGGGGTGGGCAGCGCATGTGGGCGCGGATCTCGAGTTGTTGCAGCGGGCCATGGAGGAGGCGGTGGCCCTGACTTCCAAGGGCGCGACCGGGGCTGCGGAGGTCAGCGGCTGACGAAGGACGCTGAAGGCTGTGAGCGCGGCGGGCTTCGAGCTTGGCGGGCTAGCCGGGAGCGATGGATTGCCGATGAGCGATGGTTTTGAGTCTGGCTGCCCAGGTCTGTTGTCGGGAGCCATCACTGAGGATATTGAGAGCGGATGCTGGTTTCAGAGTTTCACTTCGATCTTCCCGAGGAGTTGATTGCGCAGCGGCCGGCAGAGGTGCGCGGGACGAGCCGGATGCTAACCCTTGACCGCACGACCGGAGAGTTTGCGGACCGCGGATTCCGGGAGTTGCCGGAGTTGCTGCGGGCCGGAGATCTGCTGGTGCTGAATGATTCACGGGTGATTCCCGCCAGGCTCTATGCCCGGCGGTTGGGCAGGATGGCGCAGGAGGGGATGGTGGTGCCGCCGGGACAGCCGGGGCAGACGCCCCACGGCCTGATGGAGGTGCTGTTGACCGAGAGGCTGACGGGGAACTCCAACAGAGGGCAGGAGTGGAGTGCGCTGGTGAGGCCGGCAAGAAAGGCACCGGTGGGAGAGACGCTACTGTTTTCGGCGCCGGGGTCTGAGGAGGTGCTGCTGCGGGCTACGGTGACCGGCGCCGGGGATTTTGGCGAGCGGAGGCTGCGGTTTGAGCCGGTGGAGGAGTTTCACGCGGTGCTGGAGCGGATCGGGCACCTGCCCTTGCCTCCCTATATTCACCGGGAGAAGGCTGTGCCGGATCGGGAGGAGGATCGGCAGCGGTACCAGACGGTTTACTCGCATCCGCTGGACCGTGAGGACGAGGCAGGTTCTGCCGCAGCGCCTACGGCGGGGCTGCACTTTACGCGGGAGATTCTGGCGGAGCTGCGCGAGCGCGGCGTGGAGATTGCCACCCTGACGCTGCATGTGGGGCTGGGGACCTTTCAGCCGGTGCGGGTGAGCCGGACGGAGGAGATTCGGCTGCATGCGGAGTGCTATACGATCTCCGCGGAGACGGCAGCGGCGGTGAACGGGGCGCGGGCCGAGGGGCGAAGGATTGTGGCGGTTGGGACGACGAGCACGCGGACGCTGGAGCATGTGGCGCGCGAGGCGGAGGCGCGTGGCGCAGAGGTTGGGGCGGCGTTCTGGCCGCACTCCGGGAGTACGAGCCTGTTTCTTTCGCCGGGTGCGGAGTTCAAGGTGGTGAGCGGGTTGCTGACGAACTTTCATCTTCCGGAGTCGACGCTGCTGATGCTGGTGTCAGCGTTTGCGGGGCGGGAGCGCGTGCTGGCAGCTTACTCTCACGCCGTTCAGGAGCGGTACAGGTTCTTCAGCTACGGGGACTGCATGTTGATTACATAGCCGAGGCGGCTGGTGGGACGGGCGTGCTGTGGAAGAAGACGATCTTCTATCGGCGGGATGGCTCATTCCGCGCGGCGGATGCGAACTGCTAAAGGGCCTGGACCGAGCGTTGGGAGAGCCGTGCTACAACTGCGGAGTAATTGCTCTACCATCGGAGTTGTATGAGGGATGCGATGACCACGCAAGAGGCGGCGAGCGGGCCGCAGAGCGATTTTACTGCAAAGCCGCCAGTGTACCTGCTGGACACGATGGCGTTTATCTTCAGGGCCTACCATGCGATGCAGCGCTCGCGGCCGATGACGACGCGCACGGGAGTTCCCACCGCGGCGACGTATGTGTTTGTGAACATGATCAACAAGCTGCGCGCGGACTTCAAGCCGGAGTATCTGGCGGCGGTGTATGACGTGGGGGCTCCGCTGCTGCGCGATGAGCTGGCCATGCAGATGAAGGGGGTACGCAGGTTCAATGCGAAGACCCAGCAGTTTGAGATGGTGGAGTATGCGGGATACAAGGCCAATCGCGCGGAGACGCCGCCGGACCTGATTCAGCAGCAGCCGTACATCCGGCGGGCTCTGGAGGCGTTTCGGATTCCCATTCTGTACTACGAGGGCTTTGAGGCCGATGACGTGATCGGCACCCTGAGCCGCAAGCTCGCTGAGCAGGGACATCGGGTGTTCATTGTGTCGCCTGACAAGGACATGATGCAGTTGGTGAACGAGAAGGTCTCGATCCTGAATCCAACCAAGGACAACCTGATGCTGGATCCGGCCGGCGTGGAGACGGTGCTGGGCGTTCCTCCGGAGCGGGTGGTGGATGTGATGGCGCTTCGCGGAGATGCGATCGACAACATCCCCGGGGCTCCAGGAATCGGCGACAAGGGATCGGTGGAGCTGATTCAACAGTTCGGCACGGTGGAGGCGGCGCTGGACCGCGCCGGAGAGGTGACGCGGAAGACGTATCGCGAGTCGCTGCAGCAGAATCGCGAGAATATTCTGCTCTC
Source organism: Acidobacteriota bacterium (assembly GCA_021806005.1). Classification (GTDB taxonomy): domain Bacteria; phylum Acidobacteriota; class Terriglobia; order Terriglobales; family Acidobacteriaceae; genus Granulicella. Next base: position 16,404 of record JAJZDM010000063.1, on the reverse strand, counting down.
CAAGGAACTGGTGACGATCCATACTTCGGTTCCGATCGAGCCTTCCATGGAAGAGATGCGGACGCGTGCCGTAGACAACGCCGCCTGCCGGGCACTGTTTACCGAGCTGGAGTTTTCAACCTTGCTGCGGGATCTGGCGCCGGATGTGGAGGCGCCGCAGACCAGCTACAACCTGAAGCCGGGCGTGGAGGAGTTGGCGGGGTTGCTGGCCCAGGCACGCAGGGAAGGGCATCTGGCGTTGGCTCTGGCCGCGGATGCTCAGGCAGCCGTCGAGGAGATGGTGGAGAGTGGGGAGGCCGAGGCGGAGAGAGAGCCGGAGCCGGCCGAGACGATGTCGCTGTTCGGCGAGGCTGTGAGTGGGTTGGACGCTGACTCCCAAACGGGCGCAGAGCGCCCGAACGCACCCGAAGAGACGGCGACGGTTCAGGTGGGGCTGGCGGTGACTCCCGAGCTGGCGTTTGAGGCTGCGCTGGATGTGCTGACCGATGCGTCAGGGCTGCGCGCTGCTCTGGAAGACGCTACGTTGCCCAAGCAGGTGCATGATCTGAAGGCAGTGCTGCGGGTGCTGGAGCCGCACGGAGTGAGGCTTGCCGGAGCGATCACGGATGTGATGCTGGAGAGCTACCTGCTGAATCCCACGCACAGCTCGCACAGTCTGGTGGACATTGCGGCGCGGTCGGCCAGCGTGGCGCTGAGCCATCAGCCGGCCAAGGGGAATTTGAACGATCCCAAGCGGCTGGCGGAGGCTGCCGCGGCGGTGGCGCGGCTGGCCAGGGTGCTGGGCGAGCAGATGCGTGAGTCTGGAACCGTGCAGACCGATGCGCCGCAGAGAGAGCGGCTGCGCGACGAGCCCGGGTTGGGAGGCGCGATTACGGCCCGGATGCTGTATGCGGATCAGGCCGGAGCCGGTGCAGCCAGACCGGAGTCGGCCGAGGCAGAGGCGGCGAAGGCTGCGGAGCGGGAGCTGGGGCTGGTCTCCAGCGCGGGGTTGGACCAGCGCTCGACGCTGGAAGATCTGTACTGGAAGCTGGATCTGCCGCTGGTCCCGGTGCTGCTGCGCATGGAGCAGGTGGGCGTGCGGGTGGACGTGGATCTGCTACGGCAGATGAGCTCGCGGCTGGCGGTGACGATCGACGATCTGGCCGAGCAGGTGTATGCGAAGGCAGCGGGGGAGGGAGCTCCGCCGCTGCGGTTCAACATCAACTCTCCCAAACAGCTTGGTGATGTGCTGTTCAACAAGATGGGACTTCCCAGGCCGACGCGGCAGGGAAAGGGCAAAGTGATCTCCACGGCACAGGATGTGCTGGAAGATCTGGCGCAGCGGATGGACGTGGCCGGGCATGAGGTGCCGGCGCTGGTGCTGGAGTACCGCCAGCTCCAGAAGCTGAGAGGGACGTACCTGGATGCGCTGCCGGTGCTAGCGGACGCTGAGGGGCGCATTCACACCACCTTCAACCAGGTGGGGACGGCGACCGGAAGGCTGAGTTCGACGAATCCGAACCTGCAGAATATTCCGGTGCGGACGGCGCTGGGGCGGGAGATTCGAGCTGCATTTGTGGCTGCGCCGGGGAACCTGCTGATGTCTGCGGACTACTCGCAGATCGAGCTGAGGCTGCTGGCTCATTTCTCCCAGGACCCGCTGCTGCTGGACGCCTATCGGACGGGCAAGGATATCCATACGCTGACAGCGGCGGAGGTCTTCGGGGTCGATGCGGAGACGATGGACAAGGAGACGCGAGCACGGGCCAAGGCGGTGAACTTCGGGATCGTCTACGGGATAAGCCCCTTTGGGTTGGCCGCTCAGTTGGGTGTCGAGCAGCGCGAGGCCAAGGAGTACATCGAGCGGTACTTTGACCGGTACAAGGGTGTGGCGGCCTTTATTGAGCGCACGCTGGAGACGGTGAGGCGCGATCAGTTTGTGAGGACCGCGTTTGGACGGGTGCGGCCTATTCCGGATATTCACTCGCGGAATCCCAATCAGCGCGGGTTTGCGGAGCGGACGGCGATCAATACGCCGCTGCAGGGAACCTCTGCAGATCTGATCAAGATGGCCATGCTGCGGATCGATGCGGCGATACGGGAGCGCAGGCTGAGGTCTGTGATGACCCTGCAGGTGCATGATGAGCTGCTCTTTGAGGTGGCAGCCGATGAGGCCGAGCTGATGCAGGCCCTGGTGAAGCAGGAGATGGAGCGAGCGGCGGAGTTCAGTGTGCCGATGGTAGCCGAGGTTGGATTGGGGAAGAACTGGAAAGAGATCAAGTAGAGGCGTGATGCCACGTGTGCAGGCCTGGGCGGCGGGGACCGCGTTGCCCGATGCACGCGGCTCGGCTATACCTCCGCACCACGCATGACGCCTGCGGCGAAGCGGTTAATGGCGGAGGAAGTTGCGGGCGAGAAACAGGACGTTGGCGGGGCGCTCTGCCAGGCGGCGCATGAAGTAGGGATACCACTCGGCGCCGAAGGGGACATAGACCCGGACTCCGTAGCCCTGCTGCACCAGCTTGCGCTGCAGATCGCGGCGGATGCCATAGAGCATCTGGAACTCGAAGGCTCGCTTGTCGATCTTCTGCGTTGCGACAAAGGCGCAGAGCTTTTCGAGGATGGCCTCGTCGTGGGAGGCGATGCCGCAGAAGACGGGGCTGCTGACCAGCCGCTTCATCAGCTTGATGTAGTTTGCGTCCACGTCCGATTTGGCAGGGAAGGCGATCTCGGCCGGCTCCTTGTACGCACCCTTGCAGAGGCGGATGCGGATCCCCTGGGAGAGCAGGCGCTCCGCGTCCTGCTCCGTGCGGAAGAGGTAGGCCTGCAGCACCGTGCCGACGGCGCCGGGGTGCTGACGGTGGAGACGTTCAGTGAGGGCCAATGTGGGCTCCGTGTACTCCGAGCCCTCCATATCGATGCGAACGAAGTTGCGGTTGGCCGCGGCGTGGGCCACCATCTCACCCACGATGCGCTCGGCCAGAGCCGGGCCGGCGGTGGGGCCGCCGATGTCCATGCCTACCTGGGTGAGCTTGACGCTGACGTTGGCGCGCAGACCACGGGCCTGAATGGCGTCCAGGAGTTGGTGGTAGACCGCGGCGCTCTTCTCCGCCTGGGCGATCTCCAGGACGCTTTCTCCCAGAGAGTCCAGCGTTACATCAATACCTTCAGCGTTGAGCGCAGCAGCGGCTTCCAGGGCCTCGTCCAGAGAGGTGCCGGCGACGAAGCGGCGGGAGACTCGGCGGCCAAGAGAGGAACGTTCAGAGAAGGCGCGAAAGGAGCGATTGGTGGAAAGAGCGATGAAAAAAGAACGAAGCAACGTACCCAACCTCAACCGTGGGAGAGACGAATTCCATTGTCGCACCGGGTGGAGGCTCCCGCACCCGCATGGGAGACAGGAATCGTCCGGTAAGCGCCCAGGTGTTCCGTAAGTGGAGGGTTCGAAGAGGCTACGCCTGCCCGGGTCTGGGACTGGCGGAGTGAGAGGAGTTGTTGCGTTCGACCGGCGGAGTGACCATGTGGCTGGTATCTTTCAAGGCGGCGATGGCCTGATCGTATCGGCCGCGCAGACTGTTGGAGCGGATCTGGCCCATCTCCTGCAGCATCTTCATGCCGTCTTTCAAGTAGCTGATGCGGCTGCGCTCATCGTGGCCCCAGGTGACGGGGACCTCGACGATGCGGTAGCGGAGCTTGCGGGCGATGAAGAGGATCTCCGGGTCAAACCCCCAGCGCTCGATGGTCTGGAGGCGAAAGATGGTCTGGGCGGCGTCACGGCGGAAGGCCTTGAAGCCGCACTGGGTGTCCTTGAAGGGAAGGCCCATCACCTTGCGCGTGACCCAGTTGAAGCAGCGGCCGAAGAATCGGCGGTAGAGCGGCTGGTGGATGGTCTGCCTCTGCTTGTCCAGCCAGCGGGAGCCGATGGCTACATCCGAGCCGGCTTCGATGGCATCGATCAGGCGCTGCGCCTCTTCGATGGGAGCCGAGAGGTCTGCATCGCTGAAGAGGACGATCTGGCCGGAGGCCTGGAGGAGACCGTTGCGCACGGAGTATCCTTTGCCGCGGTTGCCGGGATTCTGAATGAGGTGCAACGAGGGTCGGGAGGCCATCCAGCGGTGCACGATGGCCGAGGTATTGTCCGTGGAGCCGTCATCGATGACCAACACCTCAGTCTCCCAGGGAACGGAAGCTACCCAGGCAAGGACGCTGGAGAGCGCTGCCTCAATGCGCGCGCTCTCGTTGTAGGCGGGGATGACGATGCTCAGGCGCGGAGATGCCGGAGATGGAGTCCGTCGTTCTGGGGGAAGCGGCTGCATGCGATCTGCCCGGTTCGAGGCTCTCTGCCATAGACCCGTTCCTCTGGATTACAGCCGGAGCGCGGCTGCCGGAAGGGAACAGGAACGAGGTTGAGGGTCCTTAAAAAGCTCGAGTCGTCTTCATCCTACGACAATGTATTAGAAAAATGCCATGATTTCGCCTCCTCAAAGTTCGTTGTATGCTGCGGCAGGGCGGACGCCGTGCCGCCGGACGGGAGGGAGGACTCTGGTAGACTCAAGGCCATGCCGGAGCCACTCCCTCCACTCTCCCCGCAGCAGGAAGCAAATCAGAGACCGCAGCAGGCTGACCCAGTGCCGCCAACGCCGGGAGCCGGGTATGCTGCTCCGGGCTATGGCGGATATGCTGGTTATCCCGGCTACGCCGGGATGTATGCCCAGCCCGAACATCACCGGGGACGGCGTCCCACCTGGCCCTGGGTTGTGCTTCTGGCCGGTGTGCTGGGGCTGGCCACTATGGCCATGGGCGTGTTCTTTGTCTCTGCGATCAAGACGCTGGCGCTGGGCACGGATCCAAATATGGAGATGGGCAGCGTGAACTTCGGGCGTCAGGCCATTGCGGTGATCGACATTGATGGGGTGATCACCGACAAGGACACCGAGCGGGTGAACAAGGAGCTGGAGGAGTACGGCAACAACAGCAGTATCAAGGCGATCCTGCTTCACATTGACTCCCCGGGCGGGGGAGCAGCGGCTTCGCAGGAGATCTACCGCGAGGTGATGCGGATACGGGAGCAGACGCATAAGAAGGTAGTGGCCTCCGTGGAGTCCGTGGGCGCCTCGGGAGCGTATTACATCGCCTCGGGATGCGACAGAATCTATGCCAATCCGGCCTCGGTGGTGGGGTCCATCGGCGTGATCATGGAGTGGACCAACTACGGCGATCTGCTGCAGTGGGCCAAATTGAAGCCTGTGACCATCTCGCATGGGGCGCTGAAGGACGCCGGAGATCCCACCCGCCCGATGACGCCGCAGGAGCAGGCCTACTTCCAGGCGCTGGTGGACAACATGTACGGGCAGTTTGTGCATGATGTCGCGGTGGGGCGCCATGCGACGGATGCCCGGATTACCGAGTTGGCGACCGGGCAGGTGTGGACCGGGGAAGAGGCCCAGCCCCTGGGACTGATCGACGCGCAGGGCGGCTACCGCACGGCGCTGATCGATACGGCGCGCTCGGTGGGCATCAAGGGCGAGCCCAAGGTGGTGCGTCCCCCCTCCGAGCGACCCGGTCTGCTTAGCGCGCTGGAGGATGCCGACGGGTTGTTCCGAGACCCAGGGCAGATGCTGGGCCGTTCGCCGGGGTTTTATTTTTTGTGGAAGTAGGCCGTGCAGCGCAGGCGGCGAATGGGAGTGGAGTCGGGCTGGGAGCGAACCGCAGGCGATCCACGGCGATCGCAGGATGCAGGATAGCGCAGGCTCTTGCTGTAGTTGATCGTATCGCGTGACGATATCATGCTATAGTCATGTAAATAGGGGCTTTGCCGTAGTGGGGAGGGGTTTTTCCCGCTGCTCAATGCAGATGGACTGTAACCTCCGGGGCAAAGCATACGTCACAAGATGAGAGAGTAGCAACCGTCTAATACCCATCTATACAGTGCAGGAGGTTTCATGACGAAAGCCGATTTGGTCGATCACGTGACTGCCCTTGGAGATCTAACTCGCCGTGATGGTGAGGTGATCGTCGAGACGCTGTTCGAGTCCATCATCGATGCTTTGAAGGCCAACGACAAGGTTGAGGTTCGCGGGTTTGGGAGCTTCCGTTCGCGGCAGCGCAAGCCGAGGACCGGGCGGAATCCCAAGACTGGAGAGTCGGTTGCGGTGCCCGCCAAGAGAGTTCCTTACTTCAAGCCGAGCAAGGAGCTGCGCGACCTGGTGAATCCTGACGAGGCGCAGGGAGCCCACCGTGGAGCGGACGCCTTGGCGATCAGCAGCGGGTCTGAAACCCACGGGGTTGACCCGCACCATCCGCCGGCGATGTAAGTCATGTGAATGAAGGCCTTGCGCGCTGGTTGTTCGCTGATCGAACAGCGCGGCCTGTGTGTATGTGCGGATGATCACAACTGGACGTAATGCGTTCACTATAATTTGGGAGTATATGAGCGATTCGACACTTGCCGCCCCTGTAGAGGCTGCCTCCAACAGCCCCGTGTATAGCAAGACCAACCCATACCTGGCTACGGTTCTGGTCAACGAGCATCTGACCAGTCCTGCTTCTGAGAAGGTGACCATTCATGTCGAGATGGAACTGGCCGAGGGTATGACGTACAAGCCGGGCGACGCGCTCGGGGTGATTCCGACCTATCGCGAAGAGGCTGTGACCGAGTTGCTGAAGGTGCTAGGTTTTGATGGCAGCGAGAAGGTGATTGAGCCTGTCAAGGGTACGCCCGGCAATGAGATCACGGTGCGCGAGGCGTTGACCTCCAAGCTGGGGATCGGCAAGCTGGCGCGCGGCGCGGTGAACCAGTATGCGAAGCTGGCGGGAGAGAATGTGCCGGCGGGTTTGCGTGCGTTGCTGGGGCCGGAGAACAAGGCGGCGCTTGAGGACTATTGCTGGGGACGCGAGTTTGTCGATCTGGTGGCAGACTTTCCTGGAATCGTGAAGGATCCGCAGGATCTTTTCAACATTCTGCAGCGCCTGATGCCGCGCCTTTACTCGATCGCCTCCAGCCAGAGGGCGCACCCAGGTCAGGTGCATCTGACGGTGCGGGTGGTGACCTATAACGGACACGGGAAAGATCGCCAGGGCGTATGCTCCGGCCTGCTGGGCTTCCGCGCACCTGCGGGGAGTAAGCTGCCGGTGTTTCTGGACACGAACGATCAATTCCGTCTGCCGGAGGATCCCAACACGCCGATTATCATGATCGGGCCGGGTACGGGCATTGCGCCCTTCCGCGCCTTTCTGGAGGAGCGTGAGGCCACCGGAGCGAAGGGCGACAACTGGCTGGTCTTTGGTGACCAGCGCGCCGCCTCTGACTACCTCTACCGGGAGCAGTTCGAGGCGATGGAGAGGAAGGGCTTCCTGACCAAGCTGCAGACCGCGTTCTCCCGCGACCAGGCCAACAAGATCTATGTGCAGGATCGCCTGCGCGAGGCCAGCGAAGAGCTGTTTGCCTGGCTGGAGCGCGGAGCCCACTTCTATGTTTGCGGCGATGCCAGCCGCATGGCCAAGGACGTGGAGCAGGTGCTGCTGGAGTCGATTGCCAAGGGTCTCAGCGGGACACCGGAGCAGGCGGCTGAGTACCTGAAGAAGATGAAGGCTGAGCATCGCTACGAGCGGGATGTGTACTAAGACCGAGAGGATTCTCGTAAACAGCAAGGCCGCCCACCCGGGCGGCCTTGCTGTTTGGCGGGAGCATCGCTCGCCCGGTTACGCGAGCTTCGCGCTGGGTTACCCGAACCGCGGAGGAACTCTGGGCGCGGAGGCTGATATACCCGCAGCACGGGTTTGGGCCGCGGCTCCGGAGATTCCCTATGAATGATTGCCCGGCACGCGGCGAAGGAGCATAGCCCTACCAGAAGTAGGAGGCGACGATATGGGCCGGGCCGGGGACCGAGTCTGTGATCGAGGTCTCCAGGACGAACTCCAGATTCTTCTCCTGCCATCCCGGGGGAGCGTTCCGAAGAGCGTCTCCCATCAACTGGGGATCGGAGAGGAACTCGCCCGCCGCCTCAGTGCCCGCGCCGCTGACGCCTGCCACGGCCACGGTAAACTGTCCGGTCCTGGAGTCCAGCAGGCGGGCGATCAGGGCGAAGTCCTCTACCGGCTGTCCCTGGGTGTTGTACTGCGTCCGCCATACCCGGTGGCCGCCGTTGAGCTCGCGGATGGAAAAGTCATCGCCGTCTTCGACAAAGTTGAAGTGCAGGTTAGAGGTTAACTGCAGGGTCCACTTGTTATCGAAGGCGCCGACGACCACCGATGGGGAGCTGCGGAGGTCCTCGTAGGAGATATAGCTGTTGCCGATGCGCACCTGGCTGGTTTTGCCCAACTGGCCCAGGAGCATGGAAAGGTTGATGGCCGCATAGGCATCGCCCAGCGCCACCCCGTAGTCCGAGGCCTGGTACAGGTCGTCCCAGGAGATCTTGTCGCTGGAGTTCATGGGCAAGGGCTGGCTGGTTCTGTCTGCCTCCGTGGCAAAGGCGCCCGGATGAGAGAGTTGGTAGCGGTGGTAGAGATCCTGCGTGGGCCGGTAGACCACGGGCTTGGCGAGGCAGATCAGGATGGGCTGGTGACTGCTGAACATGGGCGCCCAGAAACGATCGATGGCGCTCTTCTGCTGCTTGCTGCGATCGGACCGGAGGGCGAAGAGGGCGGCTGCGATAAGGACCGGGAGGGCCACGGCCACAACCAGCCATCGCCCCAGCCGGGAGCGCCTGGCGGGGGCAGCCTCGGGTGGGGTGGGAGACGAAGCGGCTGGGTGCGCGGTATCCGGGTCATGCAGATGCGGGTCGGATGACGGGTTCGGTGTTCCCGGTCCGGACACGGCGGCGGCGGAGCGCCAATGGAAGGTGGGCGCATAGGAGCCGCGGGGGAGCTCAATCCAGAGCGGCGAGTCGGCTGGAGCGGTCTGGTAGTAGGTCTCCAGCCGGCGGCGAACCTCGCCAGCCTGTACGCGAACGACCGGATCATCACCCGTGGCATAGCCTGCGGGCCGCTGAAAGACCTCGGTTCCGATGGTGCGTTCCTTCAGTTGCTCGGGGTGACCGTCAAGCTGGTGCTGAACGATGTACTGGAGAAACTGCCGGCAGCGCGACGCACTGCGAAAGACGGGGCTATCCAGCACCGCCTGAAGCTCGGCCAGAACCGCTTGTCGCCTTCCGTTGTCTTGCTCCTCCTCCACGCCCGGGGTCTCACCGCTCCGTGGAGAATCCGCAGCCGCTTTCATCCAATACCCGCCTTCAGGAGGCAACAACTTGCTGGCCAGAGCGCAACGTTGTGTAGTTCATCTGCGAAGGTATACGAGCCTTGGGCCAACAGGCGGCAACGTATGCCGCAGCCGCGTCGACAGGGACACGGAATGCCTCTGGGGCCCATATGAAGCCTCCGACTAAGTAGACAAGATCCTACAGAGGGTGTCAAGAGAATCACGAAAGCGGTTTCACCACTCTCGCGGTGGTTGCTTCCGAGGGGCGGGGGAAGTGCGTAATGCTGATTCTATCTTTATGAAAATAAATGATTTTTACGGTAAAACACCGAGTATTACTTGTCACTCGTTCTTTACGCAACCTAGATTGCCCTTCGGATTGAGCAAGGGTAGCCAGAGGCGTTCGAAACCTGGTGCTCTTTGATCTGCACACGATCTTGAGTGACGGTGCACGAAGTTGAAGGACTGAGCAGGAGGGCTCAGAAGCTATGAGATTAGAGGAGGGAAGGACAGTGATCCAGACCAAACGCGTTCCCTGGGGGTTCGGGATGTTCCGGGCGCCATGGACATTAGCGATCGCAGTGGCTATAGCCGCATGCTTCATGGTTATCGGAGCAGCGGCCCAGATCGTTACCGGAAGCCTTTCGGGAACGGTTAAGGATACGACCGGAGCCGTGGTTCCGAAGGCGGCGGTGACCCTGATCAACGAGGCAACCAATGACAGGCGCTCCACCGATGCGGACGCCGCGGGGTACTTCACCTTTGCCGCGGTTCCGTATGGAAACTACACGGTGGAGATCCAGGTGAAGGGGTTTGAGACGTGGAGGCAGACGGGCATCGTCATGAACTCTGGCGATGTGCGCACGGTCTCCGGCATTGCGCTGGCGGTGGGATCGACGAATACGATGGTCTCCGTCTCGGCGGCGCCACCGCAGATCCTTCCCACCGACTCCGGGGTGCGATCGGATGTGATCACCTCCAAGGATCTGGAGAGGCTCTCCCTGGAGAGCCGCAACGTCTCCGAGTTGTTGAAGATCCTTCCGGGCGTGACCTATGTGCCGAACGGCGCGTCCGGCGGCGGCTCGGTGGACTTTTCCGCAGAGGCTCCGACGGGCAGTACGGACGGCGTGGGCTACTCCCCGAGCGGCTCTCCCTATCGTGGCGGTACGGGATTCCTTCTGGACGGCGCCAACATCATTGACCCGGGTTGCAACTGCTGGTCGATCGCCGTTCCCAACCCGGATATGACCGCCGAAGTGAAGGTCCAGCAGACCTTCGGAGCTGACGCGCAGAATGGACCGGTGGTCATCAACGCGACCAGCAAGAGCGGTACGAACAAGTATCACGGCGAGGTCTACTTCTATGCACGCAACCAGGTTCTGAACTCCAACACCTGGCTCAACAACCTCTCCAACCTGCCGAAGCAGCCGGGGCAGTACTACTATCCGGGCGGCAATATCGGCGGTCCCATCCCCATCCCCGGTTACAAGAACAAACTGTTCTTCTGGACCGGTTACGAGTACTACAAGCAGACGCTGCCGTCATCCACTCCTCTGGAGTCCTACATCCCGAGCGCCGGCATGCTCTCCGGAAACTTTACCTCCAGTGGTGCGGGCAACGCGGCGCTGTGTCCCAACGGATTCAGTTCATCGGCGGTGAACTGGTGCGCCGACCCGACAGGGTATCTGGATCCGAAGGGTAACGCGATCAACGCTGCAAATGTACCGGTAGACGCGGGCGCGACTGCGCTGGCGAAGATGTTCCCGGCCGCCAATGCCAATCCGGCGACGACACCCGGCGGCTACAACTATGAACTGCCGTACTCCAACGCTCAGAACGGCTATGTGTGGCGCGGCCGGGTGGACTACGACATCAATGAGAACAACAAGCTGTTTGTCACGTTCCAGCAGGGTGCGACGACCTACATTACCGAGGCGCAGATGTACTACACGCCCAACTACTCGGTACAGTATCCGGGCGGTCTGATGTCGCAGCCGAATACCTCGCGCGTGGCGACGGTGAACTTCATCAGCGTCATCCGGCCCACCCTGACCAACGAGTTCATCTTTGGCTGGGGCTATGACAACTCCCCGACCCGGCCAGCCGATCTACCCGCGATCTACAAGACCGCGTTGGAATATCCGTACGGGACGGTCTATAGCGCAGCCTCCCAGGTTGTGCCCTCGATCAACTCTCCGGCGGCAACCACGTTCCCCAACATCTCCCAACCTGACCTCTTCGGCTCTGCTGGCGAATACGTACTCCGGAAGGCGGTTCCGTCGTTTACCGACAACGTAACCAAGGTCTGGCGTACGCACACCTTCAAGGTGGGCGCGTTTACGGAGCTGGTCGGCAACGACCAGGGCTATTGGTCTTCTCCAAATGGCCAGCTGTACTACGCGAGCAATGCACTGCCGAACGAGGTGAACGGATCCAGCGTCGCCCCGGGCACGGAGATCGGTTCGAACAACCCGACCGCCAACTTCATGATGGGCATTGCCAGTTCGTTTCAGCAGCAGAGCGCCGCAGTGACGCAGGATATGGCCTATCGCACCACCTCAGCGTATGTGATGGATACATGGCAGGTGCGGCCGCGCCTGTCTGTAAACGCCGGCGTTCGCTTTGATCATGTGGGACGCTGGTACGATCGCCAGGGTGTAGGCCTTGCGACCTGGATGCCGCAACTGTTTGCTCAGGACGTGGATGAGAACGAGACGGCCGGGAAGCAGATTGTGGAGTATCCCGGTGTTCGCTGGCACGCAATCAATCCGGGGATACCGAACGGAGGCTCGCCCACGCGTCTTGCCTGGACCAGTCCGCGCGTCGGATTCTCCTATGATCTGCAGGGCAATGGGAAGACCGTGATCCGCGGAGGCTGGGGCGAGTACGTCTGGAACGATCAGTTCAACGACTACAGCAGCCAGTTGAGCGTGGCGCAGAATATTGCCACCTATGATTCGCCAAACGGCGAGGCGATTACCCTGTCGCAGATTGCGAAGCAGGCGGCGGCGGGGAACAACTCGCCCGCAGGCACGGTGTACGCGGCGGATGCCAATGATTACCAGGATCCCCAGACCTACTCGTGGAACCTGACCATTGATCGCAAGCTGCCGTGGAACAGCATGCTGGATGTAGCCTACGTCGGCAACAGCACGGACCATCTGTTGATGGGCGGAGAGAGCTCCGGCACCAACATCGGCGGGTTGGAGTACACCAACGTGAACAAGATTCCGCTGGGCGGCCTATTCGGCGCAGATCCGGTGACGGGAGCCGCTGCGCCTACCGATCCGGATAACACGGGTACGTATGCCCTGCAGGACTACTATCCGTATGGCGGCTGCCTGGCGAACGGGAAGTGCTATGGCTACTCCAGCAACGGCCTGTACGTCTTTGAGCACGTTGGAAATTCCAACTACAACGGCCTGCAGATCGCCTGGGTGAAGCAGACCGGGCATGCCTCCTTTGACTTCAACTACACCTGGTCGAAGTCGCTGGGCGTGGTGAACAGCACGCTGGACGCATTCAGCGTGCATGGGAACTACGGCATTCTCTCGATCGATCGTCCGCAGGTCTTCAACGCCTCCTATGCGTACAACCTGGGGAATCTTTATCACGGCGGAATGAGGCTGGTGGGTGGAGTGGTGAATGGCTGGACCATCTCCGGTATTACCACCTTCCAGGACGGCGGCAACCTGCAGGCTGAGACGTCACAGAACTTCGGCCTGACGGTGAAGGAGCCGACCGGCTACGGAAACAACGTCAGCGGAGGCACCGAGACGCTGACGTCGAAGACGTGGTTTGGAACCGACGCGAACGAGATTCTGCCGGTTGCCACCTGCGATCCGAAGGGTGGCCTGCAGTCGCTGGGGCTGCTCAATCTGAGCTGCTTCAGCGTTCCTACCGTGGGCACCCAGGGTGGGCGGCAGATTCATCCCTACCTGAGCGGTCCGGTGTATGACGATACTGACCTGACCATCTTCAAGACGTTCAACATTACGGGTCGGCAGAACGTGCAGTTCCGCGCTTCCGCCTTCGACTTCATGAATCACTCCCTATGGGGATCAACCGGTGGCAACATGCTCAATCTGACGTATCAGACGGAGGATGGAGGCCACACCTTCACGACCAACAGCGCCATTCTGGGTGCGGCTACCAGCGGATCCTGCGGTACAAACTCCGACGTGTGGGGTTGCCAGAACCAGAAGACACCGTACTCGGGAGCCGGATACGCTCGCATCATTGAGCTTTCCATCAAGTACAACTTCTAACCTCAACCAGAAGCCGGTTCGCTGCGGCGAGTCCAAAGCGAACCGGCTTCTGCATTTTTGAGAAAGAACGGGCCAGGCAACAGGTGCTGCTGGAAAAGACCGATGCGCGAGCACCGGACCGGCGATCTGCTTCCTTCCACGGCGCTGTGAGACCCAGCAAGATGTGATGGAAAGACATTGGGTGGCGAGCCTTGCCGTCCCGATCATGAAGCGGGAAGGGGCAAGGTGAACAACGTTGAGGAAGCAGGTGTCGGGGGGGATGAATGCGTAGGTGTTGGGCTTCTTTGCTTTTGTTGTTCCCTGTTGTTGCAGGGAGTTGCTGGGTTGGCGCCGCATTGCTGGCGCAGTCCCCTGTGGAGCATCTGGAGTTGGACCGCAGGGGCGAGACGATCGTGCTCGAGCCCTATGCGCCAAACATCCTGAGGGTGACGTTGAGTTTGCAGAGGGCCTCCGCGCTGGCCCGTCCTGGTTATGGGTTGATTGCCACGCCCACAGACTCCGGCTGGAGCGCGAGCCGAACGAGCGGCGCGGATGTCTATCAATCGTCGCGCATCGTGGCTACGGTCGACCGGGAGGATGCATCCGGCGATCCACCGCTGCGGACGCAGGTGGATATTGGACGGTACTTTGACGGATCGACTCCGGGAGCGCACATTACTTTGCGCACGCCGGAGGGCGAGACGCTGCTGGAGCTGACGGGATGGATGCAGGCGGTTCCGAACCAGAAGGATGGGACTGCGAAGCTGGCTCTCGATCGGCGGCCGACCGATCCTCCGTTCTATGTGGTTGGAGCGACCTTTCGCTCGCCAGAGGATGAGCATTACTACGGCCTGGGGCAGAATCAGGAGGGCTTCCTGGATCTGCGCGGTCACTCGATTAACTGCTGGAACGATTACCTGGCGCCAGCGGGACCGAGCACGTGTGTTCCGTTCTATATCACCAACAAGGGCTATGGGCTGGTGTGGGATAACTCCTCGAAGACAACGGTCTCGATGGGATTCAACGAGCAGACGCAGTGGCAATCCCAGGTGGGCGAGAGCGTCTCCTTTTTTGTGATTGCCGGCAAGACACCGGATGAGATCTATGCGGGGTACCGTCGGCTGACCGGGAAGACGCCGCTGCTGCCCAAGGCAGCTTATGGGTACATCCAGAGCAAGCAGCGCTACACCAGCCAGAAGGAGCTGCTGGATGTGGCGGAGGGCTATCGCCAGCGGCATCTGCCCGCCGACGTGCTGGTGGTGGACTGGTTCTACTACACGCGCATGGGTCAGTTTGACTTTGATCCCAAGGACTGGCCGGATCCCGCGGCGATGAATCGCAAGCTGCACGATATGGGCTTTGAGACCATGATCAGCGTGTGGCCGCGCTTTGCGCCCGGCGACCGCTTCTATGACATGCTGCGGCGCAAGAACTGGTTTATCCATCTGGCGGATGGAACGCCGATCAACGGCCTGCCCTACGACCGGGCAGGCTCCGATATCGACACGACCAATCCCCAGGCGGCGAGGTGGTACTGGGAGACGATTCGTGACCGGATTCTGAAGTACGGGTTTGATAACGTGTGGGCCGATGAGACCGAGCCCGACCTGCCGCCCAATGGAGCGTACTTTCATATTGGGCCGGGAACGGAGTTCTTCAACGTCTATCCGCTGCTGCACACCGGAGCGATCTTCGACGGCATGCGCAGGGATGAGCCGCAGCGGAGGGTGCTGATCCTCTCCCGCGATGCCTACCTGGGCGCACAGCGCAATGGCACGATCTTCTGGTCCTCTGACATCTACCCTACGTGGGACACGCTGCGGCGTCAGATTCCCACGGGCCTTAACTTCTGCGCCTCGGGGATGGCCTACTGGTCCAACGACACCGGCGGATGGCAGTACCTGCCGGCGGTGCATCATCCGGCGCATCCTCCGCTGCTGGATCCATCCGATGCGCGGGCGAATGTGGGCGGCTACGACGATTATCCAGAGCTCTATACGCGCTGGTTTGAGTATGCGGCGTTCCTGCCCATCTTCCGCACCCACGGCAGCCGTCCGACAAATGAGGTCTGGTCGTATGGGAAGCAGGCGGAGCCGATCCTGGAGAAGTACCTGCGGCTGCGCTACACACTGCTGCCGTATATCTACTCCGAGGCCTACAACACATGGCTCACCGGCGCTCCGTTCATGCGTGCGCTGCCGCTGGACTTTGGCGGTGATCCAAAGGTGACAGACATCCGCGATGAGTACATGTTCGGCCCGGATTTTCTGGTGGCTCCGGTGACTGAGCAGGGAGCGACCAGCCGCAAGGTGTATCTGCCCGCAGGAACGGACTGGTACAACTACTGGACGAATGAACGGCTGAAGGGTGGGCAGACGATCACGGCGCAGGCGCCGATTGACGTGCTGCCACTGTTTGTTCGCGCCGGGGCGATTCTGCCGCTGGGTTCGGCTGTGGAGGATACGCACCAGGCGCAGAGCATTGCAGCGGTGCGTGTCTATCCGGGAGCGGATGGCGACTTTGCCTTGTTTGCGGATGATGGGACCACCTACGCCTATGAGAAGGGGGCAGGGAGGGTGACGCATCTGCACTGGGATGACCGCAGCGGCAGGCTGACGCAGACCGGAGCGGCGGTGGCGACGGCTGCTGGTGGCAACGTGGTGCAGGTTGTGAAGCCTTAGGACGGTTCTTCTTTTGTTACTCGTTATTTTGCCGGACGTCATGGATGCGGGAGAGAAGAAGCGGATCCCTCCCATCCATGGCGTCCGTTGTCTTGCTGTCTGGTTTGTGGTCTGGGCTGAGAGCCTGTGGCGGTGGTTCCTTGCAGGTGGGGTGCGGGGTCTGCAGGTGCGTGGGTGGTGATCCGGCTAAGGAGGGGGCGCAGTCTGTGGTGAGGTGATCGCGACGGTACAATGCAGGAGGTCTTTCACTGTTCCGTTTAGGATGGACCCAAAGGGAAGTGGAAGATGATTGCTGAACGCGTCT